>CABHPA010000001.1 GCA_902168245.1 Candidatus Melainabacteria bacterium
CGACCCGATTGCGGACATTAGCGCGATCAATTGCCTGACGTGTTTTCCTCGGGAACTGGAGCGGCTGGGTCAGCAAAGAAGACAGTTTCCAGCTTGGACCGATGCTCATTGCGTTCATTCTGCGAAGAAGGCTGATACCGCCACTGCGACGCGATCTCGCAAGCTTTCCGGTCTAAAACTGGGTTCTCTGTGCCCCAACGGACCAGGCATCGTATCACAGCCCCGGTTGCTGAAACTGTTAAATAGAGGCCCGCGTTGCTCCGACGCCCTGTTGGCAGCTCTCCCGGCGCAGTTCTGTTTACCCCTCGCGTCCGGTCCTGAAAGGCGACGAGTGCCGGGTTTCCATCCCACGGCTCTTCAAACTTCCATCTGATTTGTTTGACAAAGGGGCCAAGTGCCTCTTTTCGCGAGCTGCCAAAGGTCATCTTAGAGATTGTGGTGCATGTAGCTCCATCCAGCCTAGGGTAACCGCTGGACACCACCACTGCGCATCGGGAGGTCCGTCCTGACTTTTCAATCCAGAACGAAGCTACAACGACGCCCTCCTCATCCAACCTGAGCGAATGTTGGGGATACTCCGGCTCAACATTATTGGTCGGCGCAGGCGGGGAGAGATATGCCGGTGTTGCAGGCGATGTCGCATTGGCCCCAATGGAGGTTGAGCAAGTCAGACCCGCCACAATAATCATTGCACGAACCATACACCGCCTTTTGCCGCGCAAGGTATTTCAGCAGCGGGAAGCTTGCCATCCCTTTCTTACGCCAATTCGGATTGTCAGCTTCCCACCCCATGATGCGCCATTTCGGACATGCAATGAACGACCCGATTGCGGTCATTCGCCCGCCGAGTAACATATGCCGATGTCATGGCGAGATTGGATCATTGTGGGCGGGGCAGGTGCGGCGCTGCCGGTATGGATAGTTGCGGTCCGCCACCAATGGAGCGGCAAGCCAGGAGCAACGCAACGCATGCTGAAGTGGTGCGCGCTGTTCGGGGCGATCATTGCTGTCACAATGGGTGCGGCTTATTTCGCTAACTGAGCGTTTCTTCGTAGTCCGCTTCCCACCCTCA
>CABHPA010000002.1 GCA_902168245.1 Candidatus Melainabacteria bacterium
CGGTGGCCAGAGAAAACGCGGCCCGGCTCTCAGTGGCCGACAAGGCCGTCGTTGCGCCGCGCGGCAACCGTTATGCAATCCCCGTGATTTCCCAGGCCGATAGCAGCATTGCGGTTCCTGCCGTGGTGAACGGGCATGCCATGGGCACATTTATGATTGACACCGGGTCTTCCTACACCGTGATTACCCCCCGTATGGCTGCCAAACTGGGTCTGGACATCACTTCCGATCTGCCCAGGGTCTCCATTATTACCGCCAACGGCATTATCCAGGCGCCGGTCGTCACCCTGAAAAACGTGGTGATCGGTCAGGTCAGGGTGTCAGAAGTGCAGGCCGTCATTCAGGATCTGGGAAAAGACCTGATGCTCTCCGGCCTGCTGGGTATGAACTTTTTCAAGGGCAAGAGCCTGACAATCCGGCAGGATCAACTCATTCTGGAAGAAGCGCCGGATAGCGAAAAACTATCCATTCGTTAAAACGAACGGTTACCGCCCGGATTGGGGCGGAACGATGAACGGGGGCTGACTGGGCGGCTGGGCGGCCGGAGAGCTGTTGGCCGGGTTCTCGGACTGTGCTTTGGCCATGCTGTTCCAGTTGCGATAATCTTCCGGCAGCAGGTTGGCCCGGATTCCGAAATGCACCCGGAAGCTGGGCTGTGCGTTCGGTTCCACGCTGGTACGGTTTACCAGACCCCAGCCCAAGTCTGCAAAGCCCTGCATCAAGGAATTCAACTGGAGTCTGAAGCCAACCCCGGCCCCGGCCAGCAATGTCCGTTTCGCCTGGTGGGACTGGCCTTCTATAAAGAGCCGACTGCTGCGATCCAGCCACACGTTGCCGAAATCGAAAAACGTTGCCCCTTGCAGCCGGTTATCCAGCCATGGAGATACATGGCGAAGCCCCGGAATGGGCCAGCGGTGTTCCGCCGTAAAGCTGTAACCACGATCCCCGGCCAGCAAGCCTTCGGTATACCCCCTTACGCTATACGCGCCGCCAATCTGCATCAGTTCCGCTGAAGGCAGGCCATCCGGGGTCAGCTGGCCATTGCCGCGTAGGATTAACAGGTTGCGGCGGGGCAGAGTGATCACACGGGTGGCAATCAGGTTGTTTTTCCAGAACTTGCTGTTGGCTCCCATCCAGCCGGGCGCAAAGGAGGTTTGCGCCCGCAGGAAGGTTCTGCCGAAGCGATCGTTGCGGTCAAAGGTCAGTCCCAGTCGCAGAGCTGCAATGTTGACCTGGTTCGCCGAATCCCGATCGCCATCGAAGTATGTGACCACCCTGCGAAAGTTCAGGCTGCCGTCCAATGTCAGGTGATGCTGGCGATCCAGGGGTTGCAGCACGACCGCCGCGTAATCGTAGGATTTCCCGACAATCTGGGCCTGGTTGTGGATGCCCAGATCCAGGTTCACCCGGCTGAAGGCGAATGTGCTGCCCACCTGGGTGCCGTGCTTGTTGACGGGGATAAAGTAGGAACCGGCAGCCACCTGCGTTCCGGCAGCGGCGATCCAGCGGGCGCGGAACTGGTCTCCATGCCCGGTCAAGTCGGAGTTGGCGGCTTCCACCCCCCAGCGATAGGTGCCGATAAAGGGGCGCCCCTGATTGTCGAAGGTGGGGGAAATTTGCCAGGGAAAGCGCTCCCGAACCTGAAGTTCAATATTGGTCTGACCGTTTTCCTTGCCGGGGGTTAAAACGCCTTTCAGTCGGTAAGCCGAGGAGGAGGCGCTAATCCGGCGGAGCTTGTCTTGCAGTGCCTGCACGTTCAGGATGTTGTTTTCCTGTGCGTCCACGTCTCGCTTGACCACTTTGCCCTGAATAAAGCGGTTGCCGGTTACCGTCACTTCCCCAATCCGGCCTTCCAGCACCTTGATCGTCACCGTCTGGTTATCCAGGTTCTGCGGCGGAATATATGCCTGGGAGGTGTAATAGCCCTTTTTGTAGTAAAGCTTGTTGATGGCGTCTACCACCTTACCCAGTTCCGCGAGCGAAACCGTGCGGTTTTCGTAAGGCGTGAGCAGGGGGCGCAATTCTTTTTCGGAGATAACCGTATTGCCTTCCACCACCAGTTGTTTTACCTGGAAATCCGACCGCTCCAACTGGACTACTGGTGGAGCGTCCGGCGGGGCTGGCCTGATAGCGTCATCCGCTTTGGGTTCGGCAGGGCGCGCGTATTTTTCAGACTCTTTGCGGGGCATGTCCGGCAACTGCTCTGGCGCGGTCGGGGCAATCAGGCCCGGACTGCTTTGCGGAGCGATATCGCCATTGGGCTGAAGTTGCGCGAACGCCTGACCGGATAAGGAAACCCCCAGGCAGCCCGCAATCAAAATCAGGCCAGACAGGCCAAAAGGAACCGTGTGAAACTTCTTGCCCATGCTCAACACTCTCAATAATTTCTCCACCACAAGCCCTCAGTGTAAGCGGTATTTTTTGATTGTTTATACTTCTTAATAATTGGCTTATATGCGCCAAAACCGTATTAAAGGGGTCTGCTCACGAAACGGAAAATATCGTACGCTAAGGAAATCGGATAGGGATTCCATCAGGGTAGATGATAAACTTGGCTTTGGGAGGCTTCCAGCGGCCGCTCCCGGAATCCATGCGATAGAGAGTTGGAACAGAAATTCCCAAATGGCTGGCGACCTCTTTGGGAGTGGTCCCGGCAGCCAGAAGCTTCTTGGCGGAAAGGAGCTTTGGGACAGTCATGTTGCGTTTACGGCCCCCTGAACGGCCTCGTGCGCGCGCAGCACTGAGTCCTGGCGGAGACATTATTGTTGAATCTGAGGTGGGTGTAGGTTCCACCTTCAGGGTTCTGCTACCATTAACGGAAAACAATGAAATTCTCCCTGTTGCCCCAAGAACGAGACCGTTACCGGGTGTATCTGATTAGGGTGTGAGTTTCAGCGATAAATGGCACCATTTTGACAGCGATAAATGTCACCCTGGCTGTAGCCTATGACGATGCATTGTCGGGAAGCTTTCAGGTAATGACTTCGAAATGAAATAAAATGAACCCCTTTTGCCTATTTGCTCAAGGTCAAGAGTAATTGGACTTGGGGTCTGCTAAATAATAGCCATCTAGACTAAAAAATTGGTAAAATAAGGGATTCCAAAAGGGCTGGCGTAATCAGATAATATCTTTTAACAACCCTGGGTATGTAGTGATGTTAAGACAAGAGAGTTCTAATACTCCTGTCAAAAGCGGCCAAGCGGCAGTGGCTGCAAACGTTGCTGAGTTTGACTTGGCAGATACGGTCATACTAAGTACGAGATGGCGAAACTTTGGATGTGCCAGTGGCATCCTGATTGTGCTGGTAGGCATTCTGGGTATGGTTGGCCATGCATCCAATAACCACTTCTTGCTGAGTCTTCTTTCTGGGCGGCGTGAAGAGATTGCTTTGTCCACCTCCGTTGCCCTGGTATTATTGGGCATTGCGATTACACAGGGCGTTCCCCTGAGATGTGCGCGATGGAAAGGGAGCAATGGCTTTCTGCTGTCGAGTGTCATCGTCATTGCCGGATATAACATTTTCCATTATTTTCAGTTGGCCGGATTTCAATTTTTCCTGCCGCTGACTCAGGATTTTGCCGAGATTCCCATGGCCTTTTTAACGGCAGTGCAATTGCTGGGTGTTGCAATGGGTTTGTTGGTTTATAACCGGTTTCCGCATATATGGGGGGTGGCTGTAGGATTCAGTATCATTGTATTCTGGCTGCTAGAAACAGCTTTGTTTTCTGTACTGGGCTATGAACTCCATCTTCCGGTACTGTCCAGTTACGTTCAATCCGTGCCAGCTGTTATTGCCTTTTTTGTAGCAGGTATATCCTGCCTTAAGGCACTGACTAGACCGGAAGGCTTACTGTCGCCTTTAATATCCCCCATAAGGCGCATTAAATTGTTTACCCTAGCAAGCATCTTGATGGGTATTTTGATATTGGTGGCTGGAGTGGCCATTATCGCATTGTTTGAACGTTTACTCATTCACGGAGCGAGCACCCAAGCCAGCGATCAACTCTTTGTAAGTTTTGAGTTGGCAACGGTTGGGCTATCGATTCTGGTTTTGCTGCTTTCTTTGAGGGTACTTTTTTTCTATGAAAACAGCCTACAGGCACAAACGCAAGTGAGTCAACTCAATGCGCAATTGGAACAGCGTGTTGAGGAAAGAACAGCACAGCTGGAGCAAGCCAGCAGGCAAAAATCCAAGGTCCTGGCAATGGTTTCCCATGACTTTAAGACTCCGCTGGCGGCAGTCTCTCGATTTGTTGAAATATTGAAGGGCCAAGGGGTCAAGAATATGACTGAAGACCAACTTGAGTTGCTAGATCATATTGGTACGGCAATAGATCAGCTCAGGGCCATGATTCGAGAGGTTTTAGACCGGGCACGGGTTGAAGAAGGGAGGATAAATGTTCAGCCTACATCAATCAATATTCATACTTTTGTTCAAGAGCTGCTACCTGCCCTGCATACGCTAGCAGAAGAAAAAGAAGTGCGGCTAGAAAGTGATGTTAATGGATCGCTTGAGGCCATTGAGTCAGACCCCATCCATTTGCGGCAAATCCTGGTAAACTTGCTTAGCAACGCGATTAAGTATAATGTGCCCAATGGGCAAGTACTATTGCGTATTTACCGCGATGAAAATACAGGGATGAATATATTCGAAGTGCAGGACACCGGCTTGGGGATTCCACAAGAACAGCAGGAAACTATCTTCAAGGAATATTCAAGGCTGGCCGAACACGCCCAGAAGGCTGAGGGGACTGGATTAGGATTGGCGAATACAAAACGATTAGTAGAACTTCTGGGTGGCAAAATAGCTGTCTTCTCTCAAATGGGTGGTGGTACGACTTTTATTGTCAAACTGCCTGAAAAATATCCATCTTTCCAGCCTACTCGAATCAATAAACCAACCTAAAAGGTTTCTATTCATAAACTTATCCTGGGTATTTAAATACTTTAAAAGGATAAAATCATTCGTATCATTCCCTCTCAAAAACGGTCGTTTTTGAGAGGGAATGATCAAATTCGCTTGATGTTTAGTGTTAGTATGTACAATCCCCTCAATCCCATCAGAAAGAAATCCTGAACGATGCAAACGCCACCATAATTCCAATCATCACGCTTTCTTTACGTTGTTTGTGCGGCTTTTTGCCCTGATGCCTTGAATCGTAGCCTCTGTCAGAGATGGAACGGTCATTGGGCAAATGGCTATAATTCAGGATTTGCATTATGAAAAACTATCTTTCGCTCAATCCCCGAGCTGATATTCTGTCCGGCTTAACCGTTGCTCTGGCCCTGGTTCCCGAAGCCGTTGCCTTTTCCTTTGTGGCAGGGGTTTCTCCGTTAGTTGGACTCTATAGCGCTTTTATCATCTGCCTGATTACCTCTCTAGTGGGTGGGCGTCCAGGCATGATATCAGCGGCGACGGGAGCCATCGCTGTTGTTATTGCAGCACTCGTGCATACCCACGGGCCTGAATATCTTTTTGCAGCCGTAGTCCTGATGGGGCTGCTTCAGCTTATAGCGGGAGCCTTAAATCTGGGGAAGTTCATTTCACTGGTTCCAACACCGGTTATGTTGGGCTTTGTGAACGGTTTGGCCATCGTTATCTTCCTGGCTCAGTTAGAACACTTTCAGGTTAAGGCGGCGCATGCCGCGACCTGGATGAATGGACCGGCTCTCTATGTCATGCTGGGGCTGGTTTTTGCAACCATGTTGATTATGCATTTCCTGCCCAGGTTTACGGCCAAAGTGCCGGCAGCTTTAGCCGCCATCGTTGTCATTTCCCTGACGGTCATCTTCGGAGGGTTGCATACCAAAACGGTTGGGGACATTGCCAATATTGCCGGTGGCTTGCCAGTATTTCATCTTCCCCAAGTGCCCTTGAATCTGGAAACCTGGAAAATCATTTTCCCGTACTCTCTCATCATGGCAGGCGTTGGTCTCATTGAAACGCTTTTAACCTTGACCTTGATTGATGAAATGACGGGAACAAAAGGTCAGAATGCTCGTGAGTGCCTTGGGCAAGGTTTCGCCAATGTGGTCACCGGGTTTTTCGGGGGCATGGGCGGCTGTGCGATGATCGGTCAGAGTATGATAAACGTCAATTCGGGTGGCCGGGGCCGTTTATCCGGTTTGGTTGCAGCGATAGCGCTATTGATATTTATCGTGGCCGGCTCCGATCTTATCCAGCAAATCCCGATTGCGGCTCTGGTTGGTGTCATGTTCATGGTTGTTATTGCCACATTTGAATGGGAAAGTTTTCGGCTCCTTCCCCGGATGCCGAAAAGCGATGCCTTTATTTTGGTGAGTGTTACCCTAATTACTGTCTTTACCAATTTGGCGACTGCTGTCCTGCTGGGGGTCTTGCTTGCGGCCTTAACCTATGTCTGGAAAAGTTCTGAGCATATCTATTGCGAAGCCGTGCAGGAGGTTTTGGGTGAAACAAGAATGTACCGCTTACACGGCCAGCTCTTTTTTGGTTCTGTCAGTAAATTCAAAACCCTGTTAAACCCAGCCACAGACCCGAATATGGTTGTGCTTAATCTTGAGCATGCCCGCATTTGGGATCATTCAGGCATGGAAGCGGTGGAGTGGCTTGCCGAGAGGTACAGAGATCAGGGAAAAACCTTGCTCTTAAGTCATATGAGCCCAGAATGCCAGGCAATTCTCGCCAAAGCAGGCTGCTCAATCGAGCAAAGCACCCCGCTTGCAGTGTGTTGAATCTGGGCTAATCGCAATTTGCCGGGCAGCCAAGACATAAGCGTTGCACAGCAGCCTGGTCATTGGCTCCAACTAAGGTGACATTTATCGCTGTCAAAATGGTGCCATTTAACACTGAAACTCACAACCTGGACTATCAGGCGGAAACTGCAATTTGGGACGTGGCTGTTGCTGATGGGCTTGAAGATGCAGATTAACCAGTATGAAATCTGGTGGGTGGATTTAGACCCTACTAAAGGCACCGAAATTCAAAAGGCCCGTCCCTGCGTGATTGTTCCAACGATACCCTGAATCATTATGGGAAGCGGGACATTGTGGCTCCCTTGCTGAAAAACCATAAACCTTGGCCGTATGTGGTCAACATTCAGCCTTCTGAGATCAATGGCTTGGATATGGAACGTCGGATCGATTTAACGCAGTTGCGAGCAATCGATAAGATTCGATTGCAAAGCCGTAAAGGGTTATTGGAAGCGAATTACCATCCGAAAATTATTCAAGCAGAAAATGTAGTTTTGCACTGAACCTCACCTTCATAATTTCGATGGATTCCCTTGGGACACTGTCCCCTAATTCGATTTGTAGACAAAACGTGTCTGTATTTGGCAAGATAAAAATGTACCAGAGTGACGAAGCAAAATTGTCCACCCCAGGCATATTGCCTTCTCTGGTGTTAAAATACTCTGGACTAGGGCCACGGTCATGGCCGGGTCTTTAAAGACGGTGTCCCACTCTTCAAAGGGCAGGTTGGTGGTAATCAGGGTGGATTTGCGTTCATGCCGGTTGGAGAAGAGGGAAAACAGAAGCTTGGCTCCGCTCTCATCCAGGGCCAGATAGCCCAGTTCATGGGGTTTGGGGAGTAGTGGAACAGTAGATGCACTTAAGGCTGTTTATCAGGATTACGTAAGGGTCTGAGCTCACCCCACATTACAGATTCCGGCACGGAGAAAGAATAGCGGCCCAACATGTTGATATGCTTGTGAATCAGCGGCGATAGACGGGCAGCCTCCTCATCCAGCACCTTGTAGCCTTCTTGCCTCAGTTGATCCAGTATGGCGCTCATATAGAGCGTGTTCCACAGAATAATAATATTGAGAACCAGGCCGAGAGCCCCCAATTGGTCCTCCTGTCCTTCACGGTAACGCTGCCTCAACTCACCGCGTCTGCCGAAAGACGGTTCTACCCAGCCCATGTCGTCCTTCCCCACGATTCAATTGGGTGAGGATTGCGCGACGGCCTTCCTCGTCATCAATGTAGTTGAGGACATGCAGCGTTTTGTCAATGCGACCGAATTCCAGCAGCACTTTCCCAAGCGGTGTTTGACGATCCCCGACTTGCAAAGCCCGCATAATATTAGTCGGAGAGACATGGCCCAGCTTGAGAGAACCGGCCAAACGGAGCAAATCATCCCAGTGCAGAGCAATCCGTTCCAGATTAACACGCTGTCGCGCCACATAATTCAGCAAGCCATAATCCGCCTCCCGATCAATGCGCCAGAACCGTGTACCACCGATAGCAGACCGATATCCCAATAGCCGAAATAAGCCAAATACGGCATCAGAATAGGCACCGGTATCCGTCATGATTTGCGTTGGCTGTAGCTCTGTCTCCTGTTCCAGAACCACTGATAGCAGAATCAGGCTGTCTCGTAAGGTGCCCGGCACCGTAATTGCATGCAGGCCTGTAAACTGGTCGGATACAAGATTGTAATACATGACCCCGCGCCCCGTACCGAAGTATTTTGGATTGGCTTTGGCATGCAAGGTTTTAACCGGCACTACAAAACGCATTCCATCTGCTGAAGCAACTTCCCCGCCTCCCCAGGCATGGGCTAATGCCAACGCGTTTTGCGTGGATACCAACCTGGCGTTGGCTGCTACCAGTGTTTCGTCCCGTATATAGTTTTGATTGGCCCAAACCAACCGATCTTGCCGTAAATAGGGCAAGTCATCATTGACCAACGGCTCAATGCCCGTATTGCAAGCCTCGGAGAGCAAAACTGCGCAAAGACTGACATCCAAATCGGCCACCCGGGCTGACTTCTCGCTGATATGGGTGAACGCCTCCGTAAAACCCGTGTAGGCTGCAATCTCCAATAGAATTTCGGGCAAATCAACCAGGGGCATTCGCTTTTTGACTTCCAAACGTAAAGTAACCAACGAATCCGGCTCGTCCAGTTTATCTAATGGACTCAGAATCAATTCTTCCTTGCCTGGAGAACCTTCAAAACGAACGTATGGATTATCGGTCAGTCTGGCGCTAACCTTCCGGTATGTTACATCCAATTCCTGCCTCAACTCCTCCAACACTGGTTTCGGATCGGCTGAATAGCCCAAGGCACGGCAAATTATCGGTCTGGTTGCCTCCCATTCATCACCACTTAACAGCCCTTTGCGTGGGTCAGCATATTGCCAGCTCGGTGTAACAAATACATCTCGCCGCTTCAATGCCGGTCGCAGACGATCCAGTACGCAAAATGTGTAAGCGCGAGGATCAACGGTCATCTTCTCTGTATCCGTAATCACATGGCGCTGCCAAGCCTTGTTGACCACTTTTAAGGGAACGGTTCCCTTAAACCGTTGCTTTTGCCGACGTAAATAGTTCAACGCGGCCAGGGTGTCTTCACCAGCAGGAGATGCTCCAAAGCGTAGGTGCTTTAGTAAGGCTGGTAAAACAGGCGAATCCGCCGATAGCGAACCTGTAATTCACTGTAAAACACATCATCCGGGGGACGAATGAGAGCATACGTTTCCTCCAGAGCTTGCTCTAGACGCTCACGCGGAAACCGGTTAAAGGCAGCACTCCGTACTTCCGTATCCGGTATTTCCGCATTGAGCAGCAGGTTGCAAGCATCCGCCAACATGGTTGCCGCCGAATCCAAGTCGTGAAGGCTACGCAATCGCGCCTTTTGGTCGGCTTTAGCGGCATTATTGAATATCTCGTGCAGTAATGCATCCGCAATCGTCAATGCATCATCCTGGGCGGACGCCTCCAGGGTATGCATAAAGGCGGCAAGCGTCGCCAGTTTTCTTTGTTCCGGCAACCTGCTCAGTGTCCCTGCCTTAGCACGAATGGCAAATCGTGCTAAGGAAGCAATCCGATTTGGCGGAATCGACCCCGCAGATGGGATTGTACTGCCATACTGTTTGATTCTGCTCAGCCGCTCCAAAGCACGAACCAAGGATGGGCCGCTGATTTGTGTCGGCCCGGTACGTAACTGGTCAAGCAGGGAACGACGACTACCTTCAGGCACCCGCAATAAATCCTCCAACCTCCGCCGTTGACGCTCAGTCAGTGATTGACTGATACATTGCCAAAGACGCCTTTCCACACGCTGACGAAGCCTGGATACGAATCGCTCCAGTAAACTGGCGCCAGGGAGTATGACCTTGTTCGCCAGCAACCAGGCTGTCGCCCGTTCAAACAACAAACTCCGTACCTGTCCAGCACTGGACATATAGCCAGCGGGTCAATCGAAATCCATAAGTCGGTTCAGTAAAGGCATTATAGCCATAGTTCCGGCATATTTCCTCAATATGCCGCAAGCGTTGACGCTGGTCACGGTAACTGTCAATGCAGTCCGTTTCTTCAAGGGTGAGCTGCTGAGCCAATGTACTCAAGACTATCGGGGGAGCTTGTTTGATATCATCCAAGAAACGACCCAGATAGCGCACACTCGTCAATTGAACGGCAAAGCCCAACCGGTTATGTTCACCCCGTTTTGGCGCAATATAGCGGCGATCGCTATCATCCAGGTAAAAATAACGCGCTAAATCAGCCTGAGTCGGCTCTGCAACAAAGCGGCCATAGTTGGCACGCTGCTCTTCGGTGAGGAATTGAACGGGCATGGGCTAAAACTGGAAACTCTTCGTTGCACAAACGTTCGTTTGCGCAATAAATTCTGGATCGCCACCCATCAAGGGTTTGCGTCTTGCGTAAATGTATTGCATAATCACCACCATTGGCAATAGGTTTATGCAATATGTTAATCGGCTATGCCCGTGTCTCCACTCAGGATCAGGACACCACAGCGCAAATTGAAGCCCTGAAATCCGCTGGATGTGAACTCATTTTTCAAGAAAAAGCTTCCGGCGGACGCTGGAACCGCCCTGAGCTTCATCGGCTTCTTGGCCAACTGCGCAAAGGGGATGTGCTGGTCGTTTGGAAGCTGGATCGCTTATCCCGTTCCCTGAAGGATGTGCTGATATCCTCATGGAGAAAGTCGAAAAGGCCGAAGCGGGCTTTTTAAGCCTCACGGAATCGATTGATACCATCTCCCCCGCAGGACGCATGATGATGCAAGTGGTCAGCGTATTCGCTGAATTTGAACGCACCAAACAGGGGCTCCAGTCCGCACGGCAACAAGGCCGACATGGGGGACGACGACCCAAACTCAACGAACACCAACGGCAGGAAATTATACGCCTGGTTCAACAAGGCCATAAAATCCCGGCGGATGTGGCCAGACTCTTCGATATACATCCATCTACCGTATCCAGACAGCTAAAACAAAATCTGGAAACCCCTTATCCCTCTCAAAATCAGCAGATTAACCCTTAAGTGCTTTTACTGTTCCACTACTCCCCAAACCCCAGTATCGAAAATATTTTGAAAGCCTGAACCGGGAATGGATTGAAGGCTATTTCGAGATTGAACCTGCCGATTTAGTAACTTTAACAGACCCTGAATCTTATATGGAATACCGCTGTGTGTATGGGGAGGATGCGGAGTCGGCCTTGCGCTTTTTGTTTAAGGCAATGGCCCTCAAGTCGGATCCACGATTTCCGTTTCAAGGGATTCCCAAGTCGATTTATATGGATAGTGGCCCTGTTGGGAAGAGTCGGGTGTTCCAGAACGTCATGCTCGCCCTGGGCATATAATGGCATATGCATGTTCCTGCGGGGAAAGACGGTACCCGGGTGACCGCCCGTTCCAAAGGGAAAGTGGAACGCCCGCTTCGGACGGTGAAAGAGGCATCAAGGGTTCATTCTCCCATGAGCATGACGCAGCTCGTTTGCGACAATCCCGCGAAGCGCGCCTTTTCTGCCAGCCAGGAATTGCTGGTATAGTAACTGGCTGATATCCGGCGGCTTGGTCAGGCCTTTCTTCATGGCGTAATCCCCGCCCGCCAGGTTCCAGTACCAACGATCCAGGGTTGGCACCAAGTCGTACAGCGTGTCGGGAAAGGGCGCATGGTTTTGGGTGGCAATGTAGTTCAGGCCCAATCCGGCGGGGAGACGGTAATTCCAGAGTAAGGCGCACATATCGTCTAACGAGAGTTTGATTCTGGCGCTTTGATGATGGCCCTGGTGGTACATCACATCCTGCTGTTTGCCAGAATGTTCCAAGCCGAGTGCGTGTCCGAGTTCATGCAGGATCATGGCCAGAACGGTGGCCTGGTCGCTGCGGGTTGATAATGCGCCTTCACCGATGCAAATAGTAATATCTGCGAAACCGATAACACCGTTTGGATCAATGGTTCTGATGCATTGGGCGCTGGTTTTGGCGGGGGCTTTTTGTAAGTTGAGCCGGATCATTTCGGGATGATTCTGATTGGTGAGCTTAAATGTAATTAAACCAAGCGCCGCCTTTTCCCATTTTTGTAGCGCATTGACGATTAATTTGCCGAGCAATTGGATTTCAGCCTGCGTAAAATGCGGGGAAGAAGTTCCAATAAATACTGGGATGGCCTGCTTGGCTGACCATCGGATCACGGTGTCAATTTTGGCTTGGTGATGATTTCGCATGCAATTTCCTCAATGATGTTCGGTGATGATGGGCTAAATGGAAAAATAAGGGAAATCAGAATCATTCCTGATTAAGCCTGAATAAAAGTGGGAAAAGGGAGTTACTAAAGCGGATGT
>CABHPA010000003.1 GCA_902168245.1 Candidatus Melainabacteria bacterium
TCAACTGTTTTCCCAATAATTCTAACTGCTCAATCTCTTGGACATGCTCAGCAGCCATCTGACGCTCTCCAACCAACTTTAATTAGAAAAGCTTACCAAATGCCCTTGTTTAATGGAATTGGTATAAACGGGTTCTCAGATTTTTTTTGAGTGATTACCAGTGGCACACCCATTGAGGATTGCAAGATTTTGGATTTCGAATTCCCCCTTTTAAAGGGAGGAATTGCTTTGAACGACTTCAAAAAGTTACGAAGCCGTTGACTGCCGTTGATATTGGAACTTTTGGCTGTTGATGGTGGATCTTCCCAAGTGTATCTTTGATCTTGGGGTAGACCTTTTGGCTCAATAATCGAAGGACAACGACTGGAATGGGTATCCCAAATTTTAGTGTTGTTGCCGCTAACGTTAGATTTTTCTGTCGTTGTTAGAACTCTCTGTGTCAATTTCCCAAGTGTTTGAGACCTTCTCCCGATTGGAAGTCTTAATGTAAGCATAGCTTCTTCTCACATAGGTGCTTGTAATAAGCTCAGGTTATTTTATGTAGAGTAACTTGATGAACAATCATCTTTTATCATAAAAATGTCAAAAATCAATATTTGCAAATGTCACTACTGTACCAGTTTCTCTACAATTGCTCTTTAATTTAACACTTCAGGGCCTAACTAAGATTTTTTAACCACACTGGGGCTGTATTGTGCCAAATCGACACTTCTTATACTGTACTTACCGTCAGATACAGTTCTGGCACGATAAGGCAATTCTTCATTGTTCACGAATGGCCCACCAGGAGTATATTCCCGTTTATAAAAAAGACTCATCTTTTTGAAATTGCCTCCTGCCGGTTTATAGGCATTACCTAAAAGGCATTTCGCATTAACTTTAGGCTGCCTCTCACCACCACCTAAAACTACTAAACTACCAGGGGCTTGAGATTGAGAAATACTTTGAGCGTACTGAGCTCTAACATCTGGATGTATTTTATGCCAGATATTTTCTGTAATACGGACACTTGGGCTCAGGACTTGAAAAGGCATTTCAGTGGCATCCCCTTTCTCGCATTGCCCCAAGGAAGCTCTCATGGCAGGCTCCAGCTCAAAGCACCTACCTTCTGGCGGTATACTTTCAAGCTCACTTGATATAGACGTTTTTGCCACATCCAGTAAATCACTTGTTTTCAATAAGGTTGTATCGTCTGGCACAAGCATCACTTGTCCATATTTATCTAACGAGGATTCTCTGATATCACGTCTAAATATCGGAAATTTCTGAGCAAGTATACCTAAAAAAGCAGCTCTCGCTTGGGAGGATCGCAAATTATTATCTTTTCCTAACCTGTTGAGTTGGGCCAGCCGTAGTGATAAACCAGACTTACCATCAGCATCCCCATCAATTACGATGGGGATTGGCGTATGTTGTTTTTCAAACATATCTTCCAGTTCTTTGGCAAGCACAGGGTATAGTACCGGGGTTCGACATAGCCTGGAGTCGCCCGAACCCGTTAAGCGCCTATAATTCTTATTTTTCTCGGTATTAGATAACTGGCCAAGGCTCGCACTAAAATGAACAATATTCATGTAAAACGCCTTTTATAAATCCACAATTCCTCCTCATGATTTTATTAACTGTTAAATAACAAAATCATTCATAAGCCGAGGAAAAGCAGCATCAAAAATCTAGGTGACGAAATCACTTTACCAAAATAGCATCCCAAAACACATTAGTAGTGTCAAATAAGTCTCTTTCCAAAAATCATGGGATAATCTAAGCTGTAAGTCCCGGTAGTGTCTCTACTTAGCACTTAGGGGCAATTTTCCCGAAAAAGGAAGCCCTACAAAGACTCTTTCCTCTTTATGCCTTAAAAGCCCGCTTATAAAAGCGGGCTCTTAGGATTAGGATAGATTAGAATTCGGGTTACTTCTTCTTTTCAACGGCTTCTTTGAACTTTTTTCCAGCAGAAAAAACTGGAACAGTCTTGGCCGCAATCTTCAATTCTTTGCCCGTCTGAGGGTTCCGCCCAGTCCGAGCAGCCCGCTTGCGAGACTCAAACGTACCAAAGCCAACCAAAGTAATCTTTTTGCCTTTGGCCACCGTCTTGCTAATGGTTTCCACCAGGGTATCAATGATTTCAACGGTTTGCTTTTGAGACTGCTTGGTCTTTTTGGCAACCTCTTGTACCAACTCTTCTTTGTTCATCCGATATTACCTCTCTCAAACAGACTTGCTCAAGTCACAAACACTACTATACCCACTTTTCGGCCAGTTTGGCTTTTCGCTTAATATTTCTTGATCCAGACAGACGGAATAAACCAAAAAGCCCCATAAATGGGGGCTTCTTGGAAATCTCGAAAAAAATGTGTTGAATACCTTTTGGCTTGAAAATGCCTTCTGCAACCCAAACTGTATCCTAGATACAGTCAATATAATCTGAGCCAGTGTCGTGAAACAGCTCTTTTAATATGGGTATATTTTTGTGCGGTTGATTTTAGGGCTTCTTTATAGCCGCCAAGCATGGAACCTACCGTAATCGAAGCAGAGGTTACAAGTGCCCAAATATGCTGTGGTCTCCATTTTTCACCAAGCGCAACATTGCTGAATGTGATTCCAGAGAATAAGCGGACAGATTCCTGGGCTGATCGAATATCGGACAGCGGCGGGAAATTCTGGCGGGGAGCCCCAGGCGCTTTTCCTGCAAGCGCTTTTGCCTGGTGCGCAAGTATAACAGCCCATTGTAGAGGCACAAACTCAAATATTGCAGGTGGTATGGTACGCGCCCAACTGATGAACACCTTTTTGAAAGCGCCATGTTTCGGGTTATCTTTAAAGAACAGGTGGCCCAGGTTAGCAGCTGTTTGAGGCATAACAGATGCAAGGGCATTGATTAACGCCCGATGGTTCAGATTCTTTTGCTTTACGTTGCCAAGCACAAGCAAAGCCCCATATAGCGCACTGGCTCCGGCGCCAATGCCAATGGCCAGAGGGCCGGCGCCACCATTTTTCTGTAATGTCTCATCAATGTCTCGCATCTCCACAAGCACATCGTCCAGATTGCTTTTTATGGACGGTTTCCGCCACCAGGATGTAAACCTGCTCTTGATACCTGTCTGGTTTGGCGCGCTCTCCCGTGTGATTGTCTGTGGGAGTAAGGCGGATAAGTGCTTTTCAAATGTCTCTAAATGGTCATTTTCTTCTTTTGTAGTGACAATTTTTTTCAGTTCTACAAGATGAGAGAATAAACCCTGAAGCCCTTTTTTATGTCTCTCCCAGGCCGTATCGGGAAATGCGTCAGCCAAATGTCGAACCTTCACCCTGAGCTGACGTGCGGCTTTGCCCATTGGAAGCGCCGGTATGCCGCCTGATTCCGCCTCATTTGGATTTTCAGGAGCACCTGTCACCAGGGATGCGAGACGCCTATTCGGGCTGGTGTTGTCTTGAGTTTTAAAGATATATTTGACTATTGCATTGGCCGGTCTATTGAACATACCGGTTTGTATGCCTACTGTAAAAGCGGCTCCTCCAAGGGTACTTCCCTGGCGGATACTGATGTTGTCGCCGGTTAACTTCAGCAGCAGAGAAGCCCACAGCATATCAAACGCCTGGGCCATGCCTAGCCACGTACTCATCGAATGGGCAGCTTGGCCCTTCCATAGCTTTTGACTGGCGACTGCAAAAGGATACTCAAGTCCCGATGCAAGGCTATTGGCTACAACCCAGCGTTTGGGAAGCGCCTTTGGAGAACCTGCCGAGTCTGGCGAAATGGCTTCCAACGGAACCAAATATTCCGTACCATACCAGGCAACGTTCTTGAAGAACATACCTGTTCCCCCTAACACTGTAGCCAGCACCGTATGCAAATTCAAACTGTTTTTTAGCCTGGTATAGTTATCTCCACAGAAATCACTTGCTTTCTCAAGATACATTGAACCTGCCAGACCCCGTCGTCTTAGCTCACCATTCACAGTTTTAAGTTGGTCGTCAGCAACTATTTTGATGCCAGGCAGACCATCCAAGACTAACCGATCCAGGCCGTCCAGAGTGTTCTGATATTTGATTAAATGCTTCCCAATGGGTGATTCCGCACCCCCAATCGCGTCTCCTAATAGCGAGTGCAGCTCAAGGAAAGGCTTTTCCCTTTCCTTGACGTCCCTTAAAATGACTTTCAAGACTTTTTGTTGTCTCATAAGCTCTATAGGGCTTACGTCATTGAGAGAAGATTCCGCTATAGACTTTATGCCATTGTCAGGCAGCAATTTCGGGCTGTTTTTTGGAGTTCCCTGCCTTGATACGCTTAATGGTAAAGCAGGATCAGGCGTAATCTCTTGTATATCAGCTAAGGATGTATCATGAGCAGGAGAGGAACTGCCAAACAGGACTGAATCAGAAGAGTAAAATGGCTGCCCATAGAACCGTATTGGATTTATTACGGTGGCCTCTTGTGACTGAAATGAAGTTTTTTGGTATTTAGAGGCTACGTCTTGTTTTTGTAACAGCTGATTGCGATAAGTATTTAAATAATTCATAAGAAATAATAAGCGTTTCCGTTTGTTCAGGCCGGAAAATAGCTCCCTACAGGCACCAGTTTGGTTTACCCGGCTCCAATTTTTACTACTACACAAAACAGAGAGTTTGAATCATATCACAAGCCCAAAGGGGGCAGTGCCCTGCTACCCGACTTTTCATGTCAATAAAGTGGCTACCATACACGGTCCAGATCCCCTGATCAACCGGGCTGAAGTCTTTGTCACCAAAGACAAAGAGAAACCGTCTCTCTCGTTATTGGTCTAAACTGCTGTAAAATGCCAAAGAGCAAAAGCCGGGTTCAATGAACCCCGGCTTTTCTACTACCTAACTGGTGAATGGTTTCTCTCTCTACTATAGTAAGATAATACACTTTGTTATTTGAGTGAGAGAGATCAACAATGCCAACAGCAACGCAGCTTTGTGCCTGTAAAGCATGTCAATGTCAAGTAGAACCCAGTAAAGCAGTCAAACAAGATGGGCAAATCTACTGTAGTGAAGCTTGTGCACAAGGGCATTCTAACCAACAGGGCTGTGGACACGCCAACTGTCCCTGTTAATCACTATCTCCTAGAGGACATCCAAACAAATTCCATACCCATTAATCACTTACCCCAAGCATCTTAATGATAAATGCTTGGGGCTTCTATTATTACTTCAATGCAGTTTTGGAAACGGTGGAAACGGCATAAATCAAGCCAGTTGATTCATAGGCTGTTCCAGTATATTCGTATATGCTATTTGTCCAGCCGTGGGATTGGAAGGCGTTTCAACCGGAGGATCTTCAGCTACCGGAGGATTATAAGTGGTACCCGGTACGCTGGGCGGAGTATTCGTGATATGGCCGGGTTTAAACTTTATGACACCTGGGGTAATCATGTAATCACCGCTGCATTCTTTGTTTTGCCCTTTCATCACCCCATTGGTTTGCTGAGTCGGGTTGCTCAAATCCAGTTGATCCAGAACACCCATCAACGTCGTTTCGCTAGCCCGTTGCGGATGCAACATGGAAAAATGCTTATGTTCGCTTACCGAAGTATTAGTGCTCTCGTTTGGAGCAATTCGAGCATTATTCGCCTGAATTTTGTTAAACACGGGCGTATTCGGTAAATTCAGCATCTCTTCCATCTCCTTTTGTTTCTACCAGCCCTATGGGAAGCAAGTCCCAGCTATAGAAATAAAAACATGGATATAATTTTTATTTACCATTAACCCCTAATTGTATACATTTATTTAGATTTTCCGTCTGCCGCCGTCAGACTTGCCGTTGAATACTTCTGAATCCAGAATGGATAAGCTATACCTTCAAACTGGCTCATGGCAAGTGGTCCAAAATACCGACTATCAAAGCTCTGAGGATGATAGGAAGATACTAACCAGACGGTTCCGGGCAGTACCTGAAACCGGCCAAACGCTGGGTTTAGCCTCTGTCCTTTGCCAGTTCTGCCCATAGGCTGGCTATTCGGCAGCCTATGGCCGTTCACAAATACACCCTGATGGGTCACTTCTACCATATCCCCAGGCAATGCCGCCACGGGCTTGAACATGTGCATATAGCCACCGGGACAATCCCCGTGAGGAATATCGCCCCACTCATCCCGCACATTCCGAAACAGAGGTGTATCCGGGGGACAGAACCAGACAATATCCCCCCGTTTCAACGGCCCTTCCAGCTTATGCAACTGATAGACCCCAACCGGCACAGAAGGGGTCAGGTTGATACGAAATCCTGCTCCGTAACAGGCTGCCCAAAGGCCAGTCAGCACCAAAACAACCAGGAAGAACCGGCCTATGTCTCGTAACAGAAGATTCATGAACCAGCAACCGCCAGCGTTGCCTTCTCATCCGCTTTAGTGGATGTCTTATTTTCAGCAGGATAGCCAATGGCCGTTTGTTCGGAACCCCTTAGTTTCTCTGACTGGTGCGGTGGTTGAATCTTGGTTGCCGCCAAAAAGAAGGGTTCCTGGAAATACAGAATCTGGGTGCCTTTAATGGGCGTATGGCCAGAGACAAAAATCAGCATTTCTCCCGATTCTGTGATTTCCCCCTTACCATTCTTCCGAGGGGCTTTTAATCGCATCACCTCATCCGGGGTCATCAAGGGCCGGGCTACGGTTTGATACGATTCACTCACATTTTTGAGCATCCCACCCATCCGTTTGCCAGATACCGTGGCCGATTTCCACACCTGAGTTGTAATCCCCAGCATTTTGGACATCCATTCGGCGGTCTTGGGGTTGTTGGGCGCATAAGCAAGCCGGATATGGCAGTTGGAAATGATGCTTTCATTGGCACTATAAGCCGCATGAAGCTGGGTCAAATCCTGCATAATCAGATACGCCTTGATGCCATAACCCGCGATGAAGGCCAGCGCTTCCTGAAACACTTCCAGTTTGCCAAAGCTGGGGAACTCATCCAGCATCAACAGCAAGCGGTGTTTGTATTGGGGATCAGGTTTCCCGTCCTTAAACTGGATGGGATCAGCCGTCAGAGTGCGCACAATTTGATTCAGAATGAGCCGCATGAGGGGCTTCAAGCGGTCCTTATCCGCCGGACGAACCACCAGATACAGGGATACGAGCCGGTCTGAGTGCATCAAATCCCGGATTTTAAAATCACTTTCGCTGATATTATCCGCGACCAGATTATCCCGGTATAAAGACAAGTAGCTCATGGCGGTGGAGAGTACCGATCCCCGCTCCTGATCTGGACGGTTCAACATATCGCGCCCGGCAGAGGCCACAACGGGATGCACTACCATTCTCTTTTTATCCGGATTGTCTGGGTCGGCCTCCTCCTTGATTTCTGCCGTGCGCATCTCCTCATACAGCTCTTTAATATCCCGGCTGGGATCGGATAGGGCAGAGGCCACCTCAGTCAGTGTGGCCGTTTTCCGGCCTTCATTTTTGGCCTGATGCAAGAGGTAAAGAATCACACCCGTTAAAAACGCATGCGCCGTCTTGCTCCAGTGGTCATTGAGGCCCTTCCCATCCGGGTCCACAATGATGGTCACTAAATTCTGGACTTCTGCCACTTCTGATTCCTCACCCACATTGACTTCCGCCAGTGGGTTAAACTTGCAACTGCCACTGGAGGCAGCCGGGTCAAATTTTAAGACCACGTTATTCAAGCCCTTTTTCCGGTAGCCAGCGGTCAGGTTCCAGAGTTCCCCTTTCATATCGTGAATGACGGCTGAATGCTCCCAAGCGAGTAAGGTGGGAATGACCAAGCCTACCCCTTTCCCGGATCGGGTAGGGGCAATGGCCGCAATATGCTCCGGTCCGTCATGGCGCAGGTAGCGAATGTTGCCTTTGGGATCTTCCCAAGCCCCCACATACACCCCAGCGCCTTGCTCACCCCGTGGGGTGAGTAGGCCGGTTTGCTCGACTTCTTCTTCTGTCGCAAAATGGGCGGTCCCATGAACGTCTTCCGGGCCTTTGGAGCTACGAGAGCGAACCGTCTTCATGGTCAGATACCCATAGAGCAAGCCGCCAAAGACCAACAGGCAGAAGATATTCACCAGAGAAAAGGTTTGAGGCCCTTGCTTGCCAAACTGGATTTGCCAAGTCAGCCAGCACCAGGGCGCATAAAACTGATCAAATACAGGGCGACCCAGACCCGAATGATACTGAAACCGCCATGCGGCAAATTGGGTGGCCGCCACACTGGCCGCGAGCATCACCCCGCCATATGGGAGAATATCGGACCAGTGGCCCTTCCTAGCCGGTTTATCGCTCATAGCCTTTCTCCTTTCCGTGTGTGGTCTGCTGGCCTTGCTCATTAATGGAAACCGTTTGCCCAACTTTGAACCCCTGGAATTCATTCGGCTGAACCGGCTTCACCAGCATTTCCTGATGCTTCTGCAATAAAACGGCCTGGGTGCCATCCGTCAAATTACGGCGGCCTTGATACATTAGATCACCCCGATCGGCTGCCGTCCAGACCCGGTGCGGTAATATACCGCTGACTTTATCCCGTAACTTATTCCGCTGGGTAATAAACGCTTCCAGCGCTGGGGAGAGGGTTTCGGTTTTCCCTGGCGCCTGGCTGTCTATGAGTTTGCAAAGTCGCTGGCGCTCGGCTTCCAGGGCAGAATCCTTGAACGTCACCGACATCCGGTATTGCGCGGCAAACTGGACCACTTGTTGCTTAAAACTGTCTTCCCCTTGCACAGCCAAGGGTTGACCAGAAAAGCGCTCTGAAGCCAGAGAAAGGGCCAGAAATGCGGAACCGGCTGTGTCATTCATCCACCCGGACTCTCGTGCGCTCATCGGTCACAGAGCCGCCATCCTGAACCCGGTATAGCAGATCGCCGTTTCGTTTCGCAATGGGCTTTAGATGCTCATATACAATATGACGGGCCACATCCAGGTTCTCTGCCGTCACCAGGGCTTTGGCCATGCGGGCCTGCTTTTGCTTTCGGTTGCGCAAGAGTTCCAGGGCTTTGCTATTGCCCCGTTCCGCCGTTTGCACCAGGAACTGCTCCCAGGTCAGCGGAACATTTGTTTCAAAAACCGCTTTACGCTGCTCCGTTTCTTTTTGTCGCTGGGTGTCCCAGAGCAATTGACGTTCCTGAGCCAGTTGCTGGTAAGCCTGCCGTTTAGCAGCTCCGGGCAAGCTGGAGGTTTTAATTTTCTGCCGTTCGGTCTGGTGCCATGCCCTCAGTTGTTGATTAAAAGCTTCTTTTTCGGCTTGTTGCTGGGTTTTAAAGGTATTTCGCTGTTCCCAGGCATGTTGTTTTTGGGCCTGGAACTCGGCATATAAGTTCCTGGCCGCCTCATCCGGCATCCGAGGGCCTGCCTGATACTGGACTTTGGGTTGCTGGGGCGACTGTTTATCATGCGCGGGGGCTTGATACTCACCCAACCGTTCAGACAGTCGTTTAAACGACAGGCTTTTATCCACGGAACTGGCCTTGATGTGAACGCTGCCGTCCAGCGTACCAATCACCAACCCGGCCCCTTTCGGCTTAATGACCAACCCATGTGCGGCAAACTGCTCATGCAGGGTCTGCCAACGCTCTGCTGTTTGGGCGGCCTGGGTCAGGGAATCTTTGGCATTGTCCTGAATCCACTGCCAGAGCGTCTGTTTGTCGGAATGAGCATTCATTTCCTGCTCTTTCCCGAAGCGTTTTCCCTGGCCAACCCCGTTATCCACGGTCAGGCCATGCTTTTGCTCCAGCTCCCGGCAGAGGCGATCCCGTGTATAATAGCCCCACGGCGGATCATGAACGTTGAAGGTTTTCGGATGCACTTTGTTAATGGCTAAATGCAAATGCAAATTGTCGGTGTCCTGATGCACCGCACTGATTCGCTGGTGTTCACCAAAGCCCAGGGCCTTGCACATCTGGTCTTCGATGTCTTCCAACTGCTCACGATTTGGAAATTCGCCTTCCGGGAAGGAAATCACGGCAATGGTAGGTCTTATCCGTTTTAGAACGCGTGTTTTGAGATTGAGTGAGCTGGACTTCCGCAATGGCCATTGCCGGAACATCCGAATCACAGTTGGTAATGCGATACCATAGTACCTTCTCTTCGGCCTCATCTGCCTTGAGATCCACCACGTATTCCGCCGTGCGGGTCCACATGATCTCGTCCTGGTTGCTGTCAGCATTCACCAGATACTGGCCCAACCGCTCAAAACTGGAGGTTTTCAACTCCCGTGAAATCTTTTTAGAAATCACAGCCGTTTTTTCTCCGCCATCACAATCCGGGCCAGCTCCATTTGCAAACTTTCAATCTGCCGCAAAACCGAACGCACCTCACTGGCATTGGTCCCTTCGCCCTTCTTTTCAGTGAGCCAGAGTTTCAAAAGCCCGCCCAAACGTCCCTGATCGGCATGCAGTTTAATCAAGGCTCCGATGGCGTCTTTATCAAAAGCACTCCGGGGTTCAAAGCCCAAGGCCAAACTCCGCATCAAGGTACTGGGGGGCATTTTCACCCCACCGGTTCGGCGTTCGATTTCTTCCCGCTCAGTCGCAGAAACGTACACCTTAATTGGATGCTGGCGATCTTTCTTGTCTGTGTCTGTCATCTCATCCACTCCCTGGTGTTGAATCACTTTTGGCGGTAGCCAAAACGGCCTCGCAGAGCAGGACAAGCGTTGAGGCGAAAGCCGAATAAGCCTTTTGGATTGTCGGACTGCAAGCTTTGCTTGCAGTCCGACAATCCATGTCCTGCCCATCTCAATTTGCGTGAAAAACCGAGCTCTTATGTTAGCAAAGGCTCTGTTGTGAGAACAGCACAGCCATTTAACCTTTTTAATCACGTTTGCTCTTATTCAATCATTTACAACCTTGTTTATTATCGGATATCCTCCTATTTACTCTTTCATGATGCTTTGCTATCCTATTTGAACAGATTGAATTTCTGATGAGAGAGAGTTTGTTTTCAGGGCGAGAGGACTGCATGGATCAAACACCAGGGAAGGGGAATGACATCCCGGTTAAACGCTACAAAGGAGAGGGACGGGTCAGCTTCCTGGCAAACCTGGACAGTATTCGCAATGAGGTGGAAGCAGGATGGCCGCTACAAGCCGTCTATGACCGCCATAAGGATCGATTGAATATCCAGTACATGCAGTTTCACCGCTATGTCAGGAAATACATCACGGGTGAAACACCCCGGCAGAAAAACATGAAAGGCATGGATCAAGCCGATATCCAAAAGCCCAAACACCCAGAGAAATTCAGCCCTCCCACTAAAGAAGCACCCAAGAAGAATCTCAATGACGCAACCCCACTTTCAGATAGTGATTTGTTTTAAATAAGAGCATTAAGGAGCAGATACGATGAAACGAGTTCATTTTGTAATGCAAGGCAAAGGCGGTGTCGGGAAAACCTTTGTTGCCTCTCTACTAGCCCAATACCACCAGGAACATGACCGGGATGTGATTTGCATTGATACCGACCCGGTCAATGCCACGTTTGCCGGTTATAAAGCATTTAACGTCCACCGCCTGGAGCTGATGGACGGCAATGAACTGAATCCCCGCAAATTTGACCTCATGATGAAACAGCTCATCGAGGAAGACAGCCATTTCGTAGTGGATAATGGCGCGGCTTCCTTTTTGCCCTTGTCCAATTACATGATTGAAAATGATGTCATTGGCCTGCTGACAGAGCAAGGCAAAGAAGTGCTGGTACATACCCTCATTACGGGTTCACAAGGACTTCGGGATACCTTAACTGGCTTTAGCAAACTGGCGGAACATTTGCCCGATAGCGCTCAACTGGTAGTCTGGCTGAATGAATATTTTGGCCCTATCATCAGTGATGACGGCAAGCAATTTGAAGAAATGAAGGTTTATACCAAGCACAAAAGCCGCATTAACGGGCTGATTCGGATTCCTCGTCAAAGTTCCAGCACCTTTGGCCAAGATGTGGAAACCATGCTCAGCCGACGGGCCACCTTTGCCGAAGTCCGCGAAAATCCCGATTTTGAACTGATGGACAAACAGCGCCTGACCATGGTCAAACGTAATCTGTTTGAACAAATGGATGCCGTGGCGGTATAAACCATGGCTATTGATACGCAAGAACTGGTTAAAGAACTGAAAATGCGGCATCAGGTAGGCTTAAAGCCCAATGATCCTATCTTTGTCCTACTCACCATGAACGAACTGCTCCTGGCCAATTACCAGGAGCAGTTCCAAGCCATGCTGGAAGCTCAAAACAAACAACAAGAGATTCAAGCAGAAGAAGCTATTAAATCCCATCTAAATGGCAGTACCGATCTCTCCAATCGCCTGTTCAAGGCCATGCATGAGGATTTTGAGAAAACCAAAACCGAACTGAAGCACCTTTTTCAAGGCCAATTGAGTGAAATCCAGAAAGCAAAAGACAATGCGTTCAAAGAATTCAGTCACGCAACCAAAGCCCTGCAAACCATTGGTTATGTGGTTGCAATCCTCTTTGGGGCCATGCTGGGATTCATTTTCCGCGGATTCCTACCGCATTAAGCCCACTTATACAATACGGAATTGTATTGTGCAATTCACTTCAGCCCCCCCCTGCTATCAATGACCTGCCCTTTTCAATCTGAGCATATAGCCAAGCCGAATCTTTTCCGGGCAACGGTTAAAATCCCGAAAAAGTAGAGCTTCAGATAAAATGCATTGTCATAATAGGGTTTTGCGCCCTGCTTTACCGGCCAGCTTTGTTCTTGGTAAAATTGGTCAAAAGGCTTGTGCATCCTGAGCTTCCACCTCAATAAAACTGCAAAAACCTATTTTATTGCACTCCAGGGGAAATATGAGAATCGCATTAAAGTCGCTCAAAGTTACCGCAACCTAACCCCAGTATCATTTTCTAGGAAGATTTAATAGCCATGGATCGGACAATTTTGTACGCAAACGTGTTAGAGGCTGAAAAAAGAATACGCCCTTATATCCGAACCACGTTTTTAGACCATTCTGTATATTTGAGTCAGCAAACGGGAGCAAACGTATTTTTAAAACACGAAGAACATCAGCATACAGGTTCATTTAAATTGAGAGGCGCGTTTAATCGGATTTTGTCGTTGACCAGGGAAGAGATGCATCAAGGCGTCATCTGCGCTTCCACCGGGAATCATGGCCTTGCGGTTGCTTATGCCTCAAAGTTAACCGGTATTCAGGCGACAGTGTACCTTCCTGAAACAACATCATCTCTAAAAGTGGATAAAATCAAGGCTTTAGGCGCAACCATTCAGCCTGTGCAGGGTGATTGTCTGGAAGCGGAAATTCAGGCAAGAAAAAAATCCCAGGAAAGCGGAAAGGTGTTTATATCGCCCTATAATGACGCTTTCGTGATGGCAGGGCAAGGCACTTTGGGGCTTGAGCTAGAAAAACAGTTGCCCGATTTGAATGCCGTGTTTATTTCGGTGGGCGGTGGCGGTCTCATTGGCGGAATTGCTTCTTATCTTAAAGCGCTAAAGCCTTCCGTAGAGATTGTCGGTGTTTGGCCAGAAAATGCTCCGGCGATGCGTCGGTGTATTGAAGCGGGAAAGATTATTGATGTTCCTGAAATGCTAACGCTCTCGGAATCCACGGCAGGAGGAGTTGAGCCCGGATCAGTGACTTTTGAGCCTTGTAAGCACTTCATTGATAAGCACATTCTGATTTCTGAAGAGGAAATCAAGGCAGCGATGAAACTGGTTGCGGAGAAGGAAGGCACGCTGATTGAAGGAGCCGCCGGGGTAGCGGTTGCAGGATTCCTGAAACAAGCGGACCTTTATAAAGGACAGAACGTTGCCATTCTTCTCTGCGGAAAAAATATTCCTTACGCCTTGTTTCGGGAGGTCACGCAATGAAAGTCATTTCCAAAGCCGAAATTCTTGCCGTGCTGAAGAATGCCGATAACGATGAACTCATGGAAAATCAGGAAGCTGGATTTATTGCTTACAGCGAAGGAAAAACCTGCATTCCAGAAGTGGGACATTTGTATTTCAATCAGCCTCCTGGAGATTGCCACATAAAGTATGGCTATATTAAAGGCGAAACAACCTTCTCGATTAAGGTAGCAACGGGCTTCTATGAAAATTACCTAACAGGCTTGCCTAATGGGAATGTTCTGTCAAATCAGAAAAATAAGCCCGGGGAATATTATAACAAGAATGAATAGGTCGACTCACTCTCATGCGTTTACCCTGAGAATGGGCCTTGTTCTGGGAGCGGGATAGGGCTAAAATCCAGGAGCGTGATGGTGGAGGAAGTATTGGGTTTTGAATTGCTTTAAATGGTTAACGTCACAGGGATGGCCTAATGGGAATTTTCATGCTACTGAATTATTTAAAGGCAATTTAGTTGTGATAATGAGAATACAATCATGGATCTCACCTTCAGACGGACCAGCAACATTCAATTCAGGGGTACTAGCCATCAGTATACGCCTCAATTTGCTGCCAAGAAGCAAAAAGCAGGACCCGAAGCAACCCTTGAAACAGATCGGGTCGAAATTAATGGAGCCAATCTAACCTCTCCTTACAGAACAAATAAACTCACTTTTCAAGGAACAGGAAAGAGTAAGAAGGCTCTAGACAATAAGGCGGATGCTGCGAGAGCGCAACAAGAAGAGGATACAGCCTTTCTTGAGGAAAGAGCCAGATGGTTTCAGGAAAACCGCCCAGGAGAAGAAGAGGTGGTTGGTGGCTATGTAACAACCCCGGGAGCCAGTGATGACGAAGAGGATCACCCATTTTCCGCACGAAGAAAAGCTAAAAAAAGCGGTCGCGCCTTTAATGAATATACCCAAAAGTTTGAAACAAAATAGGCAAAACCGTTTATTATCCCGTATATCAGGAGCCTTATAGATGAGCACTGGCCTTCATTTTTCCGGATGAAGCGGTTACGACATGTCGAAATCCCCAATCCCCCTGCCCCAAATACCAAAAGAATCCCCACCTTTGCCGCCTTCCAAGAAGGCTCCAACGAAGAAGGCCCCAAAAGTCAAAACGGAAAAAGGCGTAGCAACACAGTTGGACAAACAAGTCTGACCCGGAATAACCAATTCTGGGTCAGTTCAAGCTTAAAACGGTGATGAACAAACACAAAGTCGGGCTTCTTCCTTAAGGCCCGGCTACTTTTTTGAAACAAGAGGTTATAGGAAATGTTTACATGGGGTCAGTCTCAGGGCAAACGCATGAGAGTCATGCCAGCAGTTTAGCCATGTAGTCATTATCCCATGTATTTGGCAAGATAAAAATGTACCAGAGTGGCGATGTAAAAGTGTACCACCCGTCGCAACAATCCATGCTTCCCTTCTTTCCTGCGGTTGAAACACCAATCCCCTGGCAGAATGTCGTGGATTTA
>CABHPA010000004.1 GCA_902168245.1 Candidatus Melainabacteria bacterium
TTTTGCATTAAGGAAAAAGCTTGATCATTTAAGGTTATAATGTATCCTTAAGGTTGTTAAATATCTTTAATTTAAATTCAAGCCAGCCTACTGCCTGAGGGTGTACTACTATTCCTTCTCTCTTAATGTGGGGGCTTATGTTCTCTATCTCACTTTGTTTCTCACCATTTAAACAGGATATTTTTTTATGAATAGAATTATGCCGGGCTATTGGCCCTATATCGCTTATACCAACCTGCAGACGAAAAAACAAGAACCCAGATTTGGAATGTCTTCTCTGGCATTGAAATCTTTTGAGCCAGACCAATACATTGCTGGAACTTCGCACCCTAAAAGAAAAGAAGAAGAAAGGCTACAAAACTTCTTACAAACCGAAGACGTGCGATTTTCAATTCGGGAAGATCTTTTAAAAGAGCCGTTAGAGCAAATGTTGTTAACGCCTCAGCAAGTTCGACCCGTTTTTTCAAAAAAATCCAATGGCCACTTTGTCCTTTCCCACCAAGACCCAGGATATCAACAAGATAGCCAGCCATCTGAGACTGAGAGTAACCAACTACCAGATACACATCCAGCAGTCATGACCCTGAAAAGTATTTTCCGGGATCATGTACCTATTCCGTTCGTACTTACAAATGGTCAATTAGTGTTCAATGAAGCGTTCCGTAAAAACATTCCCTGGCTCTTTAATCGTCTTATAATGCGAGAAGACAAAAAGGCTCTGAATCTTAAAGACCAATTTGGAATGACTGCGGTTCATACAGCTATTTTGACCCGACGTCTTCCAGAAGCAAAGGCGCTACTTAAGAAAGGCGCAAATCCCTTTAAAACTGATAATCAAGGGCATACCGCTTTGGAGCAACTGGCAAATCTGGGACAGACAGAAACCCTTAACCAGCTTTTAAAATACACTGATCCAAGTTTCAAAAGAGCAGAAGTCAACACAATAAAAGCGCTTCAGGAAACTAGTTCCAAAGCCGCCAAAGAAATTGATAATTACAAGAACCTTTACAGGGCGTTATCAGCCGAAGAGCAAAAGACAATGTTATCCAATCTTGTGCCCCCCCCTGCAACCCTGACTGATGATTCAACCCAGGCATTGAAAATAGCAGCTCTGGCAGAACTGGGCGTAGTAATACAACCTGGTAATATGCCTCTTCTACTGGTAGTGGCAGCCCAAAATGGCCATACAGCTATCGTTCAGACCTTGCTGGCACATGGAGCCAATGTCAACCAGGCAGAAGAGCAGCGTGGTGCCCCTCCTCTCTTGCAGGCTGCATTCAAGGGCCATATGACTATTGTCGAAACTCTGCTGGCTCATGGGGCAGAAGTCAACCAGGCAGATAAAGTGGGTGATACTCCTCTTCTATTGGCAGCACAAGATGGCCATACGGATATCGTTCAAGCTTTGCTGGCTCATGGGGCTGAGGTCAACAAGGCAGATAAAGTGGGTGATACCCCTCTTCTATTAGCAGCTGAAAATGGCCATACGACTATCGTTCAGGCTTTGCTGGCACACGATGCCAATGTCAACCACGCAAATCAGGATGGCGACACGCCCCTTAAACAAGCAGCCCAAAATGGCCATACGGATATCGTTCAGGCCTTGCTGACATACGGAGCCAATGTCAACCAGGCAAATCAGAAGGGCATTACCCCTCTTCTATTGGCGGCACAAGATGGCCATACGGATATCGTTCAGGCCTTGCTGACATACGGAGCCAATGTCAACCAGGCAAATCAGGAGGACATTACCCCCCTTAGACAAGCAGCCCAAAATGGCCATACGGCTATTGTTCAGGCATTGCTGGACCACGGGGCCAATGTCAACCACGCAAATCAGGATGGTCTCACACCCCTTAGACAAGCGGCACAAGATGGTCATATGGATATTGTCCAAGCCTTGCTGGCACACGGTGCCAAGGTCAATCATGTTGATCGGTATGGTCTCACACCCCTTTGGTTGGCGGAAAAGAAGGGGCATATGGATATCGCCCAAGTCTTGAAGGAGAAACTTTAAAAATTGGAAGAGAGCATGTAGGTATCTACCGCTATTATGAGCTATAAATACCAAACTATCGAAAACTGCATAAGCCTTTAAAGGGATTTGCAAACAGATATTAAGTTCACATTCTTTGGATAATGGAATTGTACAGGACATAAAAACTTGTCGTTAAAAACACAAAGAAACCTGTTAGGTTTTTGAATGAATTTTGTTGTAATTTTTTAATAAAAACTTATTCAGTTTGGTGTTTAAGAGTTCCGGTTAATGAGGCTAACACCTGGATGGTATCGTAAAGAATACTTACTTTTTCTTGAGTGTTCACATGACTGATCTGAGCTCAGATCACTTTTCTAAAATGGAATTGAAGTGCCTGCTACAATTTTGAGAAAGAACGTCCCTTGTAGTTTAGGTTACCCTTTCTGTCGTTATTCATCAGTGGTGAAAGACGATTTTGCAAGGGAAAAAGAAGTAATAATGTGGAGCTATATTAAGGTCAAAGAATATCCTTAAATACATATAACAATCACAAACAGTTCAGGCAAAAAACACAGACACTCTAATAAGATAGCCTTTAAAAACCCACACCCAAACACGAAAGTAATCATTAAATTAGGCTCTAGCGTAAAGCCTTTGGAAGTTGATCAAATTCAATATCAAGACTGAAATAGAATTAGCAGTTCTGTTAAATTTCACCAGCTAAACCAAGGAGGTTCTCGATTTGTATCAGCTCCATAGCACCCATTTGAGCTGCAGATAGAATTTGCCTGACCGCGACTAGTGATACGGCCATTATAGAAAAGTTCAAACTGCACCGCTTTTCCAGGGCCATTGGTAGTATTATCTGTCACTTTACCATCGGGATCAAATTTTAACTCTATCTCATAGTTGGAACCTGTGCCATTAAAATAATTGCTAGTAAAATAAAGCACCCCACCGTTATGCAACCGTATACAATGCCCCTCTCCTGAACAATTTAAAATAGATGCAGTATATTCAGCATCTATTGTAGAGGAAGTATCGTATACCACATAATTCATATATGGTGTGAGTTCAGCAGCAGTAGTATTGGTAGTAACCAGTCCAGCTAACTGTGCCTGCTGATATGCTGCCGCAATCATAGACGCTGTCTCTTTAGACTTCGCATTATACTGTCCGTTTTGTTGTGCCACGAGAATTTTAGGGAGAGTAAAAGTGGCAATTTCAGCCAAAATAGCCAAGCAAATTAAAAGCTCAGCTAGGGTAAAACCTGGAGAATATGGTTTTAGGGGCATGGTACACATTCCTAGACGGGCATTATTTGTTCCATTATCGCCCAATTTGTTTAAAACTGGGATTTAAGGCCTCCTAAAGACGCATATTAGAAGTTTACGATTATTTTATTATGAGACCCTTGCTATCCTTATGGATATAGTATAACCTTAAATAAAAATCTTTCGCAAGACTTTTTTATTTGTTTTAATATTTTATTACAAATATTAAAACATCGAAATTTCAAATGTCACTACTTCAAGCTTATGCGGGGACTCAATACTATACTCCCCCTTAAACGATTGGTTTGATTGGCTTCTTGATTACAATAGTTCTATCTTCACTTGTGAGTGATTGCTTCCGAGACATTCTACCTATAACAAGCCTGAGTAACATCCTTGCCCCTGGATTCAATTTCTTTCAGAATGATGATAATTTGCCATATAAAGATGAGGTTACACTGATATGCATTTGAAAAATCAGGTTGAATGGACGTTACACTGTTGTGTCCTACTTGCCTTCCTGCCACCGGACAAGTATCTTTCCACCAAAGATTTGGCAGAATTTCATGGCGTACCGAAGGAATATCTTTCTAAAGCCTTGCAAGGTCTCTCTCAAGCGTCTCTTGTTCTAGCAACTTTAGGACCCCAAGGTGGATATCGTCTAGCCAAGTTGCCGGAGGACATTAGCTTTCTGGATATCGTGGAAGCTGTTGAAGGCAAGATGAGTACTTTCAATTGCAGTGATATCCGCCTAAATAACCCCTGTCTTACTCGCAGAACTAAACTTACCAAGCCCTGTGGCATTGCGCGAGTGATGTGGGAAGCTGATGAAGCGTGGCGCAGCCATCTGCGCAGTGTCTACTTGTCCGATGTTATAAGCGGGATGCAAGTTGAATTGCCCGCTGATTTACTGGAAAAAAGTGCTACTTGGATCAATAATCATACTTAAAAGCTAGTGTTAAAGACGACTTTCATTACTGATGTCTAAATCCGCTGCCCCTTTTGACTTAACAAAGAGAAACATCATCAGATCAGGTTTAGGCTTCTATATTTGCCTTAAATGCTTGTCGTCCTACTTATGGGCTAGAGCGACTTCTTAAAAATTTTATTGAGTTGTACGTAGGGAATGCCGCTATTTATAGTCGCAAACGAGTGACTGGGTTCCTTTTTCAGATCCACTTGAGGTAGAGGTTGGGAGATTTTAGCATAAAGAAGACTGACCATTTTATTTCCTTTTTCCCTAGTCGCTAAATTCAGCAGAAATCGGGCTGTGTCAAGGAAATGTCGGTAGGGTTAAATCACTTGCGGGTAAGCAAGCTTCCTTGATACAGCCCGATTGTCGCGTATGATTTTTAGAGGGAAAAGGATTATGCCGTGTTAGCTAAAGCCCAGCGTTGTGCAAATTCGTGTGGGGTCATTAGTTTCAA
>CABHPA010000005.1 GCA_902168245.1 Candidatus Melainabacteria bacterium
GTGTTCGATACCGTGCTGGATGCGCGCAAAGCGACCGGCGCCAACGCCACCATGATCTTCGTGCCCCCGCCATTCGCCGCCGATGCGATTATGGAAGCGACCGCCGCCGGAATTGAACTGGTGATCTGCATTACCGAAGGCGTCCCGGTGAACGACATGATGCGGGTGAAGCAATTCATGCGCGACTACCCCGACACTCGCCTGATTGGCCCCAACTGCCCCGGCGTCATTTCCCCTGAATTGGCCAAAATCGGCATTATGCCGGGTGCTATCCACAAAAAAGGCCCGGTGGGCGTGGTTTCCCGCTCCGGCACCCTCACGTACGAAGCCGTGGATCAGCTCACCCAGCGCGGCATTGGGCAATCCACCTGTATCGGCATCGGTGGGGACCCCATCAACGGCACCAATTTCATCGACGCGCTGACCTTGTTCCAGGCTGACCCGGAAACCAAGGCGATCGTGATGATCGGGGAAATCGGCGGTTCCGCGGAGGAAGAAGCCGCAGAATTCGCCAAAAAACACGTGACCAAACCGATCGTGTGCTTCATCGCCGGGCAAACCGCCCCTCCCGGCAAACGTATGGGCCATGCGGGCGCGATTATCTCCGGTGGCCACGGCACCGCCGCCGAGAAAATGAAAGCGCTGGAAGCGGCTGGTATCACCGTCGTCGTCAACCCGGCCAAAATGGGCGAAACCCTGGCTGGCGTTCTGCCAAACTAATTCGATGTAAAATTTAAAACAGGGAAGCTTGAAAAGGCTTCCCTGTTTATTAATAAAGATGGATAAAAACAGTGCCTTTTGAAGGCTTAAACACCGCCAAAAGAAATTTTTATGGCAAAATCGCTCGGCTACCGTGGATGCTGCGCTTTTTCATTCGTTTCTTACTCAGCGAATTTGCATTCGGCGTATTTATTATGTGGTGCGCAATTTTCTCCCCACTTGATGCGGTGTTAAAAATAGTCATTCTGGCGATTTATCTTCCCTACCTGTCTTCTCGAAGAATGAGATCTTTTCACCAGGGTAGGGCGCAACTATTTACGAGAATAAAGTCGAAAATAGAACAATTAGAAGAAGAAAAAATCAAAACTTAATTGGATAAATCAGCAGGTTTCTCCGCCGTGGATGTTTCTCCGCTCACCGCCGTTTTGGCTCCGGCGGGGTTTACGGAAGCAGCATTGGCGTTCGTAGCGGGCGTCGCTGCAACCGGCGGTTTGCCGGGCGCTTTAAAGGCGGTCATACCGCCAAGGCCGTTCACCCGATCCGAGAGATAGCCCAGCAACTCGTTCATCAGCAAAATATTTTTCTCAAAATACTGCGCGCGGAAGGGATGCTGCTCCTTGTCCGAGTTGTTCCAGACCTCGTTTGCCGCCTGTAGCAGATTTAACTGCTGCTGCACCTGCTGCACCTTGAACGGGAGAATTTCCGACAGCGAACGCGCCGGGCCAATCGCGCCCAGCGCGCTATTCACCTGGCTCAGGGAATCCTTGATGGACTGGGCCTGCTCCGGGCTTAAATCGCTCAGCGCGCCTTTAAGAGAAAGCGTGTCGAACTTCTGCTGATAATCGGCCAGAATAATTTGCAGGGACTTCACCACATCCCGATGCGGCGGAATGCAGGTCTGTTCCTTATAGGGGCCGTTGGCCAGCGTTTCAATCTTTTCGGCGTCCAGGTGCGCGCCCGCGAACATGGTGGAACCCAGCCCGCCCTTGTCGCGAATGGCTTCCAGTTGCTCCACCAGTTGCCCGCCGTCCAGGCGCGGCAGGGCGATACCGGGATAAATCAGCGGGTGCCGCTTGGGGGAATTCTGCACGTACTCAAACATGCCTTGCAGCCGTTGCGGGTCGGTAGTGTAAGACATGGGGCTGAGGGTATCGATCCAGCCGTTGTCAATCCAGGTTTCCCAATCTTGCTGGATGGTGACGATGCGGGTTTCCCGGCGCATGGGGAACACGGCGGCGGAGAGCTTGAGATTGGGTTTGATCGCTTTCAGCGTGGTGGACACCTGCTGCACGAAAGAGCTGACCTGATAGGTCTTCCAGGCAATCCACAGCTTGGCGGTGTAATCGTCCAACCCGTCCAGCGACGCGCCGGTGGAGCGGTAGAATTGCTCCCGCCCGACCGGCTCAAAACCCATACGGGTTTGCGAAGTCTGGAACGGGTAGCGGATGTAATCCAGTTGCAGGCCGTCCACATCGTACTTGCTCACGATTTCCTTGTAGATGTTGAGCAGGAATGCCCGCCCCTTGGCGCTAGCCGGGCTTAACCAGAACTCGTGCTGCTTGTCGTCCACTTTCAGGCCACCGTCCCGGTTGCGAAGCGCTTCGCCAATCAGCCCCTCATCGGACAAGATGGGGCCGGGATAGTCTTCCGGCTTACCGATCAGCGCGTTATGGCGGCGGTTGCCCACCGCAAAGGCCCACACCCAGGCATGCACTTCCATGTCCAGCCGATGCCCTTCATCCACGGCAGTTTTGAGGGGATCCCACCCCTGCACCATGGGGTTGTTCTTTAAAATGGCGCTGGGATAAATGGGAAACCCGGCGTTCAGGGTTTCAAAATAGACGATATTAATCCCGGCCTGGTGGAGTTTCTGGATTTTTTTGCGCAACTCCGCCGGGCTGCCACATTCGATGATGGTGGAACGATCCAGCCAAATGGCGCGGCCTTCCACCTTGGGAGAAGTGGTCGCCAGGGCCAGCGCCTGCAACATGCTATGGCGGGCCTGCGCAAAGGCGTCTAGCCCTTGCTGGGTTTGCCCGCCCAGGTAGAGCGACTCGAAGCGGCGTTTGTAATTGTTGCTTTCCTGTTGCAGCGCCTTAATCTTGTCTTCCGGCATATCCAGCGACAATTGATGGGAGGTTTCCAGCGCGTCCCGAATGCGGCGCTTGTAGTCATCTAGCATTCGCAGGTTCATGGAATACACGCCGTAGTCGAATTCCGGGGCAATCACTTCCGCCGCGCCGGGGTCCAGAAAGCTGAAATGCTGCTGCTTTTTTTCCTCGGCAGGTTTCGCGTCCGCAGCGGCAGGCGCATTGCCTTCCGCCTGGTTGACCGCATCCATTTTGTCCTTCAGTAACGGGTCGTCGGGCGTCAAGGGATTGGCGCCCGATGGGGCAGCGGCATCCTTTTTAGCAGGCTGCTGGGTGCCTAAAATGTTGTTCAGCACCTCGTCCTCCTGGGATTGGGAATTGGCTGAGGCGTTTGCGGGCTTGGCCGCACGGGTCGCATGATTGGACGGCGCGGTTTTGGCCGCCTGTCCCACGGGAGCCGTTACCGATTTAGCGGTTTGTGATGGCGCGACTATTTGAGCGGCAGGCGCAGCGACGGCGGAAGGTTTGATTGTCTCGCCAGAAGCGGGGGTTGGCTTTGCAACCTTGCTCGGCACCGGAATCAGGGCTTTATCGCCCTGGGGCAAAACCGAAATAAGCGGGTTCGGGGAAAACGCCGGGGCAATCAGCTCCGTTTCCCGGCGGGCTTTATGGCTGCCGCTTGTGGCATTGGAGTCTTCTTTTTCCTGCAGGAAGATGAAGGATTCCGGCTTGGCCAACGGCATCACCTTGGCCAGCGCAATGGTGTTCATGGTGGCGGAAAGCTGTCGTCCCCACTGCCAGTTGAGAATGGCTCCCTTGCCGGTGGTGGCGATGGCCGGGTAGCCTTCTCCCCAGGTGGCCAGCACCGTAATGGCCGCAGACGGCTCAATGGCCACAATTTTAGTGTCGGCGTTCAAATGCTCCGTATTGGGCAGGGCCAGCCCCTTCCATAAAAAGGCCATATGCTCGTCCACATGCCCCACGCCGGAAACCGGCAGGCCCACCATCTGGTAAAGCCGGTTCACCGAGGCGTCGGATGCGCCTTCCGGCGGAATCAGCACCAGTTTGCCGCCGTCGTCCATGTAGCGGCGCAGCATAAAAAGGGCGTCCTCGCTGATGTGGCCGCCCAGAGGAAGCAGCACGTAACGGTGGCTTTGGGGCGTCACGTTAAAGATAAAATCCGCTTCCCGAATGGTGCGCGGGGTATAGCCGGAAGTTTCCACCGCCTTCAAGACCGATTGGAAGGGTTTGCCCTTCATGCCTTCCAGTTGCAGGATTGGCAGCTTCTGGGCCGCGAACGCGGGCGTAAAAAGCGCGCTCCACAGTTGAAAACCGATTGCGGAAAGTATTAGAATGAAAAAACCAAGGATTTTAGAACCGAGCCTGAGCGGTGTGAGAATTTTTAAGTTCGGTTTCGCTTTTGAATTCATTTGGGGTATCGCCAATTAATCTAAATTAAAAGAAAGTTTTTCTATGCCGGATGATACGACGCCACTCGAAACAGCTATTAATATTGTAAAACAAAAAGAGTATCCCTCTTCGAGCAGGCTCAGCGCAATTCTCTATATGGTGGAAAAATTCGAACCTATCTGTATTCCGGTGCTGGAAGAGATTTTGCACGACCCGCAGGAGGACTCGGACGTACGCAGCGGGGCCGCGCTGGCGCTGGGCAAGGTGGGCGGCGACCGGGCCTTTGAAATCCTGAAGGAAATGGCGCAGAATGAAGACGCCATCATTAAAAGTTACTCCATGCAGGCGCTTGGCATCCTGGGCCGGGAAGAAAGCGTCCCCCTGCTGCTGAACGCGCTGAAGGACGAGGACAACACCGTTTTCGCCAGCGCCGCCGAAGCACTGGGACGAATCGGCAAACCGGCGGTGCCTCACCTGATTGATCTGCTGAACAACAGCAAGGCCGATGACGCACGGTGCATCGCCGCATGGCAGTTAGGCACCCTGCGTTATTCCGAAGCGGTTCCCAGCCTGGTGAACGTGATTCGCATCGAGAAAAACCCGGACGTCATGGCGCTTTCCATCTGGGCGTTGGGAGAAATCGGCTTTGGCCCCAGCGATGTGCTGGAGGTGCTGAAATGGGCCAGATCGCACGAGGATCCGGCCATTAACAAGCGGGCCGAAATGGCGATTAAGAAAATTACCCGGCACGTCAATTAATTTGCCAATGAGCCGGTTTAGCGCCACCACACACGTCCGCCGGGTGCATGCTCGAACGGGACAAGTCTGTGTTTTCGCGTATACCCAACCGGGTAATTGAGGTACCGTTGCCAATCAAATAGTCTATCGTTGAGTTTGTCCTTTGGAGTTTGAGTTGAGTTCGTTCCACCCTGTTCATAAAAAGCTCCCGGTTTTCCCCACGCTGAAAACCGATGCCGAGAAGTCTCTTTTTCATGTGGCCACCGGCCTGTTGCTGGCATTGTCCCTGTACGGTTTCAACCCGACCCTGCCCCAAGCGCTGGCAAACGACGCCACGGCCCATTTCAGCGACATCCCGGCGGCCAGCCCGGCGCTGAAGTACGTGGAATACCTGAGCGAGCGCCAAATTATCACCGGCTACCCGGACAATACTTTCAAGCCCTACAAACCCGTTACCCGCGCGGAATTCGCGGTTATGCTGGCCAAAAGCCAGAATATAAAAGCAAAACCGTCTGGTGCCCCGTTCAGGGACGTTTCGCAGGGCCACTGGGCCGGGTGGGCAATCCAGGCAGTCGCCCAGAAGGGCTGGCTGAAAGGCTATCCGGGCGGATTGTTCCAGCCCAACCGGCGCATTAACCGAGCGGAGTTATACGTGGTGATGTCCAAAGTGGCCATGAGCCAGCCGCGTTCGGCCAGTGCCGTCAATTCGCAACCATTCAGCAAAGAAGCGGTTGAACAGGGCTTGCAGGATTATCGGGACGCTTCCCAATTGCCGGGCTGGGCCAAAGCCTCGGTGGCCAAGGCCGTTGAGCAAGGCTTGCTGGCCGAGGAAACCCCGCCGCATATGCTGTGGCCGCTGGTCAACGCAAACCGTTCCAGCGTGGCGACCGTGCTGGCCAAGCTGATGAATCCTGATTTTGTGGCCAACGCCGGGCAGCGCGAACCGATGCCAGCCCAGGAAAACCCCTTGCCGGAAAAGCCCGCTCATGCAGTTCCAAGCCCGAAAGAAACGCTTCAGGAGACCACCGGAGAACACATTCGCTTGCAGCCCTACCCTGAACAGAAATCGCCTGGACCAGCGGCTGAACAGCCTCCTTTCGCACCCAACGCACTGGCTGCAAGCAGCGTCAACCCGCAGGGGCAGGAAAACGTTTCCAACCTGCGCCCGGCCCGCTCCGTACGCAGTATTGTGGAGCATCCGGTGGGCTTGTATTTTTCCAACCTGGAAAATATGCCGCAAGATCCGGATACCATGCTGGGCAACCCGTCCGTGCGGTATTTCAGAGGCCCAGCTATTGCGCAGCAGGCCATTGAGGCTATTTTGCAAGGCCCCACCGAGGCGGAGCGCCAGCACGGCTTTTTTGTGGATGATGAAATCTGCCGCCTGAATCTCTCCAGCATCCGCATGCTGCCGGACGGAAAAGCCGCAGTGACCCTGGAAGCGCCGTCCGATTTCGAATTCAGGAACCCACTGTCCCCCCAGCGGCTGGAAGCGCAAATCCGGCTGACGCTGCAACAGTTCCCCGGGGTGCGCCAAACGGAACTTTCTATTTTAGGGGCGAACCACAGCCCGCTTTGGACTTCACCATAAACCCAATAAATCCCAATATCTTTGATTCACGGGGGCTTGCAGCAATGCATCCCCCTTTTTCTTTGTAAACAAACGCGGCCTGCTGATCGGCAAAGCGCCTGGAGCCAATTACAATGAAGCCAAGTACAATAGTGCCATGCCATTCTTATATCAGGTTTTGTTCAGCCCGTTTTTTGAAAGCCAGAACCCAACGTGACAATTCCAAACCGGCTATTTTCAGTGTTCAAGCGAGAGGCGGTATTCCTGCCCGTGTTGCTGCTGCTTGGCCTGGGGCTGCGGTTGTTCAACCTGGACGGGGCCAGCCTGTGGATTGATGAGATCTATTCGCTGATGGTGGGCAACGCTCATTTAACTCCGGATCGGCTGGATAGCGGGATTCATACCGCCGATTATTTCTACCGGCACTATCTGGCCTGGCGACCCCTGGATTTCCATTTGCTGATTGAGGCGCTGAAAACCAACGTGCATATGCCGTTGTATTACCTGCTGCTCAATCCCTGGCTGGGCGCGTTCGGGAACGATGCAATCGGCCTGCGCAGCTTTTCGGCGGTCTGCTCCACGCTCATGCTGCTGCCCCTCTACGGCCTGGGCAAGGCGCTGGGCGGAAAGCGGGCCGGGCTATTCTGCCTGTTAATGGCCATGTTGTCCCCCTTCCAGATTTACTACGGGCAGGAAGGGCGCATGTACGCGCTAAGCCTGTTTTGGGCCGCCTGCGCAGCCCTCTCCTTCTGGAAAACCCTGTATAGCCAAAAGCCGTTCGCCTGGAGCCTGTTTTATGCCTTGAGCGTGGCGGGTGGTTTGCTAAGCCATTACATGTTCGTGTTTTTCCTGGGGTTTCAGGCGCTTTACGGCCTATGGTGGCTGCTAAAATTTCGGGACTTCAGGCGATTGCCCCTGCTGATGCCTGCCGCTGCCGCCTTAGGGTTAGTGGCGTGGGCATGGGCGCCGATTTATCAGATTCAGCAGCAGGGCGTAAGCGAGGAATACCACTTTGCCAAAGGGCTGGTGGGCTGGAGCCGCTATGCCACCGCCCCGGTGTGGCAGCCGCTGGTGACGGTGGCGGGCGATAACCGCTGGGAGCGCGTGTTTTACCTGCCGTTCACAATCATCCTGTTTTTGCTGTGGTTGCTGAAGCCGGGCCGTCAGGCGGAGAGCCGAACCGATACGCCCTCGAAGGGACTTTTTCGCCTTGAGGTGGAAGGCTTTTTGTTGCTGTGGATTTTGGGGCCGTTGCTGCTGCAAATTGGCTACGACCTGGTTAAACACACCCACACCAGCATTATCGATCGCTACGCCATGCTGATTTCCCCGGCCATGTGCGTGTGGCTGGGCTTGTCCTTAAACTATCTGCAAGCGTTGCAAACACGCAAACCCATCCAGGGTTGGGAAAGCCTGCTGAAAAACCTGAAACCCGCCTTACTGGTTGGACTCATGGCGGTTCTGGCGGTGTGCAACGTCTGGCCCCATTCCCCTTTGCGGGATGAGCATAACAAGGACAAGGACATTCGGGGCAAAATCGCCTACATGGCCCAGAACGCCCGCCCGAACGACTTGGTGTTCACCAACGGCGCATGGGGCGCGGCGCTGATTGCCGCCTATTACTTAAAGGAGAATCGGCCTGGGCAACCCATGCTGTACTGGGTCAGCCCGTATCACGGGAAGCAAGAGCCTTTGCCAAGCCCGGCCCGGCTTTCGCCCTACCCCAGGGTGTGGCTGTTTCGCTACCGGGCCAATAACGAACGCGGCTTGCAAACAGCCAAGGAATACTTACAATCCGGGTATCCGCAGTTGCGCACCCCGCAGGACTGGTTTGTCTATTCCCGTCCGTAGGCCGATTCACTTTTTTTACGGGAGCCGCACTGGTGATCAAACCGCTTTAAAAAAGTTTAAGATTCTGCCATAAAACTTTTTCAAGCCACAGCCGTCTATCTACAACAAGTGAGTGGATTTTGGAAGCCGACCAGGTTTAACCCGCCCTTGCGGGTGGTATGATTGAAAAAGCTTTCAGTTTCCGATCAATCAGTGGGAAAGAACCTTGAGCAAAAAATCGACCTCATTCAAGCACAAGCCGATCCCGTGGATGTATTCCACCGCCGGGAGCATGATCGCCGCCGCCCTGATGAAGCTGAATCCCATTCAGCGGCGACTGACCGAACTGGAAATCCGCAACATACAGGATTATTTCAACAGCGATTTCATCAGCCCGGCCCAGCGCCGACGGATTGATAACCTGACCGCGTTCATGATGACCTATTACAACGCCATTCGCCGTTTGGCCAAGGTCAGCAGGCAGGCCCGCCAGGATTATTACGCACTACAACGCCAGGGTTGCTTCGCCGTGCAGGAGTTACCACCCCTCATGCAGCCAACGCACCCCGACAGCCAGAATTTACCCCTGCTGATTGTGCCGGGGCTAAACACCCCGCCCGTGTTCTTTCGGGAAATGCACCTGTACTTCACCGAAAAGGGCTATAACGTTTCCGTGATGACCCTGCCGGAAAACGGCCTGGCCGATGTGGCCACCGCCGCTGCCCAACTGGACGCGGAAGTAAAAAGCCTGAAGGAAAAATGCGCGGCCTCTAAAGTCAACGTCATCGGGCATTGCCTGGGCGGCGTAATTGCCCACTACTGGCTGGAAACCATGGGCCACCCCAAGCCGGGCAGCCCCATCGAGAACCTGGTTTCGCTGGGTACCGGCTTTATGGGCGCGGAAGGCGTCCAGCAGCTCAAGAATATCTGGATTCCCCGCAATCCGGGCAAGCCGGTTCCCAAGGTGTTTGACGAGCTGATCCACTGGAACCTGAACGTGGTGCGCCATTCCACCGAGGTGGCCTACCACAGCCTGATTACGGTGTGGGATTTCATGGTGCATTTCCGCAAGGGCATACTGGAAGCCGCCGCCGACGGTTCCTGCCGGATTAACAACCTGATTATCGATGATCCGGCCATCGATCACCTGACCATCGCGCTGAACCATGAAGTGTTCCGCAAGATTGAGCAGATGATCAGCGTCAACCGGCCAGCCGCCATCCAGACTGTATAAACCGTTTTTTTACATCGTCGTACCGCTCTTTATTAAGCATCCGTTCGCCAAGCTGTTTTTTTGCAAGGCGAAGGCCGCTTTTGCAGGGCGTTTGTCGTTTGCTCGCAAACAATTTTAAAATACGGCCGAGATTTAGGAACACTTTTAAAAAAAGTATGTCATAATGACAACCTTATTAGTTGCGGTGTGGAGTGTCCTGAAACACGATGGCCCAAAGAACGCCCGGACATCCGAATAGCAAACAGCCTTCGGCGCTGATTCCGCCGAGGGACACGCACCGGATGCCGCCGTTGCACCAGTATTACATTCCCAATTTCAAGGCCAAAAGCAAGAGCCGGGCCGCATCGCATGCCATGGAGTTCCTGAGCCGGGTGTTCGCCAGCGAAGGGGCCAGCCGGTTCTTCAAGACCTTCCTGCTTCGTTTTCTGTTCGATGGTGGCGGCAAATCCTCCGAGGACTACTCTAGTATGCTGAGGCTTTCCCCGGCGTCCTGATCGACGTTGAAAGCATAGGCGTTTCACCCTGTCCGCTCGCGTTCCTGCGGGAAGCTCTGCGGCGGGACGTCTGCTTTGCGTCTGGACGTAGGTGTATAGCCCATTTTGCCTGTTCAGCCCATTTGCATACTGCGGAGGAATTACCCGAAATGAATAACGTATTGGGCCAGCACCTGCTGGTTGAGTTCTACAACTGCAACCCCGAAACCCTGGATGACGTGGCCGGGATTGAAAAGCACATGAACGCGGCGGCCATCGCCTGCGGGGCCACCATCGTGCAATCCACATTCCATCGGTTTGAGCCGTGGGGAGTGAGCGGCGTGGTGGTGATTTCCGAATCGCATCTGGCCATCCACACCTGGCCAGAGTACGGCTACGCTTCGGTGGATCTCTACACCTGCGGGGATGAAATCCAACCGGATGCGGCTTATGAACACCTGCGCGCCGCGCTGGAGGCGGAACTCTCCGAAACGCAGTTCCTGAAGCGGGGCAACCTGGATCTGATCAAGGCCCGGCTGGAAAAACGCATGGCCGCCGCAGCCCAGGCCACTGGTTCCGACGCGCCCGCAACCGCAGTAAAAGGAGGTGTTCTGTGAGCCAACTGATGAACCGCCCCATGCAACCCATCGCGCAGCCAATTCCGAGCGCCGATTCCGAGGAAACCGGCTTTGGCCCGCACCTGATGCTGGATTGCCGACAATGCGACCCGGCCAAAATTGCGGACGTGGCCTATATTTTCGAGGTGCTGAACACGCTGCCGGAGCGCATCGGGATGACCAAAATCACCCAGCCGTATGTGTTCCCCTATTCCGGGCTGGTGCCGGAAGACAAAGGCGTGACCGGCGTGGTGATCATCGCGGAATCGCACCTGTCGTTCCATTCTTTCAGCGAGAAGGACTACTTCTTTTTCGATCTGTTCAGTTGCAAGCCGTTCGACGTGGAAGCGGCGCGACAGTTCATCGTGGACGCTTTCGGCGCGCAGGAAGTGGAAACGCATTATGTGGAGCGCGGCCGGGATTTCCCCCGTTCCACCGTGCCGGGTAAAGCGCCCCAGTTGCGAGAGCCAATCGCCGTCGGGGGCTGAACACCCATCAACAATCACCATTTTTGCCAACAGGGTTTTGAATCATGGGAAGCAATAGAACAGCTTACCGAGGAGGATAAACCCTGTTGGCTTTTTCCAAGTATCAAAGCAGGCGGAAACGCTAAAGGTCCAAATCCGGGTTCAAGGGTTGCAAATCCACCACGGGCGGGCCGTTCAGCACTTTGCCGGTGGCATCGAAACGCCCGCCGTGGCAAGGGCAGTCCCAGCTTTTTTCGGTGGCGTTCCAGCCTACCAGGCAATTCATATGGGTACACACCGGGGAGAGATAATGCATCACCCCGTCGCCGCCATGGTACGCCGCCACCTTATGCCCGTTGAGAGTGCAAATAGCCCCTTCCCCCACCGGAATTTCCTCCGCCGAGGTCAGCGGGGCTTTTTTAAGGCGATCTTTCACGAAATGGGTCATGGCCCCCAGGTTTTCGGACAGAAAGCCGCCCACCGAAGCAAGCGGCTTGGCGCGGTTGGGGTTCAGGATTTCCGCGCATTCGGAATGCTGGCCCTGAATCTGCTCGGCAATCAGTCGCCCCGCCAGGGTGCCAATCGACAAGCCTTCGCCGGAATAACCCGTGGCCACGTACACGCCGGATAGTTTGCCGATATAGGGCAAGCCGTCCGCCGGGTTGTAAAACTGGGCCGACCAGCGGTAATCCACGGCAGTCACCTGGAAGCGCTCCCGCGCGTATTGTTCCAGCCGCCGAAAGCTCAGTTCCGTGTCCTGCCGCTCGCCGGTTTTATGGTCTTCCCCGCCGATAATGACCAGCGGGCCATGCTCATCGGCAGCCAGGCGAATGTAATGGTACGGTTCCGCCATGTCCCAGTACAGGGCGTCATCCATACGGTTCTCCGCCAGATCCGCGCAACGTATGCCGATAACATACGAACGCATGGCCTCTAGCCTGGACTGGATGCCCGGACGGAAACCGATGGGGGTGTGGGTGGCCAGCACCACATCCTTGCAAGTGACGGTGGCGCTGTCGGTCTTGACGCTGCAAGTTGCCCGATCGTCCTCCCGTTTCGCCTCCCGCTTGGCGTCCGTATCAACCGACACCACACGGGAATTCTCAAAGAGCAGCCCGCCATTTTCGTAAAATTGCAAGGCCAGCGCCTGCACGTAACGCAACGGATCAAACACGGCCTGCTCGGGAACCAGGATCGCTTCCTCCACTTCAAAGGGCAACGGCACGTTGAACGTTCGGCTGACCCGCAGCCCAACGGTTTCCGCCGCTTCGTAATCCGCTTGCAGCAGCTTCAACTGAGAAGCCAGTTCCGCGTACAAATAGCCCGGCACCCGCTTGAAGTCGCACTCAATGCGATTATCCCGCACGTTGCGCTCCACCAGGTCGATGGCCTGTTCCAGCGCAATGACGACGGATCGGGTGGCGTCTTCCCCGAAGGAGGCCAGGATGTGCTTGTATTTCATATCCAGCAGCATACTGGTGAGATGCCCGGAATTGAAGCCGGAAACCCCATAGCCCACCGGGTGCGCGTCCAGCACGGCCACATCGTATCCGGCTTTTTGAAGCAACAACGCAGTAGTGATGCCGGTAATACCCGCGCCCACGATGGCCACATCCACGGTCATGTCTTCCTGCAGCGCCGGAAAGTGAGGGGCTATTCCCCACCCCGTGGCCGGATGTTCCGCGTTGTGCTTCCAGATAGACTCGGTGGCGCTTTCCGCCGGATGCTCCTGAATGGGTGCCAAGTGTTCCTGCCATTCCGCCATTGCCAAACCCTCCTCCCTGCGTATTCCGCTGCATATTGTGCCTGCATTTGTTGCCCTGAGAAACCCGAAATTGCGGCCTGTATTTTAACCAAGCCATCTTATTCTGACGCGTTTTCGCCCCAAGCTCAATTAGCCGGGCAGGCGGTGTCCAAGCCAATCGGGGCAAGCCTGCCTTGACCGATTTTTTTATTTTTTACCCGGTGGGCTATCCGTTATCCTGATGAGTTTCAAAAAAGGCTATTCCCAAACCCAATAAAAACGCTACAATAAAAGTATATTAACGGCTCAGCAATAAGGTTTGGCCCGTTAATGCGTCGGGAATATCCTAGGGAATAGAGAAAACAGAGTGAAAGCGCCAAGCCATAACGCGGCAAACTTGCGTCCTATGCTATTTAAAGCATCATCTTCAAGATCACACGCGGCCCGCCTCTATCAGCAGAAGCGGCAGCGACAGCAACGCCTTTTTATCGTCGGGGCAATCGCCTTGTTCCTGGCGTGTGTCTCCTGTCTGGCGATATGGGGCGCTTGCCAGGCGGCTACCAAATTTTTTCAGCCGCTGCCGGTGCATAGCGGGCAGTTTGAAGCCTACATGGAGCAGGAGTTCGGCTTTTCCAAGAACCCGCCCAGCCTGCTGTACGCGGGCAACAACCTGGATTACAACCTGCTGGCCCATCCTGCCGCCAGCCTGTTCAAGAACAAGCTGCTGCCCATTCTGCCCGTGTCGGAAGATCGGGATCTGAAAGCCCGGATTGAGCAACTGTTCGCCGAGTACCCGGCCAGCAAGTACACCCCGCATTTTTATTTTTACAACCCCCAAACCAACACGTACGTGGAAATCAACGGCTACGGCCCGGCGCCTGCGGCCAGCGTCATCAAGCTGCCCATTCTGCTGGATTACCTGATGAGCCTGGATGAAAACCTGATTACCGTGGACACCCCGCTGCTGTACGCGGAATTCCACCGGGCGGGCGGCGCGGGAGAGCTTCAATACCGCCCCACCGGGCAGGACTTCAAGGCCAACGACGTGGCCAGTCAGATGATTCGCATTAGCGACAACACCTGCACCAACATGATGATTTCTTACCTGGGCGGCACCGATGCAGTGAACCAGCGCCTTTCCGATCTGGGGCTGGTGAATACCCGCATTCGCAACTGGCTGCCGGATTTAACAGGCACCAACACCATTTCTCCCTACGAGATGGTCACCATCCTGAATAACATCGATCACGGCCCGGTGATTTCCGAAGTTTCCCGCTATAACGGAATCAGCATTCTGGAAAGCACCCACAACCGCCGCCTGCTGGTGGCCCCGTTACCCAACCAGGCCATTGTGGCCCATAAAACCGGCGATATCGGCACCGCCATCGGGGATTCCGGAATTGTGTACATGCCGGACGGGCGAAAATATTATATTTCCATGCAGGTGGAGCGGCCTTATAATGATTACACCGTGCGGGACATGGTGCAGCGCACCTCCCGGCTGCTATACGATTACGTGGCCAGCCAGCCCCCCGCTGGAAACGACCAGCCGATTGCCGCCCAGCCTACGGTAACGCCCGTGAAAACCCCGATTTAAAGTTTTCGCATCCATTGGCTAAATTGGCTAAAAGTCTGAAAGCCTGCTTTTTCGATTAAAAGCAGGCTTTTTGTCGTTCGGTATTTTGTTACAAATAGAATAATTGCCGGTTAACGGGGCATGGCGTAGCGTTGGGGCAGGCCAAACATCAGGGAGGCAACCGTGATGGTCAGGTGCAGCACGTTGTCGGCCATGTTCATGGGCATGCCCAGCACCACGTTGTTGGATGACATGAAGCCCAGCACCGTGATCAACCCGTATACAATGGCAAAGCCCAGCGTCACCCGGCGGGCCAGCTCCCAGTTCTCGCTAAAGCCCACCGCCACAAACAGCAGGCCCGATAATATGTGGATCACGCTATGCGCCTCGCTCACCATAAAAACGCCAAACAGCATGCCATGGGGGGTCAGGCCGGGTATAAAGCCCAAAATCCCCACGATGAGTAAAATAAGTCCCATCACTTTTGCGAAAATGGTAATCATTGCAGTTACCTCCCAGTGGTTTTGCCCTCCCCGGCAGGATTGCGCCACTTGAAACCATCTGGAAGCGCAGACCGGCGAGCGGGCCGATAAACGGATCAAATCAACTGAATCGCCTTGTAAAAACAGTGAACGCGAATGATGAACGGAAGCCATTCCATAGCCAGTGTATGCCAGTTTCAGCGTAGCAAGCCTGCCCGGCTGTTTGGAATTGCTCCACTGTATAGTCTTTGCAAGCGTCGCGGGCTATTTTCCACCGCCAGATATCCAATTGCGGGAAACGGGCCGGTTTCCTTAAATACAAGCAAGGGAAGTGAAAAAACTGCAAGGCACTCACGGCAACGAACCAGGGGAGGGAAAGACCCATGCCGTATTCATCCAATACCGATTTGCCCGCCAGCGTTCGGGAACATTTACCCGAACACGCGCAGGAAATTTACCGCAGCGCCTTTAACAGCGCCTTTGAGGAATACAAGGATTCTGAGAAGCGGCGTCCAGATGCATCAGGCAAGGCGGAATCCCGTGAGGAAGTGGCCCATAGGGTCGCCTGGGCCGCCGTGAAAGAAAAATACGAAAAAGGCGGCGAAAGCGGCAAATGGAAACGCTCCTCCGAGCGCTAGACATCGTCAATCAAACCGATTTCCAGAGCAGGAACTAATCGCTGCCCATGGCGGCAAAGTAGTTGCGGCAGGCCATGTCCAGCAAATCCTCGGTCAATACCGGCGCTACCCGCCGATACGAGGACGAGTTGAGAATCTGCTCCAGCAAGTCGCGCGGCTGACACCCTCTAAAAGGGCGCTTGCCAGCATAATGCTTCTGGATCAGGTAGTTAACCTTGTCCTCCTCGTAAGCAATGCCGTACTTTTTGCACAGCATGCCGAAGATCTGCTTGAATTCGGCCTCGGTGGGATCTTTTACATGGATTTTATAGGGAATCCGGCGCAGGAAGGCATCATCCACCAGTGATTTGGGGTCCAGGTTGGTGGAGAAAATAATCAGCTCGTCAAACGGCACCGAAATTTTCTGCCCGTTGGGCAACAGCAGAAAGTCCACCCGTTTTTCCAGCGGCACAATCCAGCGGTTCAGCAAGTCGATGTGGCTCACCCGCTGGCGGCCAAAGTCGTCAATCAGGAACACGCCGCCGTTGGCCTTCATTTGCAGGGGCGCCTCCGACACGCGCAGCGTAGGGTTGAACTTGATTTCCAGGGCATCCATGGTCAGTTCGCCGCCCACCATCACCGCCGGGCGCTTGATCTCGATCCAGCGCTGATCGTAGCGGGCAATCAGCGCGTTGGCGTTGCCAGAGGCGACCGGCTGGTGGTTTTGCGGGTCGTATAGCTGCAAAATCTGGCCTTCCACGTAAATAGCCTTGGGAATGAAAATATCGTTGCTGAAGCACATGGCCAGCTTCTCGGCGATGGTGGTCTTGCCGTTGCCCGGCTCCCCGTACAGGAACAAGCCACGGCCCGAATTGATGGCCGGGCCGATAGTGTCAAACAGTTTGGCGTCAAAAATCAAATCTTTAAACGCATTGGCCAGCACGGCGTAATCCGGTTTTTCATTGCGAATGGACTGACATTCAATGCCGTAAAGGTAATCCTCGAACGGCACCGGGGCCGCCCCGGCGTAAGCCGAAATTTCGCGGGCGATCATGGCCTTTTCCTGTCCGGTTTCGGTGAGCATATAAAGAAAGTCGCCCACCCCGGAATTGGATTTATGAAACAGCAGCAGACGCCCTTTTAAATCCGACAGAATCGGTTCCACCACCGAAAAATGCAGGCACAGGTCGTTGGAAATATCCCGCCCGTTCATGGCCCCCTTGCCCAGCAGGATCTTGAAAATGAGATCTTCCAGCACCACGGTGGTCAGGCCGGTTTCCTCCAGGGTTTTAGCCACCGGCGGCATAAAGCGTTGGGTCGGCGGCGGCGGGGCGGGTTGCGCAGAAACGGAACTGATGCCTTCTGACGTTAGGGACATGCGACTTCCTCACTCTTTATACCCGGTGCGAACGGGCCACTCAATTCACTATGCATTAATGAATCCCAAAACAGATCCACCAAGCATTTGAATACCACGTTTCCTCAAAACGCAAACGGATGGCCTCCCAAAATAGAATCGTGAAGAATCGTGCCTAGTCTCAGTTGCAATTGCAGACCTTCGGTTTAAAACCAGTTTAAAAAAGGTTTAACGCGGATCGGCGTTGGGTATATATGGTTCAAGTTGAGGTGTTGAGTCAATTGATATGGGTTTGTGGTTACCGATTCAGTCGGTTTTGGCAGTTGAGCTATTGAGGTGCGGTCTTTATGAGGAATTTAAGCCGGAAATCCTCGTTGGGAGGTTCCACCACGATTATGAGCATTGGCGCGGTGCTGATGGGCTTGAGCGCATCGGTGTTCGCTATTGACATGCCCGCATACTTTAACGCCCGAAACGAGCTGCAAACTTCCGTGGACGCCGCCGCGCTGGCCGGGGCCGCCGAGTTGCCGGACGGGGAAGCCTACGCCGAGGACGCGGCTTACGATTTGGCCAGCGCCAACCCGGTGGCGGGCATTCAACTGGATGAGTCCAACCTGAGCTATCAATCCTCGCAAAGCAAATTTACGGTGACAGGCCAGGTAGAAGTGCCGACCATTATCGGGAAATTCGTGTGCGCTTTATCTGGCAAGCTTTCGGGCCGGGAGCAGGGCGGAGAAGCGCAGAATGACGGGACTTCGTCGGGTTCCGACAGTAGTACCGCCAACGGCGGGAGCGGCAATTGCAGCACCATGAAGGTGGTGGCCTATTCTTCCGCAGCCCCGGCGGCGCGGGACACCGTTCTGGTGATCGACACCTCCAGCTCCATGAGCAGCCTGGGCAACAACCGCCCTCTGACGGACGTGCAGAAAGCGGCGGTGAATTACATCAACACCATCGCCCGGCTGCAGAATGATTCCGTGGATCGCATCGGGCTGGTGAAATTCGACGAAACGGCGGTGTTACAGAATACCCTGACCTCCCAGCAGGATTCCCCCGGCTACGGCAACGTGCTGAGCAAGGTAAACTCGCTGAGACTCTACTCCGGCCCGTCGTGGAACACCAACTACAAAGCCGGGTTGCAGGCCGCGCTGGACGAGCTGCAATCGCACGGGCGGCCCAACGCGGACAAGCGGATCATCTTTATGACGGACGGTATGCCCAACCAGCCCGCGCCCAGCAATTATTACAGCTACAGCTCCACCTACCCGTACAACAAGTGTATCGATATGGTGAACAACTCCTCCGGCGTAAAAGCCCTTTGCACCAAGAAAAACGGCAGAACAGTCTGCCCGGTGCTGCCCAACCCGCAAATTACGCCCAATCTGATTCCATCGGCGGCCACCCAGTGCGCCAAAACGTATGTGGATAACATCAAAACGCTCACCAACGAGCAGACCGACCGGGCCAAGGCCATGAACGTCACCATCGATACCATCATCATCCACGACCCCAATTACCAGGACAACGCCACCAACATCATGCGGATCATGCTGAAAGATCCGAGCTGGAACCCGGTGGACATTGCCTACTACATGAACGACACCACCGGCGGGCAATCCTTTTACGCCCTGGCCTACAACGCAAACGACATCAACAGCATTTACGCCAATATCGCCCAGGATATCCACATTAAGCTGACCAATTAAGTGCAAGACAAGGAGATTGTTTCCCATGACCCCATTGAAATTAAGCGCCTGGATCTGTTGCGGCATACTGGCCGGGGTAGCCTGCTTCCACGGCATCCGTCCGGCAATGGCCGAAAGCTCTCTAGGCATTTCTGCCGCCCCAACGATGGCCATGCAACCCGTGTTGGGCATTGCGCACGATGACCCGGTTTGCACCGACTCCGACGGGGACGGTGAATGCGACACCGGCAGCAGCACAGATTAATCACCGATTTAGCCACCGATTGACTTCTCTCCACCCAAAAGAGGCAGCGAATCGTCGCTGCCTCTTTCTCTATCTCAATGAATCCAGCCGTTCGCTGATGCTTAGCCTTCCCAGGGCTTACCGAACGGTTTGCCCGTGTCCGCGCCGTTTTTGTGGGCATGGCCGCTCATGGCGTTCAGCATGTCGATGGGAATGGGGAAAAAGATGGTGGTGTTTTTTTCCGCGCCAATTTCCACGCAGGTTTGCAAAAAGCGCATTTGCAGCGCCATGGGATGATCTTCCATAATATCCGCCGCTTCCACCAGTTTCTGGGCGGCCTGGAACTCCCCTTCCGCATTGATGATTTTGGCCCGGCGCTCCCGTTCGGCTTCCGCCTGCTTGGCCATGGCGCGCTGCATGCTTTCGGGCAAGTCCACGTTCTTCACTTCCACGTTGGTCACTTTAATGCCCCACGGCTCGGTCTGCTCATCCAGAATGCCCTGGATTTCCTGGTTAATCTTCTCCCGGTTGGCAAGCAGCTCATCCAGGTGGCTTTGCCCCAGGATGCTCCGCAGGGTAGTCTGAGCCATTTGAGAGGTGGCGTAAGCAAAGTTCTCAATTTCCACCACCGCCTTGATGGGGTCGATTACCCGGTAGTACACCACCGCGTTCACTTTAATGGACACGTTGTCCAGGGTCATCACGTCTTGCGGCGGCACATCCAGCGCAATAGTACGCAGGTCAATCTTCACCATGCGATCGATCACCGGCGGGGCCACCAGAATCACCAGGCCCGGCCCCAGCGGTTTTGGAACAATACGCCCCAGCCGGAACACCACCCCGCGCTCGTATTCGCTCAGCACCCGCAGCCAGCCCACCAGGTAAATGCCCGCAAAAATGGCGATAGGCAGCGCCAGCGGCAGTAATAAAGCCAGAATGTTCAACGGTAAAACTCCTCTCTCGTACTACAGACTTACTCTGAAAAAATTCGCCAAACCCGGAATCAAAAACTAACGTTCTGCCGCCGATCGGTTCCGGCTGACCGCGCGAACCCGAACCACACGCTCATCCAGGGTGTCGAAAGCTTCCACTCGGACTTCCGTATCCTGCTCAAGGGCATTCCCCTCGCCCAGCGGCTCGGCGGGCAAGGCGTCCCAAATTTCGCCCCACACCACCACTTTTCCTTTATACGCGTCCGACACCGGGGCCGTGACCCGCCCCAACTGGCCGAGTAGCTTTTTTCGCGGGCCGTTCGCCGGTTGGCCAACCGTGTCCAGAACTTTGGCAATGGCCCACAGCGCCAGCGCAATGGCGGCAATGGCCACCAGCAGAATGAACAGCCCTTGCAAGGCGGGCATCAACAGTTCAAGAAGCATCGGTATTCGCCCTTGGTAATTCGGTTAACGGCAGCCCGTCAGGCTGCGACTCCCTCCCTGCCGGAATGAAACTGAACCCGCCCGCCGTTTAGAAAAACCGCTGGCGGGGCATAGATACACAATAGTGTAGCAGAGGAGACAAGACCACAATCCGTTTTTCCTTAGCCCATCGGGAACCTGGGTTGAGAGTTGGTCGTCACACTTCCACATGGGATTCGCCCAAGCTGTTTTCCGGAAGTTTGGGGCCGTCGCGCCTCGCCCCGCAAACATGGCGCCTGCGCGTCCCCTGCCCGGCTAAGGTGTTTAGTGGATAACGCAACGGTTGTGGCTAAGGTAAACTGAAAAGGTAACGTCGTTTTATTGTATGTGTGGTTTTTATACCGATCAGCGTATCAACAGGGAGTCTTAAGCGAATGCAAAGCCCGTTCCGGTCCACCCGCCAGTTGCTGGCCTCCGCCCTGACCCTCGGCCTCATGGCCTCCGGCCCGCTGTCCGCGTTCGCGCAAGAGGCTGGCAAAGTCCCCTTGCAAGGCTCCATTATTAAAACGGACGAGCATAACACCACGCCCACCGTCAACGAGGACGAAATCAAGAAAGTGCCGCCCGGCAGCACCCTGGACATGGTAATTTCCACCGCTGTGACCGCAGGCGTCAACGTGGAAGGCGACGAATTTTTCGGCAAGGTGAGCAAGGACTACGGCGTGGACGGCAAGGTGGTCATTCCCAAAGGAACCATCGTGCATGGCGTGGTGGAAAAGATGGAAGGCCCCAAGCGGGCGGGCCGAAACGGCTACATCAGCACCAAGTTCGATTACATGATTACCCCCGACGGCCGGGAAATTTCCATTGAAGGCAACAACACCACTCGCGATTCCAAGGCCAAGGCCGCCGCGAAGGTGGTGGGTCGCGCCGCGGGCTTTACCGGCGTGGGCGGCGTGATTGGCGCCGTGATGGTGCTAAAATACGGCGGATTAGCGGCCATCGCGGCATCCAACGGATACGCGCTGGCGGGAGGAGCGGCCCTGGGCGGCACCGTGGGCCTGACTGCGGCCATGCTGACCAAGGGCAAAAGCGCCATGATTCAGCCCGGCGCGGAAATCCGGGTAAAGCTGAGCGAGGACTTGAGGCTGCCCACCATGAACATGCCGGACGCCTCGGCGGATGATTACACACTGGCAGGCTTAAAGGTGAAAGTGCTGGGCATGCGCCTGGACAAAGACCCGTTCGGCGAGCCGAACGAGATTACCCTGACCCTGGACATCGACAACAAGACCGAAAACACCTTCTCCACCTTTGAAATTGGCCTGGAGGACGAGTACGGCAATACCTTCTTCCCCTCCCCGTTCGGCGACACGGGCATGTGGTTCAGCAAAATCACCCCCAATACGCATGCCACCAACAACATCACCTTTAACGTGGACAACGTGAAATCCAATCACAAGCTGGTGTTTTACAAGCAGTACAGCCGCCAGCCGCTGGCCAAAATTGCCCTGACGGACGCCATGATCACCGACAAAAAAGGCGGCAAGTCCTCCAAAAAGCCGGAAAAAGTCTCCAGTCGTTAGTCCATTGGCGGCAGTACCAATTTTCATCTGCTATAGTGGCCTGGATGCAGCTCAAGCCAACATTAACTAACTGTGGCTGGCTACCAATGCGTTCCCTTGAGCTTCCGTAACGGCTTCAACCGCAGCTTTAAATACAGAGGTCATCTCATCGGGGTGAAGCTCTGCGCTATTCAGCAAAGCAGGCGCCTGGCTCCCCATGGAAACCGGGTTCGCGGTGGTGAACGCCATAGCAAAATCGCCGCTGGTGGTGGCCATGGCGCTGCCCGTATTGCCGATTCCCAGACCTGCGCGTTTGGCCAGTTCTTCCAGCTCTTTATTGTTCAAGGGAATATCGGTTGCGATAACCACTTGAATCGAGCCTTGCCTTGGGGAGTTTCTGGGCGCAGGATGCGCGTAATCCAGGTTGTCTTGCTCTTTTAACCTTTCCAGTGGGCCAAACCGCTGTTCCAGCTGCTGGCGGATCACGGGATTCAAATCACTAAGGCGGCTATGGTTGGCATTCACCAAAACCCCAATCGTATATTCCTTACCATTCAAAAGGATTTTCCTTGAAGCCGAACCGATACCGGCATGCAGTTCAAAACTGCGCATGCCAGTGCCTGCGCCAACCCTGCCTTGCGCGACAGGACCGGATTTTGCCTGGTTAATCACCGCTTCAGCCGCAGAAGGCCGAATGACATTCTGATCGACATTGTTGAAAAAGCCGTCGTAACATTCGCCGATAACCGGCAACTGGCAGGACCACTGGCCCGGAATACTTCTCGAAGTAGGCGTTCACCCCATCATGCAGCGCTCCCACCGAACGGGTATTGGTCAGCAAAATGGGTGAGTTCAGCACCCCAAACTCATTCATAAAATTAGCCCCGGTTAATTCCCCGTTACCGTTTAAACAGACTGAACTGGCCCGAATGCCGGTAGTCGCCAGGTTTCCCTGCCCGTTTGTCAGCAGCTCTGCATCCGGCACAATCGAGGTCACACCGGTTCGAATTTTGGCGGGAGAATCCTGGGAATAGGTTAATTGCCCCACCTTAATGCCGGGAACATCGGTAATGGCATTATTCAAGCCGGATTGAAATGTTTGCCATTGAGTCAGATAAAGAGGCGCAGGCCGCAGCGAAAAGCCCAAGCCAGGCCTTTTTATGAATTGATCTCCCCCACTGGCGGGAATAGCACGATATCCCTGGCCCAAACCAGTGAGATACGGGTGCCACATTTTGATATCCAACAGGGGAGAAATTGCTATTAATCAACTAAAACTGCCTTATAGCGTGTCATTTCTTTCTATACGCATTAAAACGATGTTATTTTTATCCTGTCAACCGGTTCGCAGGGTTCTGAAAGCCCTATGGGCATTCAGGCCTTAGCTGGGCCAGGCAGGGCCGTTTCTTTCTCGGCAATCAGATATCCGCCGAATTTTACATGATGGGCCACCAAGTTTACAATGTTTACAGATAACCTCCAGACTGCCGCATCCAGCTCCCGTATAAAGAAAGAGGAGCGCAATGGGCCTGCAGAGCGCCCACACAGAATCCTGACAAATTACTCCGGTTGCAGGCATTGCAGTACAGCGCCTCCAGCGGGGCTAACCTGGCTACAGGCAAACCATCCGCATTACTCCGGTTTCAGCGCCGCATCTAATCCCGGTTGCGGTATATCCACTCTCAGCCAATCTGAAACCAGCCTTGCCTGCCGATGGATAAGCCCTCTCTCAAAAGCGGATCTGGCCGGGCGGCTTGTACAAAATGTTTCAGTATGTAAGATTGAGTGACCCCGCTGCAAATTGAGGCGCTTCAAAAGTGTTTATTTGTTAAAGGGCACATCGTATTCATTGGTATCGTCTGTATCACCCACGTGAGATTTTAGAAGGAGAACACTCTTTATGCCAGTCGCTTCGTTACAAGAACTTTTGGAAGCCGGCGTCCACTTCGGTCACCAGGTTCACCGTTGGAACCCTAAAATGAAACCCTTTATCTGGGGCGAGCGCAACGGAATCTATATCATCGACCTGACCAAAACCAGCCAGCTTCTCGACGAAGCCTACGAATTCATGAAAAAGCAAGCGGCTCAGGGCAAAAAGATTGTTTTCGTCGGCACCAAACGCCAGGCATCCGATATCGTGGAAGAAGAAGCAAGACGCTGCGGCGCCTACTTCATCAACAAACGCTGGTTGGGCGGCACCCTCACCAACTTTGAAACCATCCGCACCCGTATCAACAAGCTGCGCGAACTGGAAGACATGCGCGACAACGGCCACTTCGACCGCCTCGGCAAAAAAGAAGTCGCCGTATTGACCCGCCAGCTCAACAAACTGGAGCGTTCTTTGGGCGGTATTAAAGAAATGCGCGGCATGCCCGATGTACTGTTCGTAGTCGATCAGCGTCGCGAGATGATTGCCGTGCAAGAAGCCACCAAAATTGGTATTCCCATCGTCGGTATCATCGATACCAACTGCAGCCCCGAAAACATCAACTACGTGATTCCGGGCAACGATGACGCCACCCGCTCCATCCGCCTGATCACCCACAAAATGGCGGACGCTATCATCGAAGGCAGCGCCAGCCGCGAAGATCATGTCAACAAGCTGCGTGGCGGCCAACAAGCCGGTCCTTCGGTCAGCGCCGAAGAAATGGCCGGTAAGCCCCATCCTGAAGTGGAAGAACGGGAAGCCGTTACCGCCACCGCCAACCAGGAAGGCTAAGCACCGTTACACCAGTATTGATTTGCAAAGGAATTTTATTTCGATGGAAATTACAGCTTCACTCGTCAAGGAACTTCGTGAAAAGACCGGCGCGGGCATGATGGATGCCAAAAAAGCGCTGGTTGAAGCCGAAGGCGATATGGACAAGGCCAGCGAGCTGCTGCGCCAGAAAGGCATTGCCACCGCCGAGAAGAAAAGCGGCCGTACCGCCGCCGAAGGCCAGGTCGCTTCCCTGATTTCCCCAGACCTGAAAACCGGCGTTCTGGTGGAAGTCAACTGCGAAACCGATTTCGTGGCCAAAGGCGAAGCGTTCCAGGGCATGGTGTCCGAAGTGGCCCAGCAAATCCTTGGCCAGGCGCCCGCCGATGTGGAAAGCCTGTTGGCTCAGCCTGCCGTGGCGCTGCCGGGCAGCAACGTGCAACAGTACGTCACCGAAAAAATCGCGGCTATCAAGGAAAACCTGAACATCCGTCGTTTCGTTCGCTACCAGGTTGAAGGCAACGGCGCCATCCACTCTTACATCCACACCGGCGGTAAAGTGGGCGTTCTGGTTGAGCTAAAAACCGGCAAAGCCGAAACCGCCAGCCATGATGTGTTCAAGCAACTGATGAAAGACATTGCGATGCAGATTGCCAGCGCCGCCCCGGAATTCGTGAGCCGCGCCGACATCAATCCGGACGTAATCGAAGAAGAAACCCGCGTGGAAATGGGCAAGGAAGACTTGGCCAACAAGCCGGAAGACATCCGTCGCAAAATCGTGGAAGGCCGGGTGTCCAAAATCCTGGGCCAACGCTGCCTAATCGAACAGCCGTTCGTGAAGGATCCTTCCCAGTCCGTAGACGACATTATTAAGAACCGGGCGACCGAACTGGGCGATTCCGCGGTGGAAGTGTTACGCTTCACCCGTTACGCGCTCGGCGAGGGCATTGAAAAGAAAGAGACCAACTTCGCCGAAGAAGTGGCCGCCGCAGCCCGCGTTTAAAATCCTTTCTCCTCAAAACCCCTCCCCCAACCGGGAGGGGTTTTTGCAAGGAGCAAAACCGAATTTGTTTCGACTTTAATTACATACTCCCACCAAGAAGCAGCGAGCCTTACAATAAATATGACGACATCCATTGAATTTGAGACTTTAACCACTTTGAGCGAAGAAATGACGCCCCCCCAACCGCTCCGTTACAAGCGAATCCTACTCAAAATCAGCGGTGAAGCGCTGATGGGCGACCAGGGCTTCGGCATCAAGCCGGAAGTAATCAGCCTGGTGGCCGATGAGATCGTGGAAGCGGCTTCGCTGGGCTGTAGTGTAGCAGTCGTGGTAGGCGGCGGCAATATTTTCCGTGGCGTACAAAATTCCACCAAGCTGGGCATGGACCGGGCCGCTGCCGATTACGTGGGCATGCTGGCCACCATTATGAACTCGCTGATTTTACAGGAAACCCTCAAATCCAAGGGCATGCCGGTACGCGTGATGAGCGCCATCGGCATGGATCGAATCGCAGAGCCTTACATTCGCCTGAGAGCGGTCCGGCACCTCGAAAAAGGCCGGGTGGTCATTTTTGCGGGCGGCACCGGAAACCCGTTTTTCTCCACCGATACCACATCGGCGCTGCGGGCCGCAGAAATTGGCGCGGACGTGATTATGATGGCCAAAAACGGTGTGGATGGCGTGTATGACAGCGATCCCAAACTGAACCCCGATGCCGTTAAATTTGATGAGCTGACTTACGATGACGTGCTGCTGAAGAACCTGAAGGTGATGGATCAAACCGCAGTCACGCTTTGCAAGGAAACCAAGCTGCCCATTCTGGTGTTTGATTTCAGCCGTCAGCGGGCCATTACCAAAATCCTGCTGGGTGAGAAAATCGGCACCTACATTGGCGGAAAATCTTCCAGCCGCTAAGCTGCCAAACAGCATTCAAACCAAATTATCCGCAGTGATGCGCCAAGGGAAACGGCGAATACTGCGGATAATTTTTTGTTGGAAATAGGCTTTTAAAAAACGGACGACTCTTTTGGTAAATATGGAACGCGAATGATAAACGGTTAACTGGCTTTACTGCGGGCCAGAAAACTTTCCAGGGCTTTGCGGCCTTCATCCCGCAAGGCGTCCGCAGCAATTTTCAAGCCTTTACGCTCATAGGAAAGCGCCCATTCAAAAAAGCGCTCTGCTTCCTTGAGCTCTTCCGACTCAAAAAGATTTGGGGATTTTTGAATCACCAAACGATAATACATACCCAACCTCGCATTGCTAATACAATGTAGAAGCCATTATTCTATTTTTACCTTTGCCACATAGACGCAAAACCCAGAACCTGCCTATATACAGGCACTAAAAAGGTTCACGTCCATTTGTCTCTATTTCTGTTAAGGATGAGTTTATTGTAGCTCATCTGCAATCGATTGGGAATCCTTTTGTATCAAAAAACTATTTTTCATATGAGTATTCGCTATATGTCCGTAATCACTAACGCTTTACGAGCCAAATGCGTTTCTTATGGCTGCGCCAGCCAATAATGATAATACAGGGAGTGGGTATCCCGCTGGAAACCCACCGATTCATACAATGCCTGGGCAGAATGGTTATCCGGCATGGTCTCAAGTGTAAGCCCCTTATCGCCGCGTTCGCGCACCAGGCCAATCGCCGCCTGGATCAGGGCGCGACCCACCCCTTGCCGCCTGGCAGCCGGGGACACATAAAGATCATTCAGAATCCAGACTGGCATGAGCGATACCGACGAAAAGGACGGGTAGAGCTGCAAAAAACCGACAATCTGGGCGGAACTGGCATCCTGCGCAAGATAAATAACCGATTCATGATTAATCATCCGCTCAAACAGGAATTGTTCGGCGGCAGGACGGTTGGAAGCCTGCCCGTAGAACTGGCGGTACTGATCCATCAAGTCCGCCAACGCCCCTAAATGCTCCACTTCACCCAGCACGATTTTAATGGCTTTTACGGTGCATTTCCCTTGAAGTTGCCCCAACGGTGCGGTGTCCTCCATATGCTTCCCCTTCTTGTGGACGGCCTGATTGCAAACATTCTTTTTATTGTCGCCGAACTGAGGATTTCAGCAAGGCGGCAGTCCTTGTCAGAATTATTCAGCTACCATTCCCCGAAAAATTCCACCAGCATTTTTTGCCGGTACTGAAACAAGCGTTCCAGTTGCTTTTTGACCATCAACCAATGGATGAGCCCGCCAAACACCCAGCCCGGCATAGCGTAATGCGCGGAATCCACAATTTCCACCCCGCCCGGCACGGCGATGATACTGTGTCGATGGTGCCAAAAGGCGAACGGGCCGATTTTTTGTTCGTCCACAAAGGCATTGGGCGCCTCTACATGGGTAATTTCCGCCACCCAACGACTGGAGAGCAGACCACCCAGCAACTTGACCCGAAAAATCTGGATCATCCCAGCATATATACGCTTAGGGCGTTCAAAGCTTTCATCCTCCATCGCAGCATCCGGCGGAGTCAACTGGGCCAGGTTGGCGGGGTTGGAAAAGAACGCCCAGGCCACGTCCTGGGTAATGGGCAATTTTTGCCTGCGTTCCAGATGATAGATTTTCATGCTCTTATTCTCCGCCAGATTCGGCCCAGGGCAAATACTGCGTTCGCATGAGCGCGCCTCGCACTCTCTCTTTTGCCTGCCTCTGCCACCAAAATTTACCCCCCCCCCAAATTTACCCAAGGGGTACCAAGCCGACCTGACGCCTTTTATAATAAAGGTATATGGAAAGAACGTACCTTGATGCCTGCCTGAAAGAATCGCTGACCGTAAGGTGGCCCGATTCCGCCATGCCAATCAAGGTCTATGTAGCCCCGTTCCGCTGGTACGAAAAAGCCAAACAGCAGGAATCCTACAGTTATAACCAGATGGTCTATGAGGCGTTTGAAACCTGGAACCAGTTGAGCGGCGGGCTGGTGCGATTCCAGTTCGTGGCCAACCTGGACGGCTCCCAGATTGACGTAAGCTGGCGGCGGGTGGATCGCTCCTCGCTGGGGCATTGCCAGTACATGATCAACCCGCAAGGGCTGCTGTATTCCGCTGAAATCAAGATCGGCATTACCGACGGGCTGGTGCATGCCCAGTACAACAGCATGGATGAAGTGCGGCACACCATTTTACATGAAGTGGGGCATGCGCTGGGGTTGATTGGCCATAGCGACAGCCCGGAAGATATTATGTACGTGCCGCACCAGTACGGAGTAGTCAACATTTCCCAGCGGGACATCGATACCCTGTGCATGCTCTATAAGCTGCCACCCGCGTTCGATTACCTGACCATCGGCCAGAAGTTCAAGTTGAAGGAGCCTTTCACCCTGCACGATGTGCTGGATCGGCTGGAAGGACGGGAACCAGAGGCGGACAACGGGAAAACCATCGATTTTATTCCCCCGCCGCTGCCCGATAGCCCGGAAGTATTGATGCAACAGCACGACATTCTGAGCCAAATGGGCAAATTCCACCTGGCGACCCAGAATATCCGGGTCAACCAGGATGTGAAGCGCTTATACACGCAACAGGGCAAAAAACCGCCACAAACACCGCAATAGGTTCTATGGAAACATCTACTAGGCAACCGAGCTACCCGGTAAAGGAATAGAACGGTTTTGGCATGAAGGGGCAAACAGCGGTTTCGTTTTACTTTTATGCCTGAACGTCCAGTTTACGTTCTTTGCGAACAGTATCGAGCGCATCTCTCAAATCTTTTGAGTTGCCCGTACTGCGCGTCAAATTATTAAACCAGGCCACATCCGGGTCTTTTTTGCCATAACCTAACGCCAATGCAATATGTCCTGGGCCTGGCTCTTTTGCTTTGTCGGCAACTTCTCCCATATGTCTGACTGTTTCATCGGAGAATGTTTTCATTTTTGCCAGATATTCTTGATATTCCGCTTCTCCAGCAAATAGTGGCCGTTTCGTCGGCTGCGTTTGGGGCGCCCGTTTTTGAATGCCATGGAAAGCGGCCATGGGCTGGGATAATGTCATCATCTATATGTCCTCCTCTAACACTGAGACCAGCTTACGATAAACACCCGAAGCCGAGTATTAGCCTACTCAGTTTCGGGTGCTTCATTTCGCTCTCAAAAAGATGGCCCAGGCAGGCCGTTCAGCCGCAGCCTAGCTCAGAATGTTCCGGGCAATCACGGTTCGCTGGATTTCGGAGGTGCCTTCGCCGATTTCGCACAGCTTGGCGTCCCGCAGGTAGCGCTCCACCGGGAAATCCTTGGTGTAGCCATAGCCCCCGTGAATCTGGATGGCATGGTTGGCCGCGCGCATAGCCACTTCGGAGGCGTACAGTTTCGCCATGGCCGCTTCCTTGCTGAAGGGTTGCCCTGCCAGCTTGAGCCGCGCGGCATTGTACACCAGCAGGCGGGCCGCCTCAATTTCCATGGCCATATCGGCCAGCATAAACTGAATGGCCTGGAATTCCGCAATGGCCTTGCCGAACTGGCGGCGCTCCTTGGCGTATTGCAGGGCTTTATCCAGCGCCCCTTGGGCAATGCCCACCCCCAACGCGCCAATGGAAATACGGCCATTGTCCAGGGTTTGCATAAAGTATTTAAAGCCCTTGCCTTCTTCGCCAATGCGGTTTTCCACCGGAATTTCGGCGTTATCGAACTGGAGGGTGCCCCAGTCGGAGCCGCGCATGCCCAGCTTTTCATCCTTACCGCCCAGCGAGAAGCCGGGAATGTTTTTCTCGAAAATAAAGGCGCTGATGCCGCGGGTGCCAATGCCTTTTTCGGTCACGGCGGTGGCAATGAAGGTTTCCGCGTAATTGGCGTTGGTAATAAAAATTTTAGTCCCGTTCAGGATGTATTTATCGCCCTGTTTCACGGCGGTGGTCTCGGTGCCGCCCGCGTCGCTCCCGGCATTCGGTTCCGTCAGGCCGTAAGCGCCCAGCCGGTTCGTACAAAGATCCGGCAGGTATTTCTTTTTCTGGGCCTCGTTGCCAAACAGGAAAATAGGCATCACCACCAGGGAGGTATGCGCGGCAAAACTCAGCGCGGTAGAAGCGCACACGCGGGCCAGCTCCTCCACGGCAATGGCGTAACTCAGGTAGTCGGTCCCGCCGCCGCCGTATTCTTCGGAAACCGGCAGGCCCATCAGGCCCAGCTCGGCCATTTCTTTAAAGGTTTCCACCGGGAAGCGGCAGTTGCGGTCAATTTCAGCCGCCCGTGGCTCCACCTTGCCAACCGCAAATTCGCGAACCATGTCCCGAATCATGCGCTGCTCCTCGGTTAAACCCCACTTATCCTGGCTGACGTCAATGGTAAGCGTCATCCTGCCTCCTCATCTTCTATTGGTATCGTTGAAAAGCCGATTAGTAAAAAAGTCGATAACACGGTTGCGGTACCCAAAGCGATTCACCCCGGCTGAATAAACCGATTTTACTACAAATGCCAACCGCAACAACCCCACATGCCCTTTTCTCGGATAACTGCACAGGAGTGGCCTTGCCAAGTTCTGACCCAGTGGAAAAAAGAGGATGCAGGGTTGCCGCAAGCTGGAAATGCCCGGTGCCCCTCAACAAAGTCAAATGACATCTCCGGAGAATTCAGGACACTTGCTATCAATAGCGGGCTTTAAAATTCCTCATGGAAGACCCTGAATGGGCTGTTCTGGGTTTTGTTCACACCGGGAGCACGGCTTAATTCCGGCGCAGGCTTCTCGACAGATGGCTTTTGTTTGGCTTTTTTCGCTTCCGCTTCCTTACCAAGCTTATCGACAAGCTGGTTAAACCGTTTCTCGGCTTTGTTGAGCGCTGGATTCAGCTCCTCGGTCAGACATTGATGCATTTCAGGAATTCGGGAAGTGGATTTCCCTGCCTCCCTTACAAGCGACCTCTCTGAATCCCCCAGATTTTGTAAAAAACCGGCATACTGAACAACAGCTTTCCCCCAGGCCTCACCCCCCGCCCCAGCGGCGTCAATTCCTCTGTGGGTATGTAAACCATGCTGTTCCATAGCATTAAGCGATTTTCCCAGGGTCTCATAGGTGTCCCGCAGCTGCCCCGATACCCCCTTGCATTGCTTTTCCAACTGCCGGGAAGTGAGAACTTTGGCGCCAGCCTGGGTAGCCAAGGCGCTCATGGCAACTACGGGCAGCAGAATTCTAGACAATCTCACGAATATCTTCTCCTTATTTAATCCAATCAACAACTTTTAAAAATCAGGGGTTTATAAATCCGGGGTTATAACTCCGGCACCAGCCCAAGATTATTATTTCTACCTACATTAAATCCCTGAAAGAAAAAAGTTGCCCGCCCACCTCTTTCCGTTGCCCTGTTCAACAACAGGGTTATGAAACACATCATTTTCATGCTAAAAATATATTGTTCATCACTCCTAATGAAAGAATTTAACCCAATGAGAATACAGCCACTATTCGGCGGTTCAGCCTTTGTGCGCGCCGGGCAATTAAGTCAGGCCACACGGCGACAGGCCAGCCAAACCCAGTTTACCCGGAATGCTTTACCACGTTCAGCCGATACTACGCATTTTGGCGCTTTCCAGAAAGCAACAGGTACTAATGCGGAGTTGGATGAATATAAAGATAATGTGCCAGGGGCGCAGTATCTGGCGCAAACCCACAAAGCCGCCACCCGAGGAAGCGTCGTCGACTCTCCTTTCCCGTTGAAAGGCTTTTACGTTTCTTCTAAAAAACCGAATAACGTATGGATCGCAACCGGCGCGGAAAAAGAGAAACTGGATGCAGCCCTAAAGCAAGGGGATGATGCATTTGAAAAAGTGTTTGCGGGATTGAAAAGCAAGAAAAAGTACGGCATTTGACAACGCCCCGCCGTCCCGTCTCCCCAAAGCAGTATTAAGTTTTGGACAACCACAAAGAGACCACCCTTTTTGACTGCATTTAACGGCAGGCTCGGCTTTAATGGCTTTTACTATCCGTTAACTGCAAGCCGCTAAGTTATACTGTCCCTTACCAGCAAACGGAGAGACAGAAGTGACGATGATGCCAGACGCCAAACCCGATCCAGCCATGGCCAGCCTTTTTGTGAAAACCCTTCAGGTTGGCCCCTTGCGGTGCAACTGCACCATTATCGGCGACCCGGTCTCCCGCCGGGCGATTGTGGCCGATCCGGGCGGGGACGCCGATAAAATCCTGGCAATTTTGTCGGAAGAAGGCTTTAGCGTGTCGCAAATTATCCATACCCATGCCCACTTCGATCACTTCATGGCATCCGGCGACCTGCACGAAAAAACCGGCGCGGCGCTCTGCCTGCACCCGGCGGATCGCCCGCTGTGGGATCACCTGGAAGATCAGTGCAACATGTTCGGGCTGCCTTATAAACCGGCGCCGACACCAACCCACTGGCTGGAGCATGAAGAGGAATTGCCCCTGACCATGCTCAGCGGGAAAGCCTTGTTTACCCCTGGTCACACGCCGGGTTCCATGAGCTTCCTGTTTGAGGAGGCCAACCTGCTTTTGGCGGGCGATACGCTGTTTCAGGGCGGTATTGGCCGCACCGACTTATGGGGCGGGGACTACCCCACCATAGAACGTTCCATTCGGGAGCGTCTTTATACGCTCAACGAAGACATCCGGGTGGTGACCGGCCATGGCCCCGGAACCACCATTGGCCATGAAATGCGCCATAATCCCTTTGTGCGCGGCTAAGCGGACAAACTGGCCTGGAGGCTGTTTGTCCGGGCGAACGCCCTTACAGTTTCAGCCCGCCTTGATGAACCGGCAAATGCACGATAAACGTGGTGCCTTTACCGGGCGCGCTTTTGGCCGTAATGCTCCCGTGGTGGCGCTCAATAATTTTTTGCACAATGGCCAGGCCCATGCCGGTGCCTTCGTATTCCTGTTCCCCATGTAAGCGCTCAAATACCGCAAACACCCGATCCAGGTACTTCTCGTCAAAGCCAATGCCGTTATCCTGTACCGTAATCCGGCAGACGCCCCCTTTCAGAGCTTGCATGTCGACCCGAACCACCGGCGGCACATTCTTTTTATGGAACTTCAACCCGTTGCCGATCAGGTTCTGGAACACCTGGTGCATCTGGGTCTCATCGGCATCAATGATTAGCGAGTTGCCCACCTCCACCGCGCCACAAACATCGCGTCGGTTCTCATCCAGATCCAGCAGCACTTCCCGAATCACCAGGCCCAGATCCACCGGCTTAAAGGGCTTCCCTTTGCGCGTCACCCGCGACAACCTGAGCAAATCGCTAATCAACGCCTGCATCCTGAAAACGGCCTTCTGGATGCGATCCACATATTCCAGGCAGTCCTGGGGCAGTTTGTCTCCCGCCGCAGACTTGAGGAATTCGCTGAATAACACCACCTTGCGCAAAGGCGCCTGGAGATCGTGGGAGGCGATGGTTGCGAATTGCTCCAGTTCCTGGTTGCTTTTCTCCAGCCGCAGCGTGTAGTCCTTCAGGGAACGCTCGCTTTCGCGCAAATCCTGGGTCAATTTTTCGCGCAAATTTTCGGTGCGGGTACCCCAGATGATATTGGCGCAAGTCATCAGGTACGGCTGCAACTCCTCCGGCATGGTGTCCGGGTAGCCGCCGGGGCGGTTGGCGATGCCGACCATGCCCACCATGTAGGCGCCCTTGTAAATGGGCAGGCCCATAAACGCTTTCAGCGGGGGATGCCCTTCCGGCAAGCCGCCTCGATGGGAATCATGCAACGGATCATTGGCTATGAGCGGCTGGCCGGTAGTCAGCACATGCCCAAACAGGGTCTTCAGGCTGTGAAATTCCATACCGCCAGTTTCCCACTGGGTTTCGTACAACCGGCGGGTCTCCTCGTCCCAGGCGATATTGGTGAGGTATCGGAATTTCAGGTAGGGCTGCCGCTGGTCGTCCTGCATCGCTTCGCCGATAAACCCGAACTCGCTTTCGGTATACGCCAACAGCTTGTTCACCAGATCCTCAAACAGAATGCCCGGCTCCTCGCTGCTGATGTAATGGGCCTGGGCCTCGCTCACCATGCGCAGCAGGCGGTAGCTTTTCTCCAGTTCCTGTTTGGCTTGCGCTTCCTGCTGGTACAGGTTCTGCTGGTAAAAAATGCCGCCAATGTAATAGGCAATGTCGTAAAGGATATCGCTTTCTTCCTGTCGCCATTGCCGGGGCTGCTCGCAGAAATGCAGCGCCAGAATACCGTATTGATTGCCCTGGTAGATAATATCCAGTCGTAATATGGATTGGGCGCCATAGTCCTCAAACAAAAGACGGGTCAAATGCTCGCAGAATTCCTGTTTCTGCGTTTCCGGCAAAGGCTCATTGGCCATCCGGTTGCGGATATACGCTTCAAACGCTTGCCGGTTCGGCATTTGCACCATTTCAACCTGGCGCCCCTGGGAAAAATCGAGCGACAACGGCTCAAACATCTGCTCCGGCCATTCCTCTACCAGCAACGGCTTAATGCGATCGCTGGAGCAATATTGCCCCACAGTCCTGAGGCTGGCCCGGAAAGTCGCCGGGTCCGACGCGTCGTAGCGCATCAGGAAACAGCGATCCGCCTGAAAATAACGCCCCACCTGCTCGGCAAGCGTTTGGGAAATCCGCTCCAGGTCGGTGGAGGTGCCACCCACTTCCAGAATGCGCCGTCGAAGGCTTTCCCGGTCCAGATTCCATTGCAACTGGCGCTTGGCCGTTTGCTCCTGCTCGTACAGCTTGGCCTGGTACAGGACGCTCCCCACATGAAAGGCGATATCGTCCAGCAGCTCCATTTCCTCCTGAGTCCACACGCGCTGAAATTCGCATTGAAACAATGAAATTGATCCATAACCCGTACCCCGGTATTGGATTCCCACCCGCAGACAGGAAACCGCCCGGTATTCCTCCACCATCAGGCTAATCCAGGCACGCAGAAAGGAATTGCTCCCGATATCGACCGACGCGTCAGCCAACCCAACAATATCGTCACATACCTCAACCGCCGGTTGGGCTTCTAGTTGCCGCAACATACCCACCATATCGGGGGCGTTCAGTCGCACGATCGCCTCATTCAGCGTGATTCCGCCCTGGGCCAGATAGCCCGGCAAAACATCCTTGCGAACCTCTCGTAATGGCAAAGCTGGCGTGCAATATTGCCCCATCAGCACCAGCCGGAGGGGTTCCGACTCTTCGCGCATCGGTTCGTAACCGGTCACCAGGCAGCGATCCACCTTGAAGAATCGGCCCACTTCCTCCGAGACCGCATCCAGAATATTCGCCATATCAAACGCCTGGCTGGCCAGTTCCGCAATTCGCCTGCGAAGCTGCTCCCGTTCCAACGATTGCAGCAAGGCGCGTTCCGCCTGCTTGCGCGGACTGATATCCAGCATGAAAGCCATGCCCTCCTCCACGCTGTCCTGTAGGTAGGCGGCCCCCAGTATAATATCCACCCGATGCCCGTCCTTGTGAATATACTGTTTTTCGCACGGGGTGCAGGCGCCTCTCTCATTCAACTCGCGGAAGCATTTCTCTTCCTGCGCCTCGAATTCGGGAGGGGTGAGAGCGCGCCAGTTAATTTGCCCGGCCTCCAGTTCCGAACGGGTATAGCCAATGGTGTTCAGGAAAGCGTCGTTGGCGTCCAGCAATACCCCATCCTGCCGCCAGTTGCAGACCCCCATGATATTGGAGGACATGAGCCGCTCAAAACGGGTCATCGCTTCCTTCTGGCCGGTAATATCAACGCCGATCAGCACGTAACCCAGAAATTCCCCTTCCGAATTAAAGCGGGGGGCCGCCGTGTTGAACAAATGGCAAATCTTGCCGTCATGTCGCACCGCCCGGTACTCAAAGGTAAATCGTTCCTGGCTTGCAATATGCTGGCGGTAAGTTTCCACCAACCGCTCCCGATCTTCCGGGTGAACCGCCCGCATCCACCCATCATCCAGCAAATCCCGCATGGGCGCGTTGGCAAATTGCTCGCAATAGCGGTTGTAATAAACAGCCTTGCCATTGGCGTCCACAAAGCCAATCAGAGCCGGGGCCGCGTCCGCCATGTTGCGGAAACGCTCCTCGCTCTCCTGCAACGCTTGTTCCATCCGCTTGCGGTCGGTAATGTCCAGGTAACACCCCAGATAGCCTATAAACCTGCCATCCGCCGAAAAGCGGGGGTTCCCCATGGCGTAAATCCAGCGAAACTGGCCATCGCACCGCCGGAGCCTGTATTCGGCCTGATAAGACGCCCGTTTTTCAAAGGCGCTCAGGTAACGCTCCATCACATCGGGCAGGTCGTCCGCATGCACCAGCCGGGACAAATCCACCGAGGCCAGGCCCAGCGACTCGTCCAGGCCGGTAAATTCCCACCAGGCCCGGTTCATGTAAAACGGCATGCCATCGGCATGGGTCATCCAAATCATGAAAGGGGCGTCATCCCCAATGGCCCGAAACCGTTCCTCGCTTTCTTTCAGTAACAGCTCGCTGCGTTTGCGGGCCGTAATATCGCTGCTTAGCCCGGCCATATGGATAGCATTGCCATCTTGATCCAGAATGACCGTTAACTGCGTATACAAATAAATATATTCCCCAGATATGGCGTTCAAAATCCGGTATTCCAGTTCGCAACTGCCGCCGGTGCGCATTTGTCGCCAAATCGCGCTTTCAACCCGGGGACGATCCTCCGGGTGAATCAGGGGCGCGACACTGTCCCAGGAAGGCGTAAACTCGGCGCGGGACAGGCCCAGCAAGTCGAACAACTGATCGTTCCAGTAGACCTTGTCCGTTTCCAGGTTCCAGTCCCAAACCGCCTGGCTTACCGCATCCAGAACCATTTCGTAGCGGTTGGTGGTTTCCTCCACCTCCTGCTTCAGGCGGCTTTGCTCAATGACAATGCCCACCAGATTGGCGACCGCCTGCAAAAATGTGACATCATATTCCATAAAGGCATGCGGGTTCTCGGAAGCCGCTTCCAGCACCCCGTAAACCCCATGGCCATTGTGAATCAACACGGCCACCGCGCTGCGCAGCCCGTGCGCGTCATAGTCCGCCGAGGGGTCGAAACGGGTCTCAGTGGCCACATCAGTCATGCAAACCGGCTCCCGATTGGACAGCGCGTAAGCCGCCAATGGTTGCGTCTTCGCCTCAATAGCGGTCTTGTCCCGCCGGGAATCCAAGCCTTCCGTGGTTGCGCGCAGGGCCAATAAAAGCCCTTCCGGCCGGTTGCCTTCGCCTTGATTTTGGCCCGGTTCGGAATGGATGCTCTCCGGTGAATTCAGGCATTCCCAGATCCGGCAGGTTTTCACATTCGTGGTCTGGCCAATCATGGCGATGGTCATTTCCAGAAAAAACTGGAGATGGACGCCCCGCAACGCCCGTTGACTCAGCAGGGCCAGCATTTCCTGCTGATGGATACGGCGGTTCAAGGCCAACTGGATCTGCACCGATGTCTCATCGGACTGCACAGCCGAGCTTTCAAACTCTGGATCGTTATCCGGATACCCGGTCATTGTATGGTTCGCCCTGTACTACTTGCCTGTACTACTTGGTTCATTTGCCCAAACACGGGTCTGAACCCATATGCTTTGAAGGATACACCTGCCATTTCACTTCCCAAATTGTACGTGGGGAAAAAGCATTCCGCAATTGAACAATCCGGCAGAGGCTGAGCAGGGTTACAAAGGCTATCTGTTCAATATTATTTTGAAATCAATAATCAATATTATATTCTTATAGCATGGGAAGTGCTGACGCCCCGGCTTGTGTTGCATAATTTCCTGAAACCCTGTTTGACATATGGGCTGGGGATTTTTGCCCCCAAACGGGAAACGACTGAAAGGACACCCAATTGCTGTTGCAACCATCCGCCATCAATATCCGGCCCGAAAGCCGAACCGTACTGATTACCGGGGCTTCCACCGGGATTGGGCAATGCTGCGCCATCACGCTGGCGGGGCAGGGTTTCACCGTGTTCGCCGGGGTTCGCAATCCGGAAGACGCGGATCGGCTGGCTTTGTTCAACCCGGCCATTATCCCGGTACTGCTGGACGTGACCGAACCAGACAGCATTCTGGAAGCCCAGGGGCGGATTCAGGCCATGCTGCCAGAAGGGAAAGGCATGAACGGGCTGGTAAACAACGCGGGCATTGCCGTGTGCGGTCCGCTGGAATGCGTTCCCATAGAAGATTTGCGCAGGCAACTGGAAGTGAACGTGGTGGGGCCAATCGCCGTTACGCAGGCGTTTCTGCCGCTGCTTCGCCAGGAACGGGGACGCGTCGTCAATATGGGTTCTATTGCCGGGCTGAACGCGCTGCCTTTTGCAGGGCCGTATTCCGCCTCCAAGTTCGCGTTGGAATCGCTGACAGACGCCCTGCGGGTGGAGCTGCAACCCTGGGGAATCGAGGTAGCCATTATTGAACCGGGCACCATTGCCACCCCCATCTGGGAGAAGTCCTTGAAAGCTACAACTGAAATGTATGCCCAACCAGAATCAGGCGCTACCTTATCCAGTCTTGCGTTATACGAACCGGCCCTGGACCTGATTCGCAAGGCCGCTCTGCGCTCCGCCCAGCGGGGTATCCCCCCGGAGCATGTGGCCCAAGCGGTGCTGCATGCGCTATGCGCCCCCAAGCCAAAAACCCGTTACCTGGTGGGTAAAGACGCCCAGTTGCGCCGCATCCTGCGCTGGGTTCCCGACCGGCTGAAAGATGCGCTCATCACCCGAAAAATCGGTCTGCCCGGCAAGCACAGCCAAAGCCATTCCACTTAAAAAAATCGACGCGGTGAAAACTACAGCTTGTGAGGCACGAAAAAGCGGTTGATAATCGGGATCAGGCGATCGGGAAAGCGCTCGTCATCGTGCGGGGCAATTACCACACGAGAACAAACATGCGGCGAGGTCAGCCGCTTCAGGCTGCCGGAGCGAATCAGGGTGGGTTCCAGCGTATTTTGCACCGCCACCACGTTGGTGCGACGACCCAGTGCATAGCCCACCTCAAATGCGGTCAGCGGATCGAACTCTTCGCCATAGAACACGGCAATCACTAGATTGGCGCGGTTTAAGGCGTCCATACAGGCTTCGGTCATAAACTGATCCAGGTTGCCCGCATGGCAGCCATCCTCGGCCAGTTCCGGGCGGGGTTGCCAGTCCGCCAGGCAACCGCCGGACGCCATCAACTCCACCTCCGCTTCTTCGGGCATAAACAACGGATAGTTGTAAGAACGCACCAGCCTGGCGAGGCGCTGGTTAAAGGCGCGCTCCTCAGGGCGTTCAAACGGGGCGGCCAGATAGACGAGTTCAGTAAAGCGAAGCATAGTAACAGCGAGCTTACTAAAAAATGGCGCCTTTGCAAAGAGGAATGGTCAGCCCGTTCCCCTTCCCACTTGGGGCAAGCTTTTCAGGAAAATTTTCCAGATTGGGGCAATTCCCGCAAGCAAATTGTTTTTATTTCAATAGTTCTATGGTTTGGTTCGGATGGGAAGAGAAAAATTCGGTTAGTGGGATAGAAGTTTGATGTGGAGAAGATGGGAAGAGAACTAACCGTAGGTCGGTAAACCGTGGAAGAGTAAGCAAGAGAAGAGTAAAACCAGAAGAGAAGAAGAGTCGTACACAGGTGGAAGAGTAGAGGATGGTGTAGTATGAGTGGAAATTTGGAATTTCTTCTTTCCCCGGAGGAGAAGAGTTTTCTGAAGGCGGCCCGAAAACAGTTATTTGCCCCGGCAGTGAACGGGGAAGGACTGTTCAAAAGCGTTCTGGAAACCGAATATAGCACGTTCCCGACGATTGATTATTCCTATAAATCATCGCCGTCGGTGCTGCACGATATTATCAGCCTGGTTTCCTGCCATTTGCGGGAATTCGCCGGGCAACGCGCCTAATCAGCCAGCAAACGGAACCAGTTGCCTGACTGCGGGCATGGCAATCCAGCGCAGCCTGGCATCAGGAACCCGATGCGTGAAATTTCCAGCGCGGCTTTTCGCCTAAAAAATGCCCCGCCCCGATACCGGGGACAGGCTGCGGGCATGGCATGACTATGGTAGGATCTTCGAGTCACCGTCCCATCAGGAGTAATCACCATGTCATCCCCTCCCAGCCAGGCTTTATCGGATCAGAACGCCCTCAACGGCAATCCCCAGACCACCGGCAAGCAGGTGGTGATTGGCATGATCGGCCTGGGAACGGTGGGATCGGGCGTATTCAAAATTTTTCGGGATCATTCCGATATCTTCTTCCAGAAAATCGCGGTGCGGGATTCGCAAAAAAACCGCAACATCACCGATCTGGATAGCGATCTGCTTTCGCAAGACCCGTTTGAAGTGGTGCGCGATCCCGAAACTCAGGTGATAGTGGAATTGATGGGTGGCGCGGAACTGGCCCGCGAGCTGGTGGTGGAAGCCCTGAACAACGGCAAGCACGTGGTGACCGCCAACAAGGAATTAATCGCCAAGTACGGTCCGGAACTGTTTGAGCTGGCCCGCAAAAACAACGTGCGCATTTTGTTTGAAGGGGCCGTGGCCGGGGGCATTCCCATTATTATGCCGCTCAAGCTGTCTTTGGGGGCCAATAAAATTCAGGAAATCGCGGGGATTCTGAACGGCACCACCAACTATATCCTCACCAAAATGACCCAGGAAGGCTGGAGCTTTGAGCAGGCGCTGGCCGAAGCCCAGGCCAAGGGCTTTGCGGAAGCTGACCCCACCAACGACGTGGAAGGCTTCGACGTGGGGTATAAAATTTCCGTCCTTTCCCTGATCGCCTTCAAGCAGGAAGTAGACCCGCTTTCCATCCACCGGGAAGGAATCACCAGGATTACCGCCGAAGATATTCAAACCGCACGGGAACTGGGCTACGTCATCAAGCTGATTGGCCTGGCCAAAATGCAAGCCGATGGCCGCCTGGACATTCGGGTGCATCCCATGCTGATTCCGGTCAGCCATCCGCTTTCCAACATCCAGAACGAATTTAACGCCATTTTTGTAAAAGGCGACGCCGTGGGCGAAGTGATGTTCTACGGTCGCGGGGCGGGCGAAATGCCCACCGCCAGCGCGGTCGCCGCCGATATTCTGGCCATTGCCACCGGGCTGCTGAAAGGCAACGAGCCGATCCCGTCCATGATTATTGATCCTGCCACCCCCGCCAAATTGCTGCCGGTAGGCGAAACCCGCAATAAATATTACCTGCGGTTAAACACGAACGATCGCCCCAAAGTAATTGGGCATTTGGGCAACGCCTGCGGCGATGCGGGCGTTTCGCTGGAAGCGGTGATGCAAAAGGGCATCAACCCGGACGGCACTGCCTCCATTGTGCTATTAACGCAAGAAGTGACCGAAAAGCAGATGAACCAGGCGCTGGAAGCCATTCGGCAGCAGGAAAGCACCCAGGCCATCGGCTGCCTGTTGAGGGTTCTGTAAGATGGCGGGCATTTTAGAGCGGTATCGCAAATTCTACGATTTCGGGGACGATTTCCCGATCATCAGCCTGGAAGAAGGCAACACGCCCCTCATTCCCGCTAAAAAAGTGGCGGACGCCGTGATGCAAAAATCCGGCAAAAAAGGCATCCGGGTCTTCCTGAAGTTTGAAGGGTTAAACCCCACCGGCAGCTTTAAAGATCGGGGGATGACCTACGCCGTGTCTCAGGCCGTGGCGCAAGGCCATACCCATATTATTTGCGCCAGCACGGGCAACACCAGTGCGGCGGCGGCGGCTTACGGCGCGCGGGCGGGACTGAAAACCCTGATTATCCTGCCCGGCGGAAAAGTGGCGCTGGGCAAGCTGTCCCAGGCCATTTTATACGGCGCGTCCATCGTGGAAATCGACGGCAACTTCGATCAGGCGCTGGATATTGTGCGCGATTTGGGCGCCACCGGCAAGGTGTGCATCGTCAATTCCATCAACCCCTACCGGCTGCAAGGCCAGAAAACCGGCGCGTTTGAAGTATGCGACGCACTAGGCGAAGCGCCGGATGATTTGTACATTCCGGTGGGGAACGCGGGCAACATTACCGCCTACTGGATAGGCTTTAAAGAATACGCCGACAAAGACATTACCCGCAAACGCCCCCGCATGAACGGATATGAAGCCGAAGGTTCCGCGGCGATTGTGCTGAAACGCAAGATTGAAAAGCCGGAAACCCTGGCCACAGCCATTCGCATTGGCAACCCGGCCAGTTGGCAGGCGGCGGAAGCGGCGCGGGACGAATCCGGCGGGCGGATTGATTCGGTGACGGATGACGAGATTGTGGCGGCCTACCAGTTTCTGGCCGCAAACGAGGGCGTTTTCTGCGAACCGTCCAGCGCGGCCAGCGTAGCCGGTTTGCTGAAGGCCAGCGAGCTGGATCAGGTGAAGGACAACGCCACCATTGTGTGCGTGTTAACCGGCAACGGCCTGAAAGACCCGGATTCGGCAATCAAGTTCGGCAATCCGGAACGCGCCCAGCTTCCGGCGGATTCCGCGCAGGTAGCCGAATTCTTCAAGCTTTAAAGATATCTCTCTCAACTGAAAAGCCGCCCTCTCGAACGGATTCGGAAGGCGGCTTTTTAATGCGTTTTTCTAATTCACCAGATGAGGTCGGTTATTCGTCAAATTTCAAATCGGTAATCCGTTCATCGGTTTTTCGAATCTGGCAGGTCAACGTGCCAATATCCGGATGGTTGCGGCCCGCCACAAATGCCTGCCTGCGCGCGCATTCCTGATCTCGATATTGCAGCCACCGGGCGTTGCTGTCCTGCAAGGTTTGCCTGGCTGACGCCTTGTCCTGGGATTGCTCCGCCTGTTGGGTCGCCTGGTTTTGCAATTTGGCAAGCGCAGCCTCTTCCCGCTTCAGGGAATCTTGCAGGCACTGGGTCATTTTGCCCCACTCGCCAGGCTCAAAGCGATCCCAGCATACATCCACCGGATCGCGGCGATGATCCTCAAAAATATCGAAAAACACCGCCTTGTCGGAATTCTCCAGCAGGCAGCTGAAGCGGACAGCCGATGATTCCCCAGACTTGTCCGTCCAAACGCCATGGCCGGACAGCACCGTGCTGATAAACTGGCTGCCCGCCTTGTCCTCATACTTTTCCTCGTTCAAATCCTCTTCCAGCAGGCGAAGGGATTGAAAACGCTCCGAATTGACCTGTTGATAATAGCGAGCCGCATACCGCTGGCAGGTATCCAGGGTCTGGTGTTCGGAAGGCTCGGCGTCATCGGCGTTCGCGTTGTGGTTGGTCAAGGCGAACCCGCCGATCGCCAGCAATAGCAGCACCCCTATGATGCCCCAAATTGATTTCATGGTTCCACTCATCATTTCTGTGTCATACCCTCCGCACAACGGACGCTTCAATGAATCCGCACCAATGAATCGTTTATAGCTGGTATACACACGTCTGGCAATATTCCGACAAAAGGCGTCACCCGATGGAGGATGAAACATCCAGTAATTGCGCGCCTTCGGTATCCACAGCCACATCGTTAATTACCACATCCCAGCCATTGGACTGAATCAGCGCTTCCAGTTTCTCCAGCAGGAACGCATGGATGACGGTGGGGTAAAACACGGCCATACTGGAGCCAGAGCCGCTGATGATCATGCCGAACGCCCCGTCATCCATCACCAGCTTTTCAATGGCGTCATATTCCCGAATGAGCTGACGGCGATAGGGCTGGTGCAATTGATCGTGCAGGCTGGCCCGCAGGGCATCCGCATCTTCCCGCAATAGCGCGTAGGTGAGCGTACTGGCCTTGCGCAGGTTGAAAATGCTGTCTTGCAGGGAAACCGTTTGGGGCAGAATCCGGCGGGCCTCTTCGGTGAGAACGGTATAAGACGGGCTAAGCACCATCACCCGCCATTCCAGGGGCCAGGGCAGCACATACGGGCAGGTATCGTACAACACCACGCCGCCCAGCAGGGACGGGGCCACATTATCGGGATGGCCTTCCATCTCGATGGCCAGATCTAATAATTCTGCGGTCTGAAAAGGTTGATTCAGGAACTGGTTGGCCGCCACCAGTCCGGCCACAATGGCGGTAGAGCTGCTACCCAAGCCACGGGCCACCGGGATATCGGCCTCTACAGTAACCTTAAAAGCAGGGCGAGATTGCCCGACCTTGGCGTACAGGCGCTCCATGGCGGAAAACACGATATTATCCGCCGAGGGAAGGGCTGCCAGGGCCGATACGTCCACGGAACCGGTCTCGGCAAAAGTCAGCTCATCCCGATCGGCCTGCTGAAAATGAAACCGATTGTAGAGCCTGACCGCCATGCCGAAACTGTCGAAACCCGGCCCCATATTGGCAATTGTAGCCGGAACGCGCACTGTGAACATAAAATGGATACCCTTTGCCAGATGACTGTCTCCAGTTTACCTCGAAACCAGTCGTAATCCCAGCAGGGGGTATGGCCGCAGCCTGTTTAATGTCCACCCGAATGTCCGCCGCCGCTGCGTCCTCCCGCCCTGGAAAGCCTGACCCTGGAGCCTCTGAAGCTGCCGCTTTTCCGGTTGCCCTGGCAATCGGCCAGCAGGAACAGCAAATCCACCAGGTCGAACGAACCGCCGGAACGCCTTGCCTCGGCCTTGCGCCGCAACTCTTCCTGGTAAACCGGGTCGGACAATAAGTCCCGCTTGGTTGAGCCTTCCGGCAGGCGGCGCATCAAATCCAGAATATTCTCGTTGCTTTGCCGCCGACTGATAAAGCCCATCGCCCCAAACAGCAACGCGCCCAATGCAGCCAGAGGCGCGTTCGCATGGGTGAGCGCTTCTTCTTCCCCTTTCAGCATGGCGCTCGAAAAGGCTCCGCCCAGCCCGCCCGACAACACGGAAGACTTTAGAGGGCTGGCCAGCAATTTGGGAATGGGCGTAATATAGCCCGCCCCGATTTTGGGCCACCACTGCTTCAACCCTTGGGCAACCGCGCTTTGTTCCTGCGGAGTAAGGGGGCGGCTTGAGGCGATCGGCAGGAAGCGCTGTATCCCGTGGTTCTGCAACCCGCCATACACGCCCGCCGATGCTTGAGGCGGCTGGACAACCGGACGGTTGAGTTCCACCACATCGCTTTGAATGCCTGTCGCCAGCGCGGGCGTTTCCATAGCCGCAGCCGGTTTTACGGCGTTCACAGGGTCTTTGGCAACCGAGACCGGCTGCAATACCATGTAGGGGGCCATGGGCAAGCCAAAAGCCATGGTTTTCTCTCCTCTTGCAATTCATTCCATGCGGCTGTTAAGTGAAAACCGGGCTAAAACCGGCGAGTTAACTTCGTCGATTGCCGTAACCGGAATGAAAAGCGGAGCCAATGAGCGCGCCCGCCAGAAAATCCCCGCTGCCGCCGTTGGCGCGGGCCATCGCGATTCGGTTCAAATCGGACTGGTAAACCGGATCGGACAGCATGTCTCGCTTGGTGGCCCCTTGTGGGAAACGGCTCATGAGATCCAGAATATTTTCGTTCTGCTGACGGCGATTAATATAGCCGGTAAACGCGCCCACCAGGCTGCCCACAATCAGGCCAGCCAACGCGAACACCCGACGGGGCTGCATGAACAAGCCAGTTATGCCCGCAAGTACGCCCAGAAGCAAGCCACTCAACGTGGCGGACTTGAACGGGTCGGCCAGCAACTCATGCATGGGGGTGGCGTACCCGGCGCCAATTTTAGGCCACCAGCGCTGCAAGCCCTTGCGAATATTCACGTCTTCCTGCGGGTCCAGTTCGCGTCGTTCTGCAATGGGCAGGTATTGCTGCACCCCATGATTCTGGATGCCGCCATACACCCCTTGCTGAGCCATGGAAGGCATGGGCGGGTATGCGGGCTGGACAATAAACGGCATGGCTTTCGCATCTTGCTGGGCGGGGTTAACCGCATTGCCATTAACCGGAATGAAAACCGGGTACATGCCGACGGGGCCTAATTGCGCCATGGTGACTCTTCTCCAGATGAATAGACGTTGACCGGGTGATCAAGACTGTAAGTTGCACTGTGTTGGCAATAAACCTTGCTTTTTTAAAATGTTGCTACCGTTTGGCAAAGATGGGTAATTTCTCCCAGAACGGATGGGGCTATCCCAGAAGAAGCTTCAATAGAGAAGTTTTTCACATTGTACAGAACGACTTGAAACAGAACGGTATAAGGCTTCGACTACCCATATGGCTAATCTATTTTTTTTAAAAGTATCGACACATTGGCAATATAACAAAACGTTAAAAAAACATAACATAGACTTACTGAAACAAGTTTTTTAACCCTATAGCTCAAACGTACTTTCCACGCTTTACCACTCGTACCCTTTACGGTTTATCCGTAAAGGGCTTTTTCTTTTTCTTCCCCAATCGCATGCCTGTATACGTTTTCTCAACTGTCACATCGATAGTTTTTCACTGGCCACAGCAGAGCTATAATGCCTTTAAAAGAAGGAAACCTCCGATGTCGCCAATGTATGAGTACACGCCAGAAAAGACTTATCACTGCGCAAAATGCGCTATTATCAGGCAGAATATCTATGAACCATGCCTAACATGCGGCCATAAGCGAATCATTGAAGGCATTCCACCCAAAGCCAAACTGGAAAAAATACAAATAAAGCAACGCTCCTCTCCCAAGAGCTACTAAAAACCCGGACAGTGCTGTGTGGTAGTCGGTGTATTTTTGGGTGTCATCCAGGTTTTGCTTCTGTTGGCTTTTTTCGCACCATTATTCATCTTAATATGGCTGATACCCTACAAAGGCATCTTACTGACAGCTCAAATACTATTCCCTGGAGCGTTAGGAATGGTACTCCTAATGCAAGGAATACTCTGGCAAGAAAGCGACAGCACACGCATCAAATATTTGAGAGATGCCGCTTTAATTTGGCTAACACTTTCTGCTATTTGCATTATTGGCTGGTCTGAAATAATGCGGTTATTGTTGCAATTGTTGTTTAAGAACTGAACAGTTGTCGATTTATAGTAACTTGGGTAATGGTTTGCGCCAATTCAAATCTGTAAGATAACCTTATTGAAACAAGCTTCAATTTTAGCTCAAACGTACTTTCCACGCTTTACCACTCGTACCCTTTACACATGCTGTAGAGGGTTTTTTATTGCCCAAGGCCGGGCTGTTCTCGTATCAATAATCAATCCCCAGAAAAATTCCTAGCGCAATGCGCTTCAGTCCATCTGGTTCAGTCAGGCTTCCCTATGTACCCTGCATCCAAACACCAGCCGCTTCCGCATGGTTCCGCTTTTTCGCCAATGTTTCGCCTGGCCCGGCAAGTCCGTCAGTGGTCTTAATTTTTACAGAAAGCCATCCCTCTTACTCAGCCAGCAGTCTATGAAACCGTGTGGCCGCAAATGCCCACCTCCAGCTAATAGAGAATGAGGGGTGATTCATATATCTTAAAGAGACTGATTACTCAACTACTTTCCACGCTTACCACTTGTGTACCCTTTGCGTATAGAGCGCGCAAAGGGTTTTTCTTTAGGCGTGTTCAACAGGGGTCGGCGGCTTATTCCGGTTGCCCTTCCCGTTCCTGATACACGTTCAGCGCCAAATCTATCAAATCCTGAAACACCGCGCGGGCCTTTTCATCGCCGTAGCCCTCCCGGTAATCCGCCACAAACAGGCCCACCAGCCCGGCCAGCGATTCAAACACCGCGCGGGTATCCACCTCATCGTCCTCGTCCGTGCAGTTTTCCAGCAGCAACGGGTACAGCTCGGCGATGATTTCGGACGCCAGATCGCTTTCAAACATTTTGGACGGACGCTCTGGCGATCCCTTCTTCTGCACAAAGGCATCCCCGCCACCCTGGCGACTGATGCTAACGGCTTTCCCCTTACCGGAGCCTGGCGGTTTTGTGGATGACATGATCCCCTCCCTGAGCTGATTCATGAAGCTCTGCCCAGTGTAGCGCCTTTTTAAATGAAAGGCCAGCCCAAACCCGCCCACATGAAAGCCGGTCTAGGTTTGGCGGGAAGGGATGGGCGTTTCCGTACCGGAAGCGGGCAGGACATTGCCCTTACATGCCGGGTTGCAAGGCAACGGACAGCTTGGGCAGGTTGAGTTTAAGGGTATGGTTGTTGTAACCAATCACCTGGTAAATGCGGGGAAAGTAGAAAACGGTATGATTGTCTTCCGCCAGTTTTTTCAAGCCTTCAGACAGCCGCAGCAGTTGTTCCGGGGTGGCCAGCCCCAGTTGCAACAGCGTGAGCTGAATGCTTTCCAGCACAAAGAGCGGCACTTGCTTAATGGGGCCGGCAGCGCCCGCTGGTTGGTGCGAAAACGCCCGCACCCGCCGCAGACCGGAAGCATGAAGCAACGGCCCCAACTGGGAGCCAATGGTGGCGTCCCCGCCATAATAGTGAACCAACGCCTTAATGAGGGTTTTCAGCACCTCCAGCTCCGGGTTGTGCGGAACCGCCCGCATAGTGCTAATGTCCACATCCTCCAACGCAATATAGCCATAGTTGCGGGTTAGCCCCTGCATGTTTCGCACCAGTTTAAGGGGCATGGCGGTATGGGCCACCAGGAAACGGGCGAAGGTGATATCGTACTGAAAAATATCGGTATAGTTTTCCGCCCGGCCAATCCTGAAGAAGAGGTTACCGTCCTCTACAGTCTGCTTACGCTTTCGATTCAGGCTGATCAGGCCGGGGTTGCAATCCACTCCCAGCACTTTCCCGCCCGGCCCCAGCATGGAGGCGATGGAAAAATCCAGGTTCGCGGTGCCGCAGCCAAAGTCCAGCACCGACATGCCGGGCCGCAGCCCCGCTTCCCAAAGCAGGTGAAGGGACTGCTCATGCATGATTTTGGCCTGGTGACTCTGTCTCACCGGCTCATTGCCATGCTGATATATGTAACTACTTATTACCACAGACCTGCTCATGTCTTTGGGAACCCATCAGATTTAACAGTCTACTATGTTCCCCGCAAAGATTGAAGCGTTAAGCGCGCACTTCCGCCCGACATCCAGTCCGTAATTCCAGCCAGGATTAGAATACAGCATACTATTTTTATAACAATTTTCAGCCCCGTTTTCTTACCAGTTATGCAGCATTCCGAAACCCGGCCCTGAGTTTTCTCATGTTCACATCAATTCTGACATCCTTTTTGTGTTATTTAGTATCGGTATCTCATCACCTTATTCAACTTATTTTTATAAACAAGGAATCGAACATGCACACCATTGGCCCCGTATTGACGGGTAAAACCCTTTTGACATTTTCCGGCAGACCTTCTCGCCAAGGCACCAAACGCAACTATCAAGAATACTTCAGAAGTGACAGTGACAGCGATACCGATCGCGTGACCCTCCAGACCCCTCAAACCAGAACGAAAACCGCCAAGGCCCGCCCTTCGGAAAGCGAACCAATGCCCCTTGCGAAATCCTTCTTTGGCATTAACCCGCCGGACGATACTGAGCTGGAAGAAATGCTGGCGCGGGCCAGAGAGCAAGATAGCGATTCCGAAAGCGATCCGGAGCCGGAACTGCGCGCGCGCCTGCCACATTTACTGACATCCAGACAACGTGCGAGAGAAATCAATAAAGCAAATGCGAACTCACGCTATCAGCAAATTTCCGTGGCCCAGCTAAAAGCGGATTTACGGCAACACACCCCCTTCAAGACATTCAGTGCCTTGCAGGAGCTGATTGATGACCATGAGGAAGCCGGTGAACGGGCCATCATTGCAGCCTTGGAACACATCAAGTCGCCTTTCAAGACCATCGGCCCAGAGCAGGAGGCTTTGCTGCGATCCGTCGGGTTGATACAGAAAAACGGCCGTATCCCCAAACTAGCCCAAAAAGATATTCAAGACATCGTGCAGGTTAAAATCGTCAAAAAACAGACAACGCCCCAAGTCACCCTGATTTCTCCCAAACGGAGCAGCCTTAAAAAATAAGACCCCACACGGCCAGGCCCGCCATTTCCCGATACATGGCGGGCCTGACGCCTTGCAACCTGAGGTCCCGGTAGCCCGAATGCCTAATTGCTGGCCGGGCGGGAAGGCGCTAGACTGTTCCCCTTAAAGGATGGAATGGGCGCCTTGTGAATCAGGATGACAAGCATAGAATACTTTCTACGGTGGCGGTATCGGTTCAGCCTTCCTGTTGCCGTAAAGCGGTTTCTTTATTCGGCGCAATCGTCAGCTTGTTTGGCCTGGCCGGTTCTTTGGGGTACCTGGCCCACCAGCCAGCCTTATTGAGCGGTTTTCCCAACCTCCCGCCCATTGCGCTGCTGACGGCAATCGCCTTCATATTGATGGGCATCGGCATTATTACGATATTCCGCCTGCCTCCACCCACCCTTCAGGAAGCTTACCTAGCGGCCCAGTCAAGCAAAAAGCCCACGCCAAAGTGGATACTGGGCTTACAGTGGACAACCACGCTTGCCACCCTGGGCATTGGCGTTTACTGCGTCTTTCACCATCTGCAACTGGCCCACTTCAAACTGAGCCAAGTTCATTTGCTAGGTCGGGATACGGCCCTGGTTCCCACCCTGATGACCAGTTCCAGAATCCTGCTTTCTGGCCTGGCGCTGCTGCTTTTCTTGCTCCGTAAGCACAAGGAAGGCGTGGTGACCTATATCATCTGCCCTATCGGGCTGTATTTAATTTTCACCAGCCTGTTTGCGCTCACCGGCCACTTGATTCGCGCCCCGCTGCTCTATAACAACATGATTTCCGTGCCGGCAAGCCTGGGCTTTATTTTAATGGGCTTGTCCGTGATGATTGGCACCATTCCCTTCAAGGGGCTTTTTCTGCCGTTCTTTTCCTCGGATCGCACCAGCAAGGCCATCTCGTTTTACGCCACCCTGCTTAGCCTGGTGGTGTTGGGCTACGGCACCACCAGCATCGCCATGACCTTCCAATATATCCAGCCAGCGATGCTTTCCCAGGAAGCGGTGCAAGTCTTTGTCAACGCGGAAGTGGTTACGGTACTTGTCGCCATTTTAATAGAAATGCTGGCTCTCAGAGCCGTGCATTACCGCAATGAGGCCATCCTGCATTCCACGCTGGAGGTGCATGCCGCCCAAACGCTGCAAGCCAGCGAGGAGCGGTACCGCTTTGTGATTGAAGGCGCCAACGACGGCGTCTGGGATTGGGATTTACGCACCGGCCAGTACTTCTGGAACGATCGCGCCTATGAAATTCTGGATATCGACCAATCCGAGACCAATCCCAAGTTTGAAACCCTCCTGAACCGGATTGTGCCGGAGGACAGGAGCCATGTCCAGGCGGCCATGCAAGCGCTGCTCAACCAAAGCGTTCCCTATGACGTGGAATACAAACTGCAATTGCCGTCCGGGGAATACCGCTACTGCCTGTCCAGGGGACGGGCGACCGAGTGGAATCCGGCAACCGGAAAGCCCACCCGGATTTCCGGCTCTCTTACGGATATTAGCGCCCTGAAAAAGACCGAGGCCAAGCTGAATGAAACCCGGCAAATGCTGAGCCGGGTACTGGAAGGCTCCAACGACGGGGTGTGGGAATGGAACCTTCTGACCAACCGGGTGTTATGGAACGATCGACTCTTTGAGATGCTGGGCCTTGAACCCAGGGCGGAAATCGACTTTGATTTTTTCGAGTCCCTGCTGCACCCCGATGACCGGCCCAGGGTTCTTGAACATATCCGGGCGCATCTGAAGCAGGATGAGCCTTTTCAGCTTGAACAGCGCCTGCGGCACAGTTCCGGCAAGTATATTTATTGCTATGCCCGGGGCAAGGCCATGCGGGATCCCGATGGCAAGGCGTTGCTGTTTTCGGGTACCTCCACCGATATCACCCAGCTCAAGGAAAGCGAGCGGGCATTGCGGGAAATAAGCCGCAAACTGACCCAAAGCAATCAGGATCTGGAGCATTTCGCGACCGTGGCCTCCCATGATTTGAAAGCGCCTTTACGAAAGATCAGTATTTTTACCGCGCAAGTGACTCTGGAAAAAGACAAACTCAGCCCCGAAAGCCAGGACGCGCTGAACCGCATCCAGAATTCCATTGAAACCATGCAAACCCTCATTGATGATCTGCTGACATGGTCCAAGGCGAGCTGGACGCCGATAACAATGGCCCCGGTGGCACTACTGCCGATTCTGGAGCGTGTCTTGTCCAATCTCAAACCGCTCATCACGGAAAAAGACGCTGACATTCAAATCGAACAACTGGATACCGTGACCGGGGATACGGCCCAACTGGAGCAACTACTACAAAACCTGATTGAAAACGCCCTGAAATATCAGCCGCCCGGCCAGAAACCCCTGATTCGGATCTACACCTTCTGCTCAGACCAGGGGGTCTGCGAGATCTCTGTGCAGGATAACGGCATTGGCATTAAGCCCGAATATACGGAACGGATTTTTCAGCCGTTTGAGCGCCTGCATGGCAAGGCCAGCCCCTACCCCGGAACCGGCGTCGGCCTGGCGCTGTGCAAACGCATTGTGGAGCAACACAACGGGAAAATTACGGTAGAAAGCAAGGTGGGAGAAGGTTCCTGCTTTACGGTCAGGCTGCCTAAATCCGTTAACCAAATTCATCAGGCCATCCCTTCAGAAACGCCCCATGCCGTCAGCCCGATTCCCCAAGTTGATGCGCCCTTTCAACAACCAGGCAATTAACCCAAACGACAAAAACCACATTAAAAAACCGATTTAAACTCATCCGTTAAATTATGACCAACAAAGGCTTTCCAACAAAATATATTCCATTAGGTTACTAATTGTTGTTAATTCTTTAAAAGAAATTGACGTTTTAAGCATTAGGCTATAGCCTGATTAAATATCATCTTTTCAGGGGGCAAACGGATTCATGATACTGCATCATAAGCGCCGCTTTTGGGGCGCTTTCAATCGATATTGCGCATTATTGCTCAGCTTATTAATTGCCGGCAGCAGTTCGCTGGGCTGGGCGACGCCGCCAATCCCGCCTGCCAGGATTATTCTGGACGAGCGGGTGGTGGTAAAATTCAACAGTTCTCAAGAGGGTATATTGCCGATTCGCCTTGAGTTTCGGGAACAGGTCTCGGAGCTGGACGTACAGGTTAAAGTGCGACCCGTAATTGAAAAGCGTCCGGATTTTGCGCAACCCGCCTTTGAGACCATCCTAGAAAAAAGGCTGGAAGGCGAAGCAATCCGAAAAATGGCCCAGGAACCGATTAATATTGATCTGCGGAATTTAAAGCCTGGCCAGTACCAACTGGAAATTTTCGTGAACGGCAAAAACCCGGACGGTGGTTTTTCAGACAAGCAGATCTGGCGACTGGTGATAGATACCGAAAAACGCTATCGGCTGCTGAACATGCATGACGTGATTCAGAACCATGTCCGGCAGCAGGAAGCGGTTTTCAAGGAACGGCTCCAGAAAGACCCTAAAAATCCGGATATCCGGCTATTGATGGACGATACGGTGGCCGCGCCGGTGAAATCGGAGCAAATCGTTTCCTTCGATGTGCCTGAATCCCAGAAAATCCTAGTGCGGCCCGCTGGCGTATCGGAACGATTTAAGGGCTACTATCAGGAACATGAGGGCCAGAGTTGGAGTTCCAACGACCCGATTACCGTAAAAGGGCGCTTGGTGTTTCTGGACGTGGACGGGGTCTGGAAACCGTTGGTCAACGCCGCCGTCCACTTGTGGGATGACGATACTTTCGGTGATGATCACCTGGGTTCCGTTGCCACGGACTGGGACGGTCGCTGGTCTTTTTCGGTGAACAACGATGACGGCTTCCTGCAAGACGGGCGGGATATCTACTACACGTTCAAGCTGGAAAACACCCGCTGGAAGGTCGGCAAATGCAGCGGCGACTACGAATGGCAATCCGCCACGCATGACGACCTGAACGACGGCACGGTGCTGGATTTTGGCAACGAAACCGCCAGCACGGACAACAACAGCCTGGTGGTGTGGAGCGCGCTGAACCTGGCCTGGAACCAGATTTCCACGGCGGGCGGGCAGGATCCCGGCTTTATTGAAGCCTGCTTCCCCGGTTCCGGCACATTTTACAACGGTAAAGTCAACGTGGCCGCCGCCGACTTTGACGGGGACGGCGTGATTCACGAGTACGGCCACGCCCTGATGGCCAAGGCCAACGGCTCGGATCCCTCGCCGGGCGGCGCGCACGGTTTTGGCGATTGCAACCAGAACCAGGCGCTCTCCTGGTCGGAAGGATGGGCCACCGGCTTTATGCTCTCCGTGCGCCCCGACAACACCTACAACTGGCACTTTGGCGATACGGGCAGGAATATCGAGAACTTCTCCTCCTCCTGCCAGTTGGGGGAAACGTCCGAAGGACGCGTCGCCGCATCGCTGCTGGATTTTATGGACAGCGCGAACGACGACAACGGCGGCTCCACCAACCGGGGCAGAAACGACGCCAGCGACCATAACAGCGGCAACCTGATTTCGCTGGCCACTTTATTCCGGGACACCATGTGGGGCAACAGCCCGAACAACAACTTCCTGAACTACTGGTACAGCCTCTCCGGCAACCTGACCAGCGCCCAGCGCACTCCCGCCTCCGATATCCCATACTACAACTGGATGTCCGTGCTGGATCCCGACGCCTGCGCCGCCACCCGAATTACGGCCTCCCGCATGGCGAACCCGGAATCGGTGCTGTCGGGCCTGCGGAAATTCCGCGACCTCGCGCTTAAAAAGTTTCCGGAAGGGCGGCAACTGGCCAACGATTATTACCGCAACAGCCCGGAAATAACCCAATTGCTGCTGCAACACCCGGACTACATGCCTGATGCGCTGAACGTGATCGGCTACTTCTCCGGGTTTGGCGACACCATTGGGAATAATGAGCGTTACAAGAAAACCATGGCCTCCGATCCGGTATTCGTTCCGGAAAAAGTGCAGGTGTCTGTGGACAAACTGTTCTCCCTGTTTGAGAAGCAAGGCGGGGAAACCCTGCGGCTGGATGCCGGAAAGGCCCGGCAGTCCTATGAGCGGTACCGGGGCATGAAATTGTCGGAGCTTCAGGAAACCGTCATTCGGGAAAAAGCGGATCTCAAAGCAGGCTCCGCCGAAGAACGACTGAAGCCGACAGGCGTTTCCAAGGAAAGCCAGCAAGCCCTGAAAAACCCGGAACTGCAACGATATCTCAAACAACAAACGCCAACCCGTTAATTCATCGTCATTTCCCGGTGTTCCTTCAAGCATCCCTCGCCCCACCAGGGCGGGGGATGTTTCCTTAGCGGGTGCCCGCGTCGTCCGTCCAGAAATGGCAGAGCAGTATCGGTTTACGGATGAGTTCGGCCATCTTCACGCAATCCATCAGTTTTTTTTGATTGGAATGGATTGACCGTGCATTCGGACATTCATTCCATTATTCAGCATGTTTCTGGCCATTTAGCCTGTCAGAAACAAATTGCCTTATTGAAGACCAAACTCATCTGGCATTGCGTCAGGCGTGATGCTTATCACCCATTCAGCCAACCTTGCCAGTGTTTACTGCTCGCCGCCACTCGGCGTAAAGCTGTCGCCGCCAGAAGGATATGAGCCGCCCGCAAAGGAATTATAGCCATAGGCCAAGCCCAAGCCGCCTCCACCAATAATCAGGCCCGATTTAACGGGGTTACGCGCCATTTTATTCATAATGCCGCTGGCTTTGGCAATCTCGCCGGTTTTCGCATCTTGTTGCCAGCCTTTCGCCAGAAGTTTCGTACCGTCCTTAGCGGTAATAACCCCATCTTTATTGCCTTTAAAAAACGCGCTAAAGCCCTTGGCTTTGTTCAGCATACTAATATTCGCCGCCATTATTCGCCCCCTTATAATAAACCCACACACCCATAAAAAAATATTTTCCGTAGCCCTATCCGTAGCCGTAATTTGTACCATACGCCTACGAGTGGATAAAAACCGTTTTTCACATTTTGAGTCCAGGTAGTAACTAAATTGTTACATTCAAGGAGACACCCAGATTAGGACTGGTTTAAAACACATGCGCCCAGCCGAAAAACTGCCTCAGTTTGGCGCCTAGGCAGGCAACAATACCAAAGCGTTCCCTATCAGCTCAATTTACTGAATATAGCCGTATCCCATCTGCTCGTCCACAATTTCCCAGGTCAGGGGTTTGTATCCGTATATAGGGGCGGTGTATAAAATCCCTCGATCCTTCAGGGTGCGATAGGAGTTCATGATATCCGTGAACTCCTGCCGCTTGTCCAGGCGCGCCTTGGTATGGGCGGTCGCATGCTCCCAGAAATCGGAATGAAACGTAGAGCCGCCCTGATAGTAATAACTGATCACATCTTCCATTTCCTGCACCACTTTCATAAAACCCGCATTGGTGGTCGGCAAATCGACCAGGCCCATCATATAGTCGTAAATACAGCGCAGCGCGTAAATATAAATAAAAATGGAATTCGCCACCAGCGGCTCGAAAAACAGCGCCTTATTCCCGTTTTTGCAAATGCGCCCTTCCACCAGCTTACGGGTGTAGTAGCATTTGAACACATATTCCTTGCCTTCCAGCATGTCCACCTCCAGAAGCCGCTTCATATCCTCAATGGCGTCTTCCTTGGGGGTGATTTTATCGCTGAAAAGGTACCCGAACGTTTTACGGGACTTGAGGGGAACCCCGAACATCCACCCATTACTGTGGGCGATATGATCGGTGAACGGTTCGTACTCAAAATCGGTAATACTGTGAATTAAGCAGCGGTTCACGGGAGAACAGTCGCTAATCACATAATCGTCATAACTGCTGGGAAAGCCCATGCAATCGATGACAAAATCAAAATGGTACTCCTTGTCATCAATAGTCAGCGTAACCCGATCGTCGCCGTTCACCATGTCGGTCACATCGCCTTCAATAACCCGGAATTGCCGGGGCCAATGCTTTTCCAGACGTTCAAAAACAAAGTCCTTAAACCGGAAATTATTGAAATGAATGGCCGTGTTCCCGTCCAGAAGCGGATTAATCCAGGAATGTTCCCGCCAGTTCATAAACTTGCTGCCATACTTGATGGTGGCGTCCAGGGCGTCCAAGTCGGCTTTTTGGCCCAGGCAAAACCGGGTGCCGCGCTCCAGAAGGCCCACAAATTCCCCGTTCGTGCTTTCGCCAATTCCCAGAATCTGTTTCTTGGGATTGTGGATGGAGTAAATGTCCCAATCTTCATCCAGCCAGGTGCAAAAGTGAACCAGGCTTAACAACCCCGCGGAGCCTGCGCCAATCACCGCCAAAGTCCGCTTTTTCCGGGGTTCGGCGTTCTCGGCTTTGCTATTGCCAGGGCTAGGCGCTTGCATAGCAAGTTGTTTCAGCTTATCAAACAAAGACACAAACAGGCCCTCAATGCACTCGGAAGTATATATAAATTAAAACTATTTAGCGTGAATTATTGCCTGATCCCTCGCCTACAGGCTCCTAACGAGCAATCCTCCCAATACGCAACCGCCATAGCGAAATTGCATCTCGGCAAACCCAAACGCCTTTCCCTGGCTGGCCATACCCGTGGGCAGGAAAGCCAAAACCAGCGCTGCATCACTCAGACAAACACTATTCAACTGGTTTGCACATTCCTGGTGCAAAAACGGGTTATTACTTCGTTTTTAAGGGTTCAGCCAGGCTTAATTCGGGGCGAACCGGCACAATATTATTGGCAAGGCCCAATTGCCGCATCAGTTGGATAATCCAGTACGTAGGATCAACCTCATACCAACGATGCCCGTTTCTAGCGGCCCTGGCATCCGCATGGTGGTTATTATGCCAGCCTTCGCCCCAGGTCAGCAGGGCTACCCACCAGTTGTTCCGGCTACGATCGCCCGTATCGTAAGTCTGGTACCCCCAAATATGACAGGCTGAATTGACCAGCCAGGTAATATTAAGGCATAGCACCAAACGCAAAAAACCACCCCAAACCAAGACCGAAAGCCCAATCTTCCAGCCGCCCCACAGATAGCCAAGTCCCAATAACCCTAGTAAACAGAGGATATTCAGGCTGGTATAGTGTTTTTCAAAAAAACGCATGCCGCTATCGCTAGCCAGATCCAGGGCCAGCCGATTCGTTGTCTCCTGCTCTTCATCCAACTGGGGGTGCCAAAAGAAAGCCCATAAAAAATGGGACCAGATTAAACTATAACGCGGAGAGTGCGGATCCTGCTCCTTATCCACTTTGCTATGGTGGAGCCGATGACAGGCCGCCCACCAAATCGGGCCTCGCTGAAACGCCAGACAACCCAGGAAGGTCAGCAAATACTTTACAGCACGGTTTGTATTATAGCTGCGATGCGTGAGCAAACGATGGTAACACAACGTAATTCCCAGGCAGATGGTCAGAAAGTACATTGCCAATAGCGCCGTCAGCCCTTGCCAACTGTAGGTAAGCGGCGCCGCCAGCGCAAGGACGTGCAATAAGATATACAGGCTGAACAAAGGCAAATTAAAGCGTTCACGCGTCGCATAGGCAGGTAGAAAGTGAGGGGCTTTGTAAAAGTTATTAATATGGGTAATCGGCAATGCCTGTTGTGTCATTTGAAATAACCAACTTCTTCTAGCTCTTAAAATAGAGATCACAAAATGATGAATAGCACAAAAATTTAAGCATTCGCAAGAATACAGAATGGGTCTTCGGCTAAATGCCTTAATCGCAGTACGCCACGCAACGGACAGTCAGTTCAGGCTTTTCCGCCAATCACAATTTGCAGTATGCAAGCGCTCAGCTCTTTACTGAGCGTGTTGCTCTGCGCCTGGGACAACCAGTTTTTCTTGATTGACTGTAAATTTCCACGGCTGGTCTTGACAGTAACCCGGCTTGAATGACTGGATAAAACCTCGCAATGCAGTGTTTTCATTAGTTCCAGGCCACGGGCCAGAATATCATCCCCATCTTTAAAGACAAAAATGCCTTTAATGGGCTGGAGAGCTAGATTAACTGGATAGTTTCGAGTCAAAATTTAACCTTTTCCAGGGTTGGTATTTCAGTTACAACCCTCATTACGATCTATAATGGCATATTTTTTGCGACATTTATAGAGGCAGTCTGAAAAGGTTGGGGTTGTATATTGTTTTGATCTGGTACATACTGTAGTCAGGGATTTTTTTAAGGTACAGGTTTATTTTTTATTGATGGGCCTCCACTAAAGAAGATCACCAAAAAATGTAATTGAGTAACAGAGGTTCCAATCAATATGCCAGCAACAGAAATCGTTTGTACCGCTTGTGGTACTGGCTTCGTTTTCACTGACGAAGAGCAGGACTTTTACCAGTCCAAGGGTTTCCAGCCCCCCAGAAAATGCAAACCCTGCCGGGATGCTGCTAAGCAGAACCGTGGTGGTGGAAGTGGCGGCGGGAGTCGTGGCGGTTATGGCGGCGGCGGTTACGATCGTCCGCAACGCCAGATGTTTGACGCCGTTTGCGCTAGCTGTGGCGTGAATACGCAAGTCCCTTTCCAGCCTAACGGCACCAAACCCGTTTATTGCAGAGACTGCTTCCAGCAAAGCAGCTATTCCTACTAAGGATTAGTCAAATTTGCTAACAAGCGTCCCAGCAAACTAGCCAACCCATTTTTGGATTGGTGTAGCTTGTATTCTATACGAAGCCTGCTATTGCATCTTGCAATAGCAGGCTTTAGTATGGAGAAATGGCCTTACCCGTACGAAACAATTTCATAACATTATTTCGTACGGGGGCGTTTAGCTTTGGGCTACGGTCAACACTGCCGCCAGGGGCTTGATGCCCGCCATGAAGTATGTTGCCGAGGAAACACTTGCCCGAATCAGCAATCCCTGCGGTAGTATTTGAAAAACTCCCAAATCAGCTCACTCGCGTTCAAATCCCTGCTTTGCCGACCCAGTAAGGGAATATATCGCAACGGCACCTCAGAACCCGGCCAGGTATGCCCCCCGCCATTGATGGCATACAGCATAACGCAACTGCCATTGCGCGTTCTGGTATTCAACAGGTTAACGATAGTCCCGTGCTTGATTTTTTGCAGGGCGTCTTCCCGTGGGGATGCGGAGCCTATCCCGCCATTGGCTTCTATCCAGTACTGGTAAGTGGTCATAATAGGCGCTACTGGCCCTACTTTGACTTTTATAATCTGAGTCGTCCCTCCCGCCATGGGAAATGCGCGATCCTGGGTACCATTAATCATCAACACAGAAAGGGGACGGGTGGGTGTTTTCCGCAGCGCCAGCTGGGGAATCGGCAAGCTAGAGGCCACCTCCGCAATTGCCGATACCTTCCCGCTCAGTTCCATCCCTACTTTTTGAGCCAGCATACCGCCGCTGGAATAACCCGCAACGTAAACCTCATTTGTTTCTATATGGTATTTCCAGTCGATGGTGTCAATCAACCGGGCCATGAACGCGACATCATCAATGCCGGAAGACGGGTTATCAGCCGGGGAACGCCCGTCATCCCACTGTTGGTGCACCGCATCCGGATAGGCGACGATAAAGTCCTCCTGGTTGGCTATTTTGTCAAAACCAGTGACCGCCTCGGCAATCCAGCCGGAAAGCCTGGCCCCATGCAGGACAATGAGCAAAGGGCGCTTTTCATCCGGATTGTAATGGTTGGGCAAATGCACCAGCGCTTTGCGTACCAGCCCGTTCACAATCAATGTCTCATGAATGGTCAATCCCTCAGTGCTGTCAATGATGCTGGGCTTGGGAACCTTTACGGTTTTGCGCTGACTGGATTCTTCCGTCGGTAGCGAGCGCCGGGCATCCACCGGCCCTCCCAAATTAGTGGCCAGCCCCGCCAGCATAATGGCCAGCAAAGCGGCGCGACGGCAGCCGGATCTTGTAAGACACTGTTTCATCAATACCATTCTTCCATTACGCCTCACCAGCAGCAGCCAGGGGCGGTTTTCCTAAAGTCCAGCCCAGGCTAACAAAAGTGGCTCAAGGCTAAACACCTGATTTTAGTGTGCGCTAAGTTTGAGAATATGCCAAGCAGATATTGGCAATGTCACTGCTTCCATCCTCACTACTATATTTGTTCCATTTTGGCGCACAATACCCTATTTCCACCGTATTTTCACCGCCCTATCGTTCAAGTAGGCGCCAGAACGCCTTTTGCAAATTCACAAGAAGCATTCGCGGCAGGCGCCTGAATGGGTATAGATGGGCAAGCAGTTGGGCTGGCTCCCACACTTGGCGAGACAGTCGCAGGTTATCAGCCCTCAAAATTCTGACTCAGCAACCATGACCGGCAGGAAAATCGTCCCTTGGCCCCCTCCCCAATGATGGCTCCGAAATGAATTCCTGCTTTGCTGATGCTGAGCTTCCATTACCGGGACGCTTGCGCCTTGACATCAACAGTCTTCTCCAGCTCCAGTTTCCTGTCTACCGTATTCTTCACCTCTTGATAGGCGTTGACGCTACCATTGCGAATAATGGTGTTTATGGTCGAAGTGGTGGTGCTGGGGGAAACCATTGAATTATAAACGCCATGCCAGGCGGTTAACTGCGGATCGTGAGAAGTGCCGCCATCGCTGCTTTGTACATAGGCAGTGGCATTTTGGGAGATCTGGCTCACAATATTGGTAATTTTGCCCCATACTGCCGGATCCACGTTGCCGGGCTTGGAAGGAACGCCATGGGCTTTCGAGGCGCCGCCAATAATGTCCTGTAATTCCTGCTGATAACCGATAATATCGCCATACGCGCTGGCTTTGGTGTAATTAGAGCCTTTCAGCAACTTTTGGAAGTCACTCATGCCGGAGGTATAACCCTGACTAGCGATCAGCCATTCGATACGCACCGTTAAAACCTTGGCCCAGCTTTGCAGATCGGGGTTATTGCTATCCGCCAATACCTGCCGCAACTGCTTCAACAGATCGAGATTACTGTAAACAGGGCCAAAGTCTTGTGTACCATCCACACTCGTAGCGTTGGTGCCCCCACTACTGATATTTCTGAATTCAATCGCATCCTGTCCCGATGGCAAAGCGAGTCCTGACTGACTGACAGCCGTTGCGTCACTCACCTGGGAAGGAACACCCGGCTGAGAGATTGCGCCATTCGCCTGCAACAGGCTAAGGGTGCCTTGCGAGGTAGTGGTTGTATTGTTCACCTGCCCGAATAACTGGGACAGGCTGGAGCCAAACAGCGACAAACCGCCCACTACAGCCACGCCAAGCAACAGGGCCATTAAACTGTATTCTGTCAGGCTTTGTCCCGGTTTTATATAGGGTCTGGCCCTTCGTTCCATAGTCAGGAATTCCATCCGTTAGACAAGCAATGTACTCAGTAAGATTTCGGCACTCAAGGCTAAAAACTAAATACTTTGTAAAAAATAAGCAACATTAAAGACTATATCATTACCATCTCAGACCGAGATTGCTCATTTCGTCCCTGGGCGAATACTCCCAGAGTGGCGAAAACGCCGTGAACCAGCCAGAAATACCGAAAACAACAGGATGATGATTGCTGCACAGCCTGACCCTATCGAACCCATTGAGGTTAATGGCTCGAATCAGGGGAAGCCAATCGCGTCAAACCATCCTTAATACGATGCGTCCCCGCTTTTTAGGGCGCTCAACCGCTTCATGGGCAAGCGCGATGTCCTCAAGCGCAAATTCCTCCGCAATCGGCAAGCCCGCCCAACCGGAAGAAAGGCAATGGTTAATCGCCTGGGACGCATTGATTTTTACGGATACCGGGACATCGTCGCTGCCAATCAAAAACAGACTGGCATTCGCAAACGCCAACGGCCAGAATGGGATTGCCGGGTTTGGGCTGTCCGTCGCATAGGAGGCGATTGATCCGCCTTGGGCCAGCACTTGCGCGTCCAACTCAATATTGGCGGCAAACGCCACTTCAGCAATATGCTGAACGCCTTCGGGCGCTATATTCTTGATTTGAGCCGCCAAACCATCGCTCGCCAATAAAACCTCATCGGCGCCTGCCTGAAAGGCGATTTCCCGATCGGCATCCGAACGAACCACGGCAATCACCCTGGC
>CABHPA010000006.1 GCA_902168245.1 Candidatus Melainabacteria bacterium
CCATATTTCCGCTTCCAGATGTACCAGGTGGCATTGCTGACTCCCAATTCACGCTGCTGGTCCACAGCCTTCTTGCCACCGGTTTCCACAGCTTGCAAGGCTTTGACGATCTGCTCTTCGGTAAAACGGCTCTTCTTCATTTCGAGATTCTCCTGCATTCAATTTTAAAGGAAAATCTCTACACTCCACTGGCCCTAAATTTCGGACGCCTGTCAGGAAAGCGCCACCAATCGTATTTCCCAAAAATAGAAATACCGTCGTTTTTGTCGAATTCTACATAGATATCAACCATCCATGCTTCACGGCTTCTGTTTGATATGTGCTCAATAAGTTTTGGAGGTTCAAAGTTTAAAAAACCATCATATTCAGTGAAACGCGTAAGTGTGCATGGCTCAGGAAGATATCCATGAATGTTGTGTTTCTCAAAAATTGGAATGCGAGGGGTATCATAGGTTTCCACTTTGATGTAATACTGAATTTTCTGGAAACACTTTGCAAGTTCAGAGAGCTTTTCCTTCGATAAGCTCAAAGAGATGATTTTGATTCGAGTATTTTTCCCATGATAATGGCCTGCCAATTTGTTAATGATTTGATCAATACTCTGTATCAAATCTGAGTGTTCAAAGAATTCGGTCGGTAGCCATAAGCCATAACATTTGGTTTTATGATGGTCATTTCTGAGATGGATAGAATTCCAAAAATAGGCAAGATCTTCCGGCATATCGCCGATTACAACTAAGAAATCATGTTCCTGATCCTGGTATTTGCATTCAAGATTAGGACCCGAAAGAGCAGTGATTTGGTTGAGAAAAGTAAAGGTATTAATCTCAGCAATTTCTGCTAATGCTTGCTTTAAATCCTCGTAATCAACAACTTGATAAGTCCTGATATCTCCACTAAAAGTGGCCTTTACGGGGCTGGATTGCGTATGGCATCCTAAACTGAATTTTAAAAATTGCCAAATGGGGCCAGCATCCAGGTAGTGGCAAACCACACCACCTTTACCAGTTTTAGTTTTGTTTAAATCAAAATTAATTAGAATTGGCTTATGAACCTGTGCTGCTTCCCGTACATTTTGAAGTAGCGGCCAAATCCTGACGGGCTGCTTAGGATATGATAACTCAACATGATTTGGGCGTTGTGGATACTCATGTATTTGAAAATAAAGGGGATTAAGTGTTTGATTTAGTTCATCAAGTAGGTGGTCATTAAATTTAACGAAAGAATAAATAATATCAGGGTCATAAGTTTTAAGATATTGCCAGGATGCCTCATCTATCGCATCAGCCTTGACCCAGACAACGGGGTTATAACGGCCTCCCCAAATAGTTGAACAATACTCGATACATCCGCAAATTTGTGATAATGCTTGTGAATCAGCCTGATCAATCAGAAATACAATTCTTACGGGACGACTTACTGTATAAATTGAAAACGGAACTTTTTGCATAAGCCTAAACCTTTATGTCCGGTATTTATGGGAGTTTTTCCATGGAATGAATGGCGGCTTGAACATCATCTTCTACCAACTTTATGATCCCATCTTTTGAGATGGGATACGTCTGCCCGGTGGTACGTTCAATAAGCTTGTAGGGATATGCACGTGTATAGTCAATTTCAATCTGTCGAGTTGCCTCAACAAATTGAACTGTTACTTTAAAAGACAGTAATTTTCTAAACACTTTTTCTATAAGTAGATAGGTTGGATTCTCATAGGTGACAACCATTTCAGTTTCCTTGGTTTGGTTTAAAGCCTGATTAATATCATCAATAAAATTTCCGATAATCCGACGGTCCTCATTGTATAAAGCGGCATTTGTCATATCTACCAAAACACTGATTGTTTGGATGTCTTCTGTTTCAAGCTTTTCAAGCATCGGCTCAACTTTTTGCAGCTGTGGAATGACGGAAATGAGATTTATATTGAGTTGCTTTAAATAGCCCTCCCAATCTGCATCCTTTAATGTCTTAAGCTCAAAGAGCTTGATCCCATGATGCTTGGCATACGTAATGGCCCCTTTTTGGAAGCCTATTCTAGAAAATACCGAACCACCACTTGCAGAACAATCCTGAATGATGCCATGCCAAGCCACTACATGTTCTTTTTTGATTCTGGTATTCCAATTTTTACAACTTACAAGCATTTTAAAAGGATAAAAGCCTACTTGTTCCTCCAATACGGCATCGATTTGATGTTTTGTCCCGCTTTTTCCTTTAATGACAACATTATGTGTAGCAACTCCAAACTCTTGATGCAGGGCAGTCACTGCTACTTCAAAATCCCGCCAATGAATCTCAGACATACTCTTCCTTTGAAAGTGAGGCTACTATTTCCTAAGTAAAAACACGACATTTAGTGCACTTTGAAGCTCGCGATGCAACATTTTTTGTAGAGTTTCAGCGATATTCTTAGCGATCGGTTTATGTTCACTTGCATGACACAAAAAAGCTCTTGGATCTTGGGTCACTATTGGGCCTCCTCTGATAGCTCAACTTTCCCATACAAAAAAAGCCTCTATTAAAGAGACTTATTATTATATAAATTTAAAAAATGGTGGGCCATCGGTGACTTGAACACCGGACCTCACCCTTATCAGGGGTGCGCTCTAGCCAACTGAGCTAATGGCCCATTTTGTGAAACGATGAGTGCGAAGGCTCTCAATCGATGATGTAGGTAGGATACCAACACCCTAGGTCAATGTCAACCAACCTCACCCATAGGATTGTAAACTTTATTACAGCCCTGCGGAGAGCGGTACATGACTACTTTGGCGCGGACTTGACCCGCTCCCGGGCGTATTTCACAAAGTCATCGTCATTGGTGCCGGAGAGGCTCAGGAATTTCTCGAAAGCGTTTCGCGCACCAGTACTGTCTTTGGCGTTATCCAGGGCCACCCCCAGGGCGTAGTAGGCATCCGTAAAGTCTGGGTTGTAGCGAATGGCGTCCCGGTAGCTTTGCGCTGCCAGGGTTGGCTTTTTCTGGGCATCCAGGATTAAACCCTTGTAATAGTGGCCCATCGCGTCCTGGTTGTTTTTGGAAAGGGCTTCATTTACCAGGATAAAGGCCACGGGGTAGTTTTTCTTGTTGTAGGCGTCAATGGCCTTGTCCAGGGTTGCGGATGCCGCCTGTTGATCAATGGAGGCCAACGCCTGCTGGGCTTCCGTGTAACCAGGTTTTAAGGAAAGCGCCTTTTTGTAGGCTGCCTGGGCTTTCACCAAGTCTTTTTTCTGGTGGTAGGCGGTACCCAGGTAGTAGTTGTAGTCGGCATTGGCGCTCTCTTTGGCAAGCGCCTGCTGATACTGCTCAATTGCGCCATCCAGTTGTCCGGCGGATTGCAAGCTGACCCCGTAGGCAGCGTGAATTTCGGCGGTATCGTTGTTGGCCAGTGCTTTTTTAAAGTAAGGCAGCGCTTCCTGGGCCTTGCCTTGTTGCTGTAATGCTACGGCCTGCTGGTACGCCTTATAGCCAATATCGCTTTTAGCGCCCTGGGCCAGCGTTTTAAAGGTGGGGTTATTCGGCTCCAGCGCTTGCGCTTTCTGGAACGCATCGGCGCTTTCCTCATCTTTGCCTTGCGATTGGTAAACTGCGCCCAGATTGGCCCAGGCGCTGGCCAGTTTCGGATCAAGTTGCAGGGCGCGCTGATAGAAAACGGCTGCGTTGGTTAAATCTTTCCGTTGGTGGAATTCTTCCCCAATCTGGGCCTGAACCGTGGCGTTCCCCGGAAAGCGATCCGCATACTGCTTGAGGCCGGAAGCCACTTTGGCCGGATCGCTTTGCTGTTTAATCATGCCCAGCATTTTTTCCTGGGCGGGCTTGTAGTTGGGATCGGCGCTCAGCACCCGGTTATACGCCTGGATGGCGCCGTCCGTGTTGCCGGTCTCCTGAAGCAGCGTCGCCTTGTAGTAATTGGCAAGGGGACTGTTGGGATCGGTCTGCAAAACGGTTTCATACGCTTGCAAGGCGAGCTGGTAATTCTTTTGCTCCTGGAATAACGTGCCCAGGTTCAGGCGAATCAGTTTCTTGGTGTCGAACGAGGTTTTGGGATCCTGGGCCGCGAAATGCTCGGCGGCGTTGTACTGCTGGTAAGCCTGGTCATACATCTTTTTCTTTTGGTAGACGCTGCCCAGGTTGGCATGGCCCAGCACACTGGTGGGGTTGAACTTGATTTCGTTCAGCCAGATTTTTTCCAGCATGTTCAACGCGCTGGCGTTGGCAGGATTGATGGACAGCGCCTTGTCGAAATTGCTGACCGCCTTGTCGATCTCGCCGGTTTTATATTGCGCGTTGCCCAGTTGCACCAGCGCCTCATCCTCGGCAATACCGCTCTTGCCGGTTTCGGCGCCGCCCACCGCCAGGGCGTAATATTTCTTGGATTTTTCGGGCAGGTTCACCACGTTAAACAGGTCGCCCAGCGCCTTGGCCGGAATGGGGTCCTTCTTGTCCAGATCCAATGCCTGCGCGTATTCCACAATCGCCTCCGGGAATTTCCCCTGCATGCGCAGTTGCTTGGCCATTTCCAGGTGCTTGGCCTTGTCTGCCGGGTTAATGCCCATGTTCTGATAAGCGATGTTCAGGTTTTCCTTGGCGGTTTTGCGGTTTTTCTCGTGCAGTTCCTTGCGTTCCATGCCTTCCGGCCAGGCGGTCTCCAGGTAGAAATAACCCCGACGGTAGTCATTCAGGGCGCTGGGTTCCTGGCGATGGTCATGGTAGTAATTGCCCCGGCGCATGTAGGCGGTGGCCAGGTTGTTATAGATGGCGGGCAGACTGGGATCCGGGGCGACGGCCAGCGCCTTTTCGAAGGCTTCGATGGCCTGGGTGTACTGGCTGGCGTAAAACGCCTGGGTGCCTTGCTCGTAATACTTGGAATACTCGTCAATGTTGCCGGTGGCGTTATAATCCGGCACCTGGCCGTAATCCTGCTGGGCCATGGCGCAAATGGACGCCTGCCCCAACGCCAGCAACGCGGCCACGGAGAATACCAGCGGCAAGGATAATGCTTTGCGGGAAAAAATAGCCTGAAACCCCTGATAATGGTTCAACTGCATCTCATTTGCCTCTGAAAAACAACTCATACACTAGCCGGAACAAAGCTATTATAATACGCCCCGTGTTTTTAAAGGGCAAAAATGCCCAACACTAGCCGATAGGCTAGGGCTTTGGGTTCTTTTATAGAAGCGGGTTCCGTTGAGGCGAAAGCCCCAAACAGCATGACGATGGCGGTTGACGCAGGTTCCAGCAGCGGCGGCATGGCGCGGCCTAGTATTCCAGTAGGGCTTCAGCCTGGTGCGCCAATTGAAAATCCAGCTCGGTGACGCCATTCGCGGTATGCGTCCAGTACCGCACAATCAGCTTTTTCCAGTTCAGGGCCAAATCAGGGTGATGATCCGCCGCTTCCGAGAGCCGGGCAATCCGGTTCAGCTTTTCCAAAGCAGCCAGATAGGTTTCGCCAGTATATTGGCGCTCCAGGGCATTGTTTTGAAAGCGCCAGTGGGGCAGCGTTTGCAATTGTTCCTGAATGTCGCGTTCGCTCAGCGCATGGGTTGGGCAGGCCATAGGGAATTCATCGCTTTCTGCACTGGCCGATACGATAGATTGGCCAAGGACGAATTTAATTTTACACGGAAAGCCCCATCTGTAGTCGGTTGCCGAAAAAAATGGGGGCCTGGGCCTAATTACGAGGTTGATACTTACAATAGCGATGAGATAGATGCCTCGATGAATTGCCTAGCGCATTGGCAATGGCTCTGGATTCATCTCAGCGCTATTCATCCATTCAAACAAGCTGGTTATGATGACCCGCAATGCGGGGTGCGTTTTTTCCTCCTTAAAAACTCGTCAAACTCACTCGTCCGGTTCGCTCAGTACGGAAAATAGACACACTGGGAATTGCGATTATTGCGCTACTAATACTGCTCCTTCTTGTTTCGCTTCTGTTCAAATAAAAACTTGCGTTTTTTGCGGATTGCTTCCCTGCAACCTGTTTTTACCGCCTGAAACACCCTGCAAACATTCCGGATTTGTATTCCCTGTCTTACTGCCATAAAATCAAGGCATTCAGTCTGTATCCCAAGAGTATCCTGAGCGTCAGCTCCAGTGGAAATTTCCCCGAATGAGCCTTGCCCCCTTACCGCGAATTGCCTCCCTGTTGCCCAGCACCACCGAAATCGCCTGCGCACTGGGTTTGCAGACCCAGTTGGTCGGGCGCTCGCATGAATGCGATTTTCCGCCAGCGGTGCAAACCTTGCCGGTCTGTACTGCGGCTAAAATCGATTCCTCCCTGCCCAGCCTGGAAATTGACCGGCAGGTCAAGGCGATTCTGGAGCAAGGCGTTTCCGTGTACCACGTGCATGCCGAACTGCTGCGCGACTTGCAGCCGGATATCATCCTCACCCAGGCGCAATGCGAAGTATGCGCGGTCAGCCTGAGGGAAGTGGAGGACGCCGTCTGCGGCTGGTTGGGCCATCAGGCCAAAATCGTGTCCTGTTCCCCCATGCGGTTGACTGACGTGTGGGAGGATATTCGTATGGTGGCCACCGCCTGCGGCGTTCCGGAACGTGGGGAACAAGTGGCGGCAAGTCTTTGCCAGCGAGTGGACTCTATTGCGCAACGCGCCCGCGATATTCCGAAAAAGCCCCGTGTAGCCTGCATTGAATGGCTGGAGCCGCTGATGTCCGCCGGGAACTGGGTGCCGGAACTGGTGGAATTGGCCGGGGGCGTCAATTTATTTGGCGCGCCGGGAGAACACTCCCCCTGGTTTTCCTGGGAGGAACTGCAAGCCGCCGACCCGGATGTGCTGGTGATTTTACCCTGTGGGTTCGGCCTGGAGCGTTGCTACGCAGAAATGCCAACCTTGACGGCGCACCCCGCCTGGAAAGGATTGAGGGCGGTGCGTGATGGGCAGGTGTATTTAACCGACGGCAACCAGTACTTTAACCGGCCCGGCCCCCGCTTGGTGGAGTCTGTGGAAATTCTGGCCGAAATTTTTCACCCTGGGCTGTTTGACTTTGGGCATCGACCCACGGCTTGGCAGCTTGCCTAGGGAGGGAGGCGTTTTTCAGGATTTATCGTCGATGGCGCGATAAGCGGCGTCTTTGGCGTTATAACGAAAAACCTGAAGGGTTTTGGCGCCCATTTTCAGCGCAATATCCGCCCATCCCTGGTTGCGGCTGGGGAGCAGGGAAATTTGCCGCCCGCGCCCAAAAAAGATTTCCCGCCCGTTTTTCACAATGGAAATATCCAGCATGCCATCCGCCTGCACTGCGTTCTGGATGATTTCCTCAATGGAGCCGTCCTGGTTCAAATCGATTTGTTTGACCGCGAAGGGCTTGAGTTCCGGCTTCCCGTTCTCGTTGTCCTCGCTCAGCAGGTTGTTGCCGCCCGGCACCGGCGGGGCGGAACTGGCCACCACCACTTCGCGTGGTACCGGCACGGGGCGGGCCACTTGTTCCACCTGTTCGGCGTCCTTCAGGTTGATTACCGGCTCATTGCTGGCGATGCGTATGGGGCGACTATCCGAAGCCTTTTGGGGTGACGGGGCGGGTTCGCGATCCGGCTTGAATGGTTCCACATACTTGCTGTCCCAGCCGGAGTCCCGGCTGTCCCCTTTGCCCAGGATTCTCGCGAATACGTTGACCCGGCTACCTGCCTTCATCATGTGTGTTTCGCCGGTCAGGCTGTCATGCTCATAGATAACGCCCGGTTTTTCGTCGCTTTCCCAGCTTTCGTACCGGAAAAACAACTGGTAAATCGTGGCCACCACGATCAGTAATCCGATTACCAACGGCATTTCCTGGCACCTCGCTTTTTCTCCACGCTTCCTATTATAGGATATTCCCTGCTGGGTTCCAAATCGATTGCCCCGCTTGAATCTGACCCTGCCATGAATAAATAATCGGAATGAAGATAGCGGCGCAGGTTTAAAATGATGGATACAAATAGGTTTTTGCCTTGCCTCACTCCTGAAAGCATGGATGGCGCCATCGATTTAGAGAGTGTGCGGACTAATCTTCTTCCGTTGAATACTCATTGACTTGACAATGTCCCTTTAAATGGATTTTAAGAAATAGAGGAGGCCATTTTATGCCTGACTGGTCACGGTATTATCGAGGCCTACAAGTTTTCCAACAATATACAGATCAACAGCCGAAGATGGAAAAGTTGCTTGAAGGCTTCTTTTTCCACTTTAAAGATGCCCTGGAATGCATGGCGTCTCTTTCCGTAGATACAAAGGAAACCCAGGCACTGTTGGCATCATGGCGTCATACAACAGTACAGTGGTTGGATATCGGGAGTGGGGATGGTAGCTTTACAAAAAAAGCTCTCAATGCTTTTAGAATGCATAACGCTTCTCCCATCGCTTACACAGGTTTGGATACTCATGAAGATTTCGTGACGTTTGCCCAGGAAAGCCGTGAGCCTTCTGCGGAAAACGTGAAATTCATTTTAAAAGACGCTTTTGGTGGCCATCTGCACCAGTTAGGAACGTTTGATCTGATTACGGCGTTTAACGCCACTTATTTTGCCCGGGACTTGGAAGGATTCAAGGCGGATCTGGATAAAACCTTAAATCTTCATGCCGTGGCGCTTTTTATTCAGAACCGATTTGCAACTGAAAAGCTTGGAGAACTTCTTTATGGCGAAAATACTTTTCATGAATATACTGCCTCCGTTATTGTTCAGGTGTTCTTCCCCTGTTTAAGTGAGTTGGGATGGCAGCTACTGGAAAACAGGGCGACTGAGATAGAAATTGCCTGCTCGTTTCTGCCAGCAGGGGAAAAAGAGAATGTGAAATTGATTAAATGCTTACTGGAAAGCATGGGCGGGGCTGCTATCGAAACGGATGCAGGCCAGGAGGTGCTACAGAAGTACAAGCACCGGATTTTGAGTTCCGACTTCGGTGGAACGGGTAATTATGCCAGTGAAAATATATTATTGGCCTATTTCAGGCAGGATGCTCCATCGGTACTAGGCAATATTGTACGAAGCAGCCTACTCGATTTGCGGAAAGGTTCATGAAGAAAGACGCGATTCAGGCAACCTGCCAGTTCGCCATCCGCCTAAAAAGTTTCTGGCTGTGTCGCCAATCCTCAAACCCATTCGGCCTGTTTCGTTTTTTGCGAAGCTCCCCATTAATCCTCATAAGCGCATGGGAAATTGTCGTCCTGGAATTGTTCGGGCGCAAAGCCTGTACTATGCTAACCACAGCATCGAACGATTCTGGAGGTTTTTTAATGAAACGGCTTGCCTTGCCCCTGCTGGCGCTCATGGCTTTCTTTTCCGGTTGTCAGCCCCACCCGCAGGAAAAAACGGTGCCGGTGGCCACTTCTCCCGGCCAGCAGCTTTTTTTGAGCCATTGCGTGTCCTGCCATATGGGCGCGGGGGATCCGCCCGGCCCCAACGCGACGGTTCTGGATTCCGCCACGCTCAGGAGTGAAAAGATATTTCGCGAACAGGTGCGACACCCCGCTTCCGCCATGATGCGCAGTTTCAGCGAGCAGGAATTAACCGACGCCCAGTTGCATGAGTTGTATGTTTACCTGCAAATGGCCAAAACCCCGTTGAAACGGAGTTGATCCGAACAGCGCGCCCTGCGCTTCAATTCGTGTTTTAAGGCCGTGTTAAGGCAGCTCCAGTTGCAGGGTCACGTGAGAAAGCCCGTATTTTTCCTTTAGCGCTTGCTGCACCGTATTCAACGTTTTTCCGCTGAACGCCTCCGGGGTCACTTCCAGGTGGGCGGTCAACACCGCGCGTTGCATGTTGATGTTCCACACGTGCAGGTTGTGGATGTCCTCAATCCCGTCATAGGTCAGGATTTCCCGGCGGATGTCCTCAATGTCGATGTGAGACGGGCAGCCTTCCAGCAGGATGTTCACCGCCTCTTTCAGCAAGCCCAGGGCGCTGAATAGAATCAAAACGGAAATCAGGCAACTGATTAGCGGATCGGCCCAGCGCCAGTCGAAAAAGAAAATACAGCCTCCTGCCGCAATCGCCCCGACGGAACCCAGCAAATCGCCCAGCACATGCAGGTAAGCGCCCTTCATGTTCAGGTTATGCTCATGGCCCTGGTGCAACAGCTTGGCGGCGATAATGTTCACGATTAGCCCGCCAGCGGCCACCATCAGCATTAAGTTGGCCTGAATCGGCTCCGGGTTCTGGAAGCGCTCAAAGCTTTCGTACAGAATAAACACGCCCATGCCAATCAGCAGCAGCGCGTTAAAAAACGCGGCCAGGATTTCCACCCGCTGATACCCGAAGGTGCGGTGTTCCGGCGCGGGCCGATGGGACAGCCATGCGGCGAAGAGCGATAGCCCGATGCCCATGGCGTCCGCGAACATGTGGAAACCGTCCGCAAGCAGGGCCAGACTGCCGGAAATAACGCCCCCCGCCACTTCCACCACCAGGTAAATAAACGTCAGCCCGAATACCCAGCGCAGCACTTTGAAATGCTGCTCGGATAAAATTAGGGTGACGTGGTGGTGATCGTGGGAATGCCCGTGATCATGGGAATGATGATCGTGCGAATGGTGATCAGGCCCTCCCGAATGGGAGTGGCCATGGCAGTGATCATCGTGGTGGTGGGAATGGCCCATGTTGGAGTCTGGCCCTTGTGCTTGCGGTGTAATTGGGTAATTAGGAGAAGCTTTCAATCACCTTTTTGATACGTTCGTAGGCCCAGGCGAGGTCGGCTTCGGTAATTACCAGCGGCGGGGCAAAGCGAATCACGTAATCGTGGGTTTCCTTGCACAATACGCCTTCTTCCTTCAGCGCCTCGCAGAAGGGACGGGCCTTGGTGTTCAGCTCAATGCCGATCAGCAGGCCACGGCCCCGCACTTCCACAATGCGCGGGCTGTTAATGTTGCGAAGTTCTGCCAGGAATTTTTTGCCCAGCGTGGCGGAACGCTCCACCAGGTTTTCATCCTGCAATACGTCCAGGGCGGTACAGGCTACCGCACAACCCAGCGGGTTGCCACCGTAGGTGCTGCCATGATCGCCGGGATGGAAAACGCCCATCACCTCATCATTGGCCATGACGGCGGAAACCGGGTAAAAGCCGCCGGAAAGCGCCTTGCCCACGATAATGACATCCGGCTGAACGCCTTCGTGCTGGAATGCGAACATTTTGCCGGTGCGGCCCAGGCCGGTCTGGATTTCATCCGCCATAAACAGCACGTTGTTCTGCTTGCAAAGCTCGGAAACCTGTTTCAGGTAGCCTTCCTTGGGAATTAAAATACCCGCCTCGGCCTGGATGGGTTCCATTAACACGGCGCAGGTGTTGGGGGTTATGGCGTTTTTCACGGCGTCGATATCGTTGTAAGGCACCACTTTAAAGCCGGGCGTATAGGGGCCGAAACCGTCCCGGTACTGATGTTCGGTGGAAAAGCTGACGATGGTGATGGTGCGCCCGTGGAAGTTGTTTTCGAACACGATGATTTCGGCCTGATGCTCGGGGATGCCTTTGACCTTATAGCCCCATTTTCGGGCCAGTTTAACGGCGGTTTCCACCGCTTCCGCGCCGGAATTCATGGGCAGGGCGCGGCTCAGGCCGGAAATTTCATGCAGTTTTTGGTAGAGGCGGGGCAATTGGTTATTGCGAAAGGCGCGGGAGGTCAGCGTCACTTTCTCGGCCTGTTCCCGCAGGGTGCTTAAAATGCGCGGGTGGCAATGTCCCTGGTTCAGCGCGGAATAGGAGCTGAGGCAATCCAGGTATTTCTTGCCTTCCACGTCGTAAACCCAGCAGCCTTCGGCATGATCAATCACGATATCCAGCGGGTGATAGTTATGCGCGCCGTATTTCTCTTCCATTTCAATGTAGTCTTTGGACGATAAATGCTCCGGGGCGGTATTCACGGTCATCTCTGGGTTTCTCCTCACTTTACACTCACATTAGGATGGGTTTTTAAGCTTTGGGTTTGCCAAGCTCCCCCGCGATTCGGGTGGCTTCTTCCACGGCTCTGGCTAGAACCGAGCGAATTTTGCCGTCTTCCATGGTCAGCAGCGCGCCAATGGTGCAACCGGCGGGGGTGGTCACGTCGTCCCTCAGCGAAGCTGGGTGTCTGCCGGATTGCTGAACCATAATGGCCGATCCCAGTAGAGTTTGGGCCACAATCTTCAGGGCCGCCTCGCGGGGCAGGCCGACCCGAACCCCGCCATCGGCCAGGGCTTCCATAATCAGATACATGTAAGCCGGGCCGCTTCCGCTTAAGCCGGTCACTGCGTCAAAATGCACTTCATCCAGCTCCATGCACACGCCCACGGATTCAAAAATCTTTTGCGCCACACTCAGGTGGGCCGGGGTGGCGTGGGTACCCAGACATACGGCAGTCATGCCCTGCCCTACTAAACATGGGGTGTTGGTCATGGCCCGAATCACCGGGTTTTTACCGCCCAGCCCGGCTTCAATCTGCTCAATGGTGGCCCCGGCCACAATGGAAATGACCAGCGTATTGGGCGAAAGTCCGTAGGATTTCAGCTTTTCCAACACATTGCGCAGGCCGTTTGGTTTGACGCAAAGCAGAAGCACGTCGGTATCGGCCAGTTCCTTGCTGTAGTTGGTGTGGCAGGGAATGCCGAGTTCCATGCGAATCTGCTCGCAGGAGCCTTCGGTTTTGGCGGCGGCCCAAACGCTGTTGATGGTGATCACCTGCTTGTGCATCAGCCCGCGAATGAGAGCCTGGCCCATAACGCCCGCCCCGATGACGCCCAGTTTGTGAATTTGCGCTTTCGACATTTCCATTCCGCCATACCAAATACAGTCCCTCTATTGTAGTGAAGTCGCCCCCAAGTGGAAAGGGATCGTCCCTACTTGACGTTCCCCTTGCTTGAATTACCATAGATCTAACGCATCCCTCAGAAAAGGAAATCCCCCAATGGCAAAAAAAGGTGAAGGTTGCGCTCATATCACGCTGAAAAGCACCGAGAGCGACCACGAGTACCACACCATCAAAAACAAGAAAAGCAACCCGGAACGGATGGAACTGAAAAAGTACGATCCCACCCTGCGCCGCAAGGTGACCTACCGGGAAAGCAAGAGCAGCAAGTAAGCGCTCTGCCGCCAGATTTTGAAAACCCCGATCGCGTTGCTGGTCGGGGTTTTTTGCAAGCCGTATTTTCATTCCTTTACAAACGCTCAAGAAATGAAAGTTTGGCACGATGGAAACTTCATCGTGAAATTAGGATAATTTTATCCTGTCTGCGTAAGCCTTTACTGGTTGTCAGCAGCAAGCGCCTTAGGCTTGAAACATAGTCCATTCATGAGCCTTTGCCCCCACCTGTTTCCAGAATCGAGGTTGAAAATGGCCGCCCAATTACCGCATTATGACTCTAGCCCGGAAGAGCCACAACAGGTAGATCCCTTACTAAGAGCCTGCTTCAGGCACCCGGCGGTTGAAACGCGCTTAACCTGCACCCATTGCGAAACGCCCATTTGCCCCAAGTGTATGATCGTCTGCGAAGTGGGCATGAAGTGCAAGCAATGCACCTCTAAAACCGCGAGCCACGTGGTAAAGGCCGAATGGCGCGACTGGCTGCTGAGCGGGCTGGTTTCAACGATCATCGGGCTGGTGTTTGGCGTGGTGGTTTCCCAGCTTATTTTTGGGTTTGGCTATTATTTGTTGCTGCTCAGCTTTTGGGGTGGCAAGTGGGTGGGGAACCTCGCGCATCGATGCGCCCGCTTTAAAATGGCCAAATCCGTCCTGCACGTCATGACCGCCTGCTGCTCGGCGGGCATTTTGCTGGGCCTTTTGCCCACAGTATTGCCCATGCTGGTTGTCATGGCCCATGGGCAGCACAGCTTGAGTCAGGGGGAATACTACCCTATGCTGATGGAATTGGGCGCCAGCGTGGCCTTTGTGTTTGGTTTGCAGGCCAATTTCCGCTATTTCAGATGATTCTGAAATGGCCTACAGAATGCTTTCCAGCGCCTGCCTGATTTCGGGGAGCTTGAACTCGTATCCGTTTTCCTGCAAGACCACCGGGTATACCCGTGCGCTGGACAGCAGCAAATCCTGCCCCATTTCGCCGGTCAGGGCTTTAATGGCCAGCGCGGGGGCGGGCGGCGTCCAGTAATGCATGGGCAGGAACGGAGGAATCAGGGTTTTACGCATGGCGTCCGTAAATTGTGCGTTGGTGACCGGGTGGGGCGCGCTCACATTAACCGGCCCCCGGATTTCGGGGTGGGTCAGCACGAATTCCAGCGCGGCCACCACGTCAATCAGGGCCACCCAGCTCATGTACTGCTTGCCGTCGCCTAAATTACCGGCCAGACCCAGTTTGAACGGCCAGTACATCGCTTTCAGCGCACCGCCCTTGGGGCTTAAAATCATGGAAAAACGGGTGTTCACCACGCGAATGCCCTTGTCCCTGGCGGGCTGGGCCGCTTTTTCCCATTGCTTGCAGGTCTCGGCCAGAAAGCCATGCCCGACGTTGCTCACTTCCGTCAGTTTTTCATTGCCCCGGTTCCCATAAAAGCCGATTGCCGAGGCGCAAATGAAAGTCTGGGGAGGCTTACCCATTTGTGCGAGCGTTTCGGCCAGCAGGGCAGTTCCTTTGATGCGGCTGTCCCGTATTTTCTGCTTGCGTTCTTCGCTCCAGCGACCGGCGGCAATGTTCTCGCCCGCTAAATGGATGACCGCGTCGATGCCTTCGAGATCTTTGGGGTTCAGGCTGCCCTTGTCAATGTCCCAGGCTACTTGCGGTTCCGCGAAAGAGCCACGCCGCCTGACCAGCCGGATAGGCTGATGTCCCTTGCGCTTTAAATAATCGATTAGTTCCGTGCCCACCAGGCCGGTAGCGCCTGAGATTAAAACTTTCATCGCTGCATCGCTCCCTCTCTATACTGACTGGTATATAGGCATATTATAGTGTATGCCTGTAAAATTCGGTTTTAAAATTTGTAATTTTGTAATACTGATTCATTCATACTTCATCCCACTAAAAACTGGTGGGGGGCAATGGTGGGCCAGCGGGAATTGAGGTACCATAGAGAGCATTCTCGCGGGCAGGGTTTGAACGCCGCTGCCGATGTTGTGTGTACTTTCAAGCGGAGGGTTCCGAATATGGCGCCGGACAAGCCGATGGACAAGGTCAGGGTTCTGTTTGTGTGCATGGGCAATATTTGCCGCTCGCCCTCGGCGGAAGCGGTGTTTCACAACATGGTGGAAACCGGCGGCTTAAAGCCTTTCGTGGAAGTAGCCTCCGCCGGGACGCATGACTACCATGTGGGAAATCCGGCGGATCAGCGATCCCACCAGGCGGCCTTGGGTCGGGGCGTCGATATGTCTTCTCATCGTGCCCAGCACCTTAAAAAAGAACATTTCGACTATTACGATTACATCCTGGTGATGGATGACGCCAACTATAGCCACACCATTCGCCTGTGTCCCAGCCATTTGCAGGAAAAAGTGCATTATTTTATGGACTTTGCCCCACAGCTCCAGGTGAAGGAAGTACCGGATCCCTATTTTGGCGGGCCGGACGGGTTTGAGCATGTGCTGGATCTGGTGGAAGCAGCTTCTGCCGGACTCATGTCGGAAATTCGCTCCCGTTATGTCGATCCGCCCAGACTTCACCCGGAAATTAACGCTTGAACCCGGCGTTCCCAATCATTCTGGGGGAAGCGACGCTATTTTTTGGCGGAGCAACCCTTGCTCAGGCGGGTCTGTAAATCCAGCGCCTTGGGCGAATGGGTGTTGGTCAACTGATCCAGTTGCTCCTTGGCCCGCATCTCAATTCCCTGGTTGCAGTAGGCAATGCCTAGCGCCAGCCGGGAATTTTCCAGGCCGGAGTTTAATTCCAGCGATTTTTCGTATTCGGCGATCGCCAGACCGTCCTGGTGGGTGGACTGATAGGCCCAGGCCAGCGTGGCATGCGCGTAGCCGTTCTTGGGATCGAGATCGATGGCTTTCTTGGCTTCTTCTTGCGCATCGTTCCAGCGCTGCTTTTCAGCGTAAACCCAGGCCAGGTTGGCATGGGCGCCCGCGTTGTCCGGGCTTAGGGCCACCGCGCTGATTAAATGCTGCTTGGCGTCGTCCCATTGCTTGAGTTCGGCGTAAGCCCAGCCCAGTTGCACATGGCCTTGCACATTCCTCGGATCAAGGGTGACGACCTGCTGAAACTCGGAAACGGCTTCGCTCCACTGGCCTGCCTTGGCTTTGACGTTACCCGCGTCCAGGTGGGCCTTGATTGCCTTGGGATCGGCGCTGCCGGGCGTGGTTGAGGTTGGGGATGCGCCGGAGGGTTCTGCCGGTTTACCGGGCAGGGGCAGTTTTTGCAGCAAGGAGCAACCGGACAAGGACACCGTCAAGGCGACCAGGGCGACTGCCGTCAGATGGAGCCTGGTTTGCTTGGATGGCTTCAACATTTGAACCTCTTGTTATTCCCAACCTTGGATTAATTCCCTATTGTCCATTTTAGGGGAGTCTCGGCGGTTTGGGGAAGCTGGCGGCTCAAACTTCCATTTTTCGGCGGAGAATCACCAGGCGCTCAATCCCGGCTCGCCCGGAAGCGGGCGTGTTTTCCGAAATGCTGCAAATCTCGAAATCCGCCCCGAAGGTCTGGCGAATATCCGCCTCGGTGGTGCTGAACGGCGGGCCGTCCTCGTCCTGGTGCTCCCAGAACACGCCAATCAGGTAGCCGCCCGGCTTCAGGATATTGCGGGCGCTTTGGGCGTAGGCGGCCCGGTCCTGGGGTAAAATGGCGCAAAAGCAGGTATGTTCCAGCAAGTAGTCGAACTGCCCGGCCCACGGAGAGTCCGCTTTGGACATGTCAAACAGGTCGGCCTGTTCAAAACGAATTGCCAGAGAGCCGTAGAGCTTTCGCGCTTCTTCAACTGCGCCGGGGGCGTAATCGAAGCCAATCACATCCAGGCCGTTTTGGGCGAACAGGGCGGCGTCGTGTCCCCGCCCGGAACCGAAAACCGCCATTTTTCCGGGTTTCAGAAAATCCGGCTTCTGGTTGAGCAAGGCTGCAAAGTGCGGTGACGGGCCGCCCAAATCCCAGGGAGTGTTGTGGGCTTCGTAACGCCCTTGCCAGAAATCGACGTTGATCAAGCGTTGGCCCCTCCTTTGGTTGTATCCGTCGTAGAGGTGGATTGTTCTTGCGGAGTGGTTTGGGCGTTGTCTTTTTTGCGGGTAAAGAATTGCCAGGCCGACGCAACCAGATGCAGCGCGCCGATGGCCATTAAGCCCATACTCACCGGCGGAATGGGAAACAGGAACATCGCGGCCCCACCGGCGGCGCCCCATGCTGCGGCCCAACCCAGGTTCTTCAGCGGGGAGCCGAACAGCTTGTTACCCCAGCCTTGGGGCTTGGCCGGGGTTTCGGCGGCGGAATCTTTGGCGGTTGGCTCCGAGCCGCTGAACCGTACCGAATCCGCAATGTTGACCAGTTTGGCCGCCTGGCTTGCGGGCCGGGTTCGTCCCATAGGCGATGCCTGAAAAACGGGACGGTTGGTGGATACTTTCATGTCGAACTCCCCTATTACACCTGTATAAGTGAACAATGTACGATAAACAGGGGCTACGGGCCTCAGCCCATGGCGATTAGCAGGCGAATTCTTTTACAAAACTTCATTGCATCGGTGACTCTTCTGCGGAAATGTCCAGCCAGTGTGGCCGCTTGTTCGGATTTCCCATCAGGCAGCCGTCACACGGGCTGAAGCAGCACTTGGAGACCGGGCTGATTTTGATGGAAACCGGCCTTTGTCGACCCAGTTTTTCCCAGAACCATTGGGTCAGGGCCAGCTCGTCCACGGGGCGGCAAGCTTCCAGCTTCAGCTTGATTTTATCCCCCTTAATCCGCAAACTCCACAGCCTTACGCCCCATTGCCGCATCAGGCTATCCGGACAAACCCCGGCTGCTTGCAGGGTTTCTTCTACCCAGGCGGACTCCCGCGAAAAGCGTTCCGCCCCCAAAGGCTGTGCCGAGGTGATTGGCTGTCCAGGTTGATCCGCCGAAACATGCGGATGGGCTTGTGGAGCGGTGTGGCGCATGGGCTTCAGTCTCGACTATGGGGGCTATTCAGAGCGCTATTCCTGAAAGAAAGGATACCAGACTGTTCTGGCATCCGGCAAGGTGAGCAGGGATAAGCCTTTGCGGACCGCGTAATGACAGGAATCCGGCTGTCGCTTATAATACGGGCAGGCGGCCAATCGTTCGCCTTGCCTTTTAACGCTGGGTGTGCGGCCTGCTGGAACCTTGTTCCGTCGGTGCGTCTTACAGAATCAGAATGTTTGAATCCGTTTTGCACAGGAGTCCCCTGATGAAAATTCCGAGAAGCCTGCAAAGAAACAAGATTGTCGCTGTTTTGCTTGCCTGCGGCCTGTTTTCGTTTGCGGCCATTGGCGCTTCCTTTCAGGGGATGGCGGCCACCCCGGTTTATCAGGGTTCCACCCGCTATACGGCCCCTGCCCATACGCTGCATAGCCCCGAAATGATTCTGGACAGGTTAAAGGTTGCCAATAACGTGCCTGCCGATATTGCGCCCGGCATCAAGGTGCAGGATTCGAATACGCTGAACGCCGCCACGGATGGGCAGAACCTGGTGATTACCAGCGCGCTTCTGGATCGGTTGAGTACCGATGACCAGCGGGCATTTGTCATTTCCCACGAGTTGAGCCATATCTTGTTGCAGCACATCGGTAAAACCCAGGTGCGCCGGATTGGCTTGACCTTGCTGGATGCCTATGTGGTGCGCCGTTACACCACTCAGGGCAGCCTGGCCCAACTGGCCAGCGAGCTGGGCATTGGGCTGGTGGATAAGCGATCCTCCAGAGGGTATGAGTACCAGGCGGATGACCTGGGTGTGAAGCTGATGAGCCAGGCGGGATATAACCCCCAGGCGGCCATCCAGGTATTTGGCATTCTCCAGGCTGCGACACCCGGCAATCGAACCCCGGAATTTATTCAGGATCATCCGATTACGGAATCCCGAATACGCGCCCTGGCCCAAAAGTACAAATTAACCGCTAACTAAGCGGCGGAAACCGCTGGTGCGTCCCGGTTTTTTCTCTTGGGCGCAGTTTTTCAGCCCTTTTTTTGTGAAACGGATGAGTTGGGCCTATTCTGTGGTAATTCTCCATGTGGGCAGGCTGGCATAGTCTGGATTTTAAGCCTGTTTTCTTAAAAAAACAGGACTTGAAAGTTGCCCAAAATGGTTTCATAATACAGACTGAGAGTTTCTGCGGATAGGTTGTTCAGTCGTTCAGACAAAGCCTCGTTCAAGAAAACTCCCGGTTCAGTACTCATAAGAATGAGGCCAGTTAAATGGAAGACAAACAACTCGTCTGTACGACCTGTGGTACGGATTTTACTTTTACGGGGGAAGAACAGGAATTTTACTTCTCCAAAGGGTTCCAGGAACCCAAAAAGTGCAAGCCTTGCCGGGATGCTGCTAAACAGGCTCGTGGCGGCGGCGGCGGAAGTCGTGGCGGTTACGGCGGTGGCGGCGGCGGCGGAAGCCGTGGCGGCGGCGGTGGTTACGGCGGTGGCGCTCCCCGCCAGTTGTTTGACGCGGTCTGTGCCGGTTGCGGCGTACAAACCCAGGTGCCTTTCCAGCCGAAAGGCTCCAAGCCGGTTTACTGCCGCGATTGCTTCCAGGCTAGCCGCGCTTACTACTAGGAGCGTTTTTAGCAAATTTGAAAGAGGCGAGACTCCGGTTTCGCCTCTTTTTGTATCTGGGAAATAGTGTGGGAAATATTGGAAGAAGGGGAGAAAAGCTCATCCATTGCCTTGCTAACCCGATGGTTACTCGCTCTGGGCCGTAGCCGCCAAGGCTTGCCCCCTGGACACTTAAACCGAATAGGTTAAGAAAGGTAATAATTGCTTCATTTTTTGACTGAACGAGCCGATGAACAAGAGCAGATGCCCATATATAAACAATGCTGGAGAATGATGGTGGAAAAAAAGTTCTCAGGCGTATCTATGTCAGAGTATGCTCTTGTGGCGGGTTTGGTTCTATTGCTGGTCATACCGGGGCTTTCTTCCCTGGGAGACGTTCTTAATAAGGTTGTGTCGAACATGTTGCCCGCCATGGCGAAATCATCGCCAACCTCGCCTGCCCTGGTCTCGCTTCCTCCCGCTGTCCAACCGTCCCCGTCTTTGCCGGTGAACAACCCTGTCGTTTCGGGCGGCCAGTTTTCCGGCAAAACCATAGGCGTCAGTTTTCGGGCGGGGAACGGCACTGTGGATCTTCCCAATTATCCGAGCAATATTCAGGAAACCGTGCAAACCATTGGGGCAAACGGCGCTACGGAGCTTTTGAGCGATCAGTTGGAGATTCTGGCCAAGCAGTTGCTACAGAAAGGGGCGATTACGGAGCAACAGGCCAATGCGCTGATTTTTCTGGCGAATAAAGGCCATACCTTGGCCGATATGGAAAAAGGTTTGGAAAGTAGCCTGAAAAGCGGGCAAAATTCCAAAGCGTTAAATAACGTGCAGATTGTGATGGATGTCCGTAGTTTTCGCCAAGACGGCGATCCCATGGGAAACAAGACGACGCAATCATACAATGGCATTCTTGATCTTGTTGGGAAAATGGATGTGGAACTTGCGACCGGCAAGCCCAGCAGTAATTTGCTGTATTTTAAAAACGCCTGGGATGCCGCAGAACGTTCAGGCGCAATGACCAACCCAAACGTTAAAGCCATTGTTAACCAGTTGGCTGGCACAATATACGATATAGCCAATGAAGTCGGCAAGGTAACCAAGGATTTTGCCAGGGATAAAATTTCCTCCCCTACCGACGTAGTTCCGATGGTTGCGGCCCAACAAACCCATGATAATTCGGCGGGTATTTGTATGGTCGGCAATGGTCGGGATTCGGGAATCCATTGCTCGACGAATTGAGATTTGTATAGTTCTTATAAAACAAACAACCCATCGATTGCCGTGCAAACGATGGGTTGTTTTTAAGGTTCAGTTTTGATTTACTTGGCCAATTTTTGGGCTTTGGCGGTAAGTGGTTTCACCACTGCGGCCTGTCCGGAAACGACCGGGTGCAATTGCCAGGCCAGCCCGGTAAATTGCATCAGCTTGATGATTCCGTAAGTCAGGTCGAATTCCCACCATTTGTGGCCGCTCTTGGCTGCGCTGGGATTGGCATGGTGGTTGTTGTGCCACCCTTCCCCGAAGGACAGCAGCGCCACCCACCAGATGTTCCGGCTGTCATCCTTGGTTTCGTAGTTCCGGTAGCCCCAAATATGGGTGACGGAGTTGACAAACCAGGTAATGTGCCAAACCCATGCAATCCGGAAGAAACCGCCCCAAATGGCCATGGAAAGCGCGGTCTTTGGGCCGCCAATCCAGTATCCCAAGGCGGTGGTCAACGCGATAAAGCCCAGGTTAATGGCCAGGAAGTGCCGGGCCAGGAACTTTGCCCAGGGATCATTCGCCAAATCTGGAATGAATCGGTTCATGACGTTGGGATCATTGGCCCGCCCGTCATCAAACAGCAACCAAAGCACATGCGCCCAGGCAAAACTGACCCGGGGGGAATGCGGATCCAGTTCCTGATCGGATTCCATGTGGTGCAGCCGATGGGTTGCTACCCACCAAGACGGATCCCCTTCCAGGGACAACGTGCCGCACAACATCAGAAAGTACTTTACCAGTTTATGGGTCTTGAAGCTCCGGTGGCTGAGCAGTCTGTGGTAACACAGGGTGATTCCCAGACAGCCGGTTGCGAACATCATAACCACAAACGTGATAAAGCCAGGCCAGCTAAAGGTAAACGGTGCTGCTAAAGCCAAACCATGCACAACAACCAAAGCCGTCAACATTTCGGGCCTTAGTTGCGCCTTGGTTGCTTTTTTGGGCAACAACTGCATATAGGTTTCCTTAAGTTTGAAAAGTTAGGTTAGAAGCTCGGAGTCCGCGCTTCTATTGGGCAGCAGCAGCAGCTGGACGGGGCGGACCCGCTTTGCGTCTTTTGTCCGAACTTTTCTTTCTGTACTTCCTGGCGTTTTCCAGGTTGCGCAACGCTTTTTCTCGTTTTTGGTTATTTTTGGCCATGGAGATTTAAATCCTTCTCTAAACTGAATTGCCCTTATTGCGAATTAATAAGAGCGGGAACTTTGGAAGCAGTCGCGGCAGTAGACCGGCTTGGAACCCGTGGGCTGGAAAGGCACCTGGGTTTGCACGCCGCAACCGGCGCAGACTGCATCGTACATTTGGCGCTGGGGACGTCCATAGCCACCGCCGCCACCACCGCCGCCGCCACGGGCTTGCTTGGCTGCATCCCGGCACGGTTTGCACTTTTTGGGTTCGTTAAAGCCTTTGGCTTGGTAAAATTCTTGTTCTTCATCAGTGAAGACAAAAACGTTGCCGCATCCAGTACAGGTAATGTCCTTTTCCATGTTTTGTTTTAAAGCCTCATTGTTTAAATTGATTATTTATTGAACAATACTTCCCCGGAATCCAGGGGCTTTGGTTCTTTTTCTACGACTGATGTACTTCCAGCAAAGCCAGCGAACCCAACCTTAGAAAATTACCAGTTTCATTATCCGACCATTAAAAGGAATGTTCAAGCTTTTTCATCCCTTGCGGTGCCGGGCCTCAACTGTTGAAAGGGGCTATATGCTTTGAGGGTATGGCTTTTAAAAGCAAAGTCGTCTTTCAGGCTTTATTGTTCTGTATTTGTGCCTTGGCATGATTTTGGAATACCTTCTTTCAGAAGGTTTCAGCAGATCCATCCTGTCCTTTCGGTCGTTTATTAAGCTATTAAAAGTATAGTAGTGTGGTCAATTCTAATTTTAGGCGTCCCGTGCTAGTTTAGGGAGATAGGTTATGTTTTGCGTTCAAACATAGGAGGGTCGGCATTGTGATTAAAGGCAAAAACCAGCATGTAATGCCCGACAGCTCTGGTTGGTGCGTGATTGATGAAGCGAACCTGATGGTGATCCAGCACTTCGATAACCGGGAACAGGCCATGGCGTACGCGCAGCAATGCGCGGAATGCGCCGAAGGGGAAGTTCTGGTGCATGCCACGGGCTGTGAACCATCGGAATTGTCTACGGTGTCCTTGCCACAGCGAGAATTTATTCTGGGTAAGGGCTATACCAACCTCTCTTCGGCTGAAGCGAAAAAAGAAGAGGGCGCGTTATACCGGGACATGAAGAAAAGCGATTACGATCCCCTGCTGGGCTACGACGAGTATTACTTTGATATTTAAGCCTCTCGTGGGCCTGCTGAAGGCGCCCAGGCCAGGGCTGACCTGAAAGCCTGACGTTTAAAGGCGTTACAGGTTTTTCTGTTCCCGCAGATAGGCGACCAGCTTGCCCAATGCCCTTCCCCGATGGCTGATCCGGTTCTTTTCTTCTACGGACAACTCGGCCATGGTGCGCTCGCGGCCTGATGGAACGCTTTCTGGCCCAACCCCTTCCAGAGGCACGGAAATAGGATCGTAGCCAAAACCGTTCATTCCGCGCGGAGAGCCTTCAATAATGCGTAATTCCGTGCTTTCCAGCACCTCAAAGCACTTGCCCAGCTTCGTATGCCAAAGCGCCATGCCACAGCAATAGCGGGCGGCCCGGTTGCATTCGCCTTCCATCAGGCTGAGGATGCCATGGTACAGGTCGCTGTTGGTGACGCCGGTTTCCGTCACCCGATCCAGCGGTAGGTGATTCGGAATGGAGCGCCCCAGCAGTTCGTCCCGAATGGCCGGGGTCAGCCAGCGATTGGAATACAGGCCCGGAAAGGGGCTGATTCCGTAACGTCCGTCCAGCGCGTCCACCACCATGCCGGAATCTTCCCCCAACACCAGATGGCTGCCTGAAACCGGCGCGGTTTGCCTGGCCTTCAACCAGGCGTTTTCCAGAAACGTCGAGCCGGTCTCATCCACGTCGTCCGCGCCTTCGTTCAGGGCTATTTCTATGGGCAGCCTGCTTTGCGCCAGCCAGTGCATCAGTTCCCGTTGCTTCCCCTCGTTTTTGGAAGCCAGGGTGATGATCAGCTTTTGCCCGGTTGCGCTCATGGGAGTGGAGTCCTTTTTAGATGCCGTCCTTGATACAGAGCCACCCGTAACGGGGATACCGATACTCTATAAAGCTGGCGGGCAATTGTCCAAGACTTTCAAATTGAAGGGGGAAGCGTCGGGCTGCTTCTTCCAGTAACACTTGCTGGGCCTGGGCTTCGGCTTCGCCCTGGTTCACAATCAGCATCAGCCCGCCGGGTTCCAATCGTGAAAGCAGGTGGTTCAGCAGCAGTTGCGGGTTAAAGTAATTCAGCGGCAAGCCCCAGGCCAGGTGCGGCTCCTTGAACACAAAGGGCAAAAAATGGCTGATAATGTGGGCCGGTTGCCGCCAGTCCAGCAGGTTGCCGCTGTGGTAGCGGGTATTGGGCAAATCTTGAATATACGAGAGCGCCGCCTGCTGTCGGGTTTGCAGATTGACGTAACGCCGGTGCGGGTCAAGCTCCACCCCGTCCAACTGGAAGTTTGGGCCGTGATTGGCCTGAATAAATGCGTATAGTGCTTCCACATAGGCCCAGTTCTTGGCCCCGGCGTCCAGCCATCGAAGGGAAAGCGCATCGTCCATTATGGCGCTGAAAGCGGCTGGACGTTTCTGGCGAAAGTATTCCAGCCATTCCAGGTAGGCCAGAGTTTCCAGGTAGCGTTCCCGCGAGGCGGCTTGGGTGAGATCTGGCAAATCATAGCGCCCATGCAGCGTGTCTACGAGTCTGGCCGCATCCGGGCCAAGTTCTGGCAGGCCAGTCTGGTCGCAAGCGGTTTCCCGGTAAGCGCCCGGCAATGTCCAACGCAAAAAATTGCGTAGCGCGAAGCCGAACCGATTTCGCCCTGAGGCCAGGACGTGCGACCATGGATTGTGTTGCTCCCCCGGAAACCCGTTTGTCATCCGTCTACCTGGAAATTTTGGACTCTCGCAATACAGTGCTGTCTATTGGGCCTGGTGCGTACGCAGGGCCATCAATTCCTGCTGCGCTTGCAATTTGGCTAATTTCAGTTGCTGCGGATTGCCGACATTCCGGCCGGTAAGGGATGAAGCCGCGCTAATCAGGCACATCAGCACCAAAGAGGCGATCAGGGTCTGCTCCAGCGCCGATAAGCGTAAACTGCGGATTTCCTTCAGAAAATGACCGTTGTAGCCGAACCAGGACTTCATTGAGTGCGTAACCTTTCTGGCGATTCGGTTGTGGTTGCGTGAACACAGATTGCTAGAACGAGAATAACAGAAGCAGAACACCCAAAGCTTCGGAAAAATTTGATGAGATGATGATTGTCATTTTTCAAGTCTTCCTAATCTTGATTATAGCGGCTATTGAGCAGCTTTGGTAGTGGTTTTAAAGAAATATTCTGGTAAGATTTGGAAGATTGATCGATCAAGATCATTATAGTTCTTGTCACCCCCATTTACGGAACCCCCCAGAAGAATGAATTTTCCTGTAGTAAGAAAACGCCGCCTCCGCAAAACCCAGTTGATTCGCGATGCCGTGGCCGAAACCCACCTGTGCGCCCAGGATTTAATTTACCCCCTGTTTGTGAATGACGAGCGGCATAGCCGCGTTGCGGTGCCTTCCATGCCCGGCATTTACCAGCAATCCGTGGATAACGCCGTGATTGAGGCAGGTAAAGCCCTGGAGGCAGGGATTCGCGCGGTGCTGGTGTTCGGTATTCCCGCAGAGAAAGATCAGGAAGGCTCCAACGCCTGGTTTGAGCAGGGCGTGACCCAGCGGGCCATTCGGGAACTGAAAAGACAGTTTGGCAACGATTTAATGGTGATTGCCGATACCTGCCTGTGCGAGTACACCAGCCACGGGCATTGCGGTGTTTTACTGGAAGGCCGGGTGCTGAACGACCCCACGCTGGATATTCTGGCCCGCACGGCGGTTTCCCAGGCCCAGGCCGGGGCCGATATGATTGCCCCCTCCGATATGATGGACGGACGGGTGGCCTATATTCGAGACTCGCTGGATGACGCCGGTTACGACGATACGCCGATTATGGCCTATTCCGCCAAGTATGCCAGCAGCTTGTATTCCCCGTTTCGGGACGCGGCGGAATCCACCCCGTCTTCAGGCGATCGCAAGGGTTACCAGATGGATCCGAGAAACGCCCGCGAGGCGCTGGAAGAAGTACTGCTGGATGTTCAGGAAGGCGCGGACATGGTGATGGTAAAGCCAGCGTTGTCGTACATGGACATTATCAGCCAGGTGCGGCGCGCGGTGAATATTCCGGTGGTAGCCTACAACGTGTCCGGTGAATACAGCATGGTGAAAGCCGCCGCCGCAAATGGCTGGATTGACGAGCGCAGTGTGGTGACCGAACTGCTGACCGGCATCAAGCGGGCCGGGGCGGATCTCATCATTACCTATCATGCCCTGGATGCTGCCCGTTGGCTGACTTAGGCTGACAAGCCCTATTGAAACAGTAGTTCCCCTAAAAAGCTGGCCACTGACAGCGGTAAATGCCGAAACGCTGGCACCGTGCGGTACAGCGTAGCCACCCGCAGCGCCTGCTGACGGTATTTGCGCCAAATGGGAAACACGCTGACCCGTGCCGAGTTTTGCTGCTTGTTGGCTTGCCAGGCCAGGTGCTGCACCTTTTTCTCGTAGGCTTGCCATTCCTGGGTGGGGCAAAGGCTAATCGCCAGGGACTCGATGGTTTTTTCCCAGGTCTCCGAAGAATCCGTTTTGCGGCGTTTATGGCGCGTATTGTATGCTTTGAGCCTCATACGATTCCCATTTTTTCTGTTAATAGCTAAAAAACCGATTTCCGTAAAAACTTGCGGAAAAATCAGCGGGGCTTACAGTAAAGCGTCAAATTTCAGTCGCCCGGTAGCGTGGAGATTGGGCGGCTGGTTTCAATAATTTGTAATCATAGGTTTTATTAACGCCCCGCGCTATTAGACAGGCTGGCAATATGCGAATTTATGCGCTGGTTACGCGGCGTTATCCGCCTGTGGTGCGGCAGTTTGGAAATAATCGGCCCAGCATTCCCGTGGGATATTTCGGCGGCGGTTTCATGCGCTACTTCGGGCGGTTACGAAAATACCCGCATAAAAACGACTTGGCGAGACGTTTGAGCGATATGTTGGAAAATATTGGGTAACTAACCCCGAACGTAGCCCTGGCGCATGGCCAGCACAGCGGCCTGGGTGCGGTCATCCACGCACAGCTTTTGCAGAATGCTATGGACATGCGCTTTGGCGGTGGCCTTGGTGATGGTGAGCGTTTCGGCGATTTCGGGGTTGGACAGGCCGTCCACGATCAGTTTTAAAACTTCCAGTTCCCGCGCGGTGAGGGGGCAGTCTTCCAGGTTGGCGGCCTCTTGCGGGGCGGTCTGCTCCTGGCTGGGAGAAGTACCTTGGAAACGGCCCAGCACCATGCGGGCCACACCCGGATCGAGCCAGGCGGTTCCTTCTTTGACCGCTTCAATGGCGGCGGTCAGCGCGTCGATTGAAATGCCTTTCATGCAGTAGGCGTCCGCCCCGGCGGACAGGGAAGCGAATACGTCACCCTCGTTGTCTTTGGAGGTGAGCATGATGATGCGGACGCCGGGCTGGGCCGCCTTGATTTTCTGGGTGGCCTCAATGCCGTCCATTTCAGGCAGCCCAATGTCCATGAGGATCACTTCCGGCTGGGCGCTGGCCGCGAGCTGCACGGCTTCTATCCCGTTGGAGGCCTCCCCGACCACATCGACCGACTGGTTTTTTTCAAGCAGCATTTTGAGTCCTACCAGCGTCATCTGGTGATCCTCGACAATCAACACCCGCGTTTTCATATTGCCTCTATCCACATTCGCTTTGCTATAGCTTCATTTTATACGAGATTCGCAAGTTTAGGGGGATGGCAGTCGCCTTGGCGACCGCTTATTGAAAGACGGTCGCGCTTGGCACGTCGAAGGAAAAATCCTTGACGGCGAAGTTCGGCTCGTCGAAGTATTTATCGATCAGGCTGGTGCGCTTGGCGCTGGCGATGGGCTGCCTGGCCCCCAGGTAGGGAATGTAGATTTGCCGCGCCTTGTTGTCCGCGTTCATCGATTGGGCCTCAAAGCAACTGGTGCTGCCGGTTAGGGGGTTGGTGCAGTTCATCTGGATGCCGTTCCAGTAGGTGTTATTGGCCGTATTGTAGTTGTAATACTTTTTGGGCTTGCCCGTTTCGCTGCGGCTGAACTTGCCTCCGCTTTCCAGCTGGTAGGTAATGGTGCTGGTATCGGTCGTAAGGGTAAGCGTTTGGGGATTCAGCACCGTGACGTCATCGGCCTTGCGGATATCAAAGCGGATATCGTCCACGATGTTCAGCGCCACGGTTTGCATGTACTGGTGGGCGCGTTCGGAGAGCTGACTTTCCACGCCGGTTTTTACCAGGCTGCTAACGCCCACCGACAGCACGGCCAGGATCATCATGCCCAGTGCGATTTCCAGCAGGGTAATCCCCCGGTCGCGCTTGCGTTCGCGCTGTGCGCTAGATTTTTTCAATAACGCCATTGTTCACCTTATACACCGTAAACTTGCTTAACTGGGTCAGGTTCACGTCGCCGTTGTTGCTGATGGCAAAAGAAGCCTGCCTGCCGGAACTCTGGATGGTCATGGTAAAGTTGCTGCCGCTGCTGGAGAACAGCACCCGGCTGTTGCTGTTCTGGTTGTCGCTGACGGCGGCCTGGATGGCCAGTAAAATTTGCTGGGAATATTTATCCCGCAGGTCTTGCGGGGAAACGTCCATGCGGGCTGCACCCTGGGAAACGATGGATTGCAGGCTGGCTTGCGCCGATTGCACCATGCTGGCGTCGCGCTGTTCGGCCATGTTTCCCCAGGAGATAATGCCAAACCCTGCCAGCATGGCGATAATGATCATAATCATCGCCAGCTCGATCATGGAAAACCCTTGGACTTTGGCTGATTTGGGAAATGGCAATTTCATGGTGCGCAATAACTCTCTTCCTTGACTTGCGTTGTGGTGCCGTTCAGTTGGGTTCGGTTACGCATGCTTTCGACCGTTTGGGCCGAAACTTTAAGCATGGGCCGAGAAAATGTAAAGCTTTTTTAATCGTATTATAACTGAGATTCGGATGGAGAGGGCTGCCCCGTGGAACCCATGGAAAGGCTGTACCGAATCCTGCCGGGCATGCGGCTATTTTCCACGGCGCAACGGCAGGGCCGCCGCTCTGGCGCCCCTGCCTTTACGTGTGAATAGCCGGTTATTCTTCCGTAATCTGGATTCGACCGTTGCTGGCCTTCAAAGCCTTCTGGTAGTCCTGGGCCAGTTGGCTCACAATTTTGTTGGCGAACTTGCGGCTGTCCGGCAAAAAGCTTAAATCGCGCAGCGGGCAAAGCCGGTATTGCTGGGTGTATTGCCATACCACCGGGCCGTCTTCGCCACGGGTCACTTCCGCGCGAATGCGGGAACAGGTGGGGTTATCGCATTTCAGGTTCAGCACACCCTGGGCCGGGGATTCGTAATGCAGGCGGGCATCCTGCTCAATGGCGGTGCGGGCGTACTCAATCGCCTCATGTGGGATGTCCTGGCGTTGCGCCGAAAAATCCTGCGGCTCCATATCCCGCACCTCAAAGCTTTGCAAATTGGCCAGCCCGGTAAAAATCTGCTCTTCCGGTTTTGGCGGCGGTGTGTCCTTTGTGCTTTTCGCCCAGCTCAAACCGCCGCCCATAACGATTACCGAGATGAACAGGGCCAGGGAAATAACGTTCATAGCGCGCATCGGGTGTGTCTCCTCACTCACAAGGTTGGATCGGTCTTCTCTAATAGTGCAGTGCCACCGGGATGAAAAATTTAATCAGCCGTTTCAAAACCGCTAGCCCAGGATGCCACCCACCCCAATGGGGATGTCCGAGCTGCCGGATGAGCCAGAACTTCCGCTGGCGCTGGCTTTTTGCTGGTTGGCGCTGAACGATTGCTGCATGGCTTGCATCTGTTGCATCATAAGTTGCATAAAGCGCTGGTTGTAAACCTGGAAGTTGCTTTGGTAGGTCAGCAGCGCCTGCTGGTATTTGGTTTGAGCCGCCGCATCGTTCGGGTCGCTGGGCGGTGTCGGAGGCACTGGCGGGGTGAGCGATTGCATCGTGTTTACCCCCATTTGGTTCAGCAGGTTGCCAAAGGCGCCGGTGGTATTTTTAGCTTGCAGATCCGCGATCGGGTCGGACTTTAGCCCCACCTGTTGCGGGGTCACGGTAATGCCGGACTGGCGAAGCATATTCAGTTCAAAGACTTTAAAGGCTTTTGAGAAATTCATGGCAGGTTCCTTTTTTGAGCGTTGGATCTGGAATGGTGGAATACGAATTCCCGCTCTGAATGCCTCATCGGCACGGCGGGGGAAAACTTCAACCCGATTTGGCGGATTGGCGTATCGGGCTGCTTGTCCGCTGATTGGGATTGTATTCGTTTTTTTTCCAATGTAAGGACGGCACGGTTCGGTTTTTGGCTGTTTGGGTTGTAAGCTTAAAACCATTGGCGGATGCTGGACATACCGTTGCCCAGGGCGAAAATGGGAGGTGGCCGCATCCCGGCGCAAGCCTTGCTGGCGTTGGCGGGCGTTTTTAAAGTTTTGCCGATGGGGGCCGAAAATAGCCCAAAGACGGGTTTCTAACTCTCAGGCATTAAAGCGAGGTGTCCATGCAAAACCGAAGTCTGGGTGTCAGCGTTGCGGAATACGCCTTGTTGGGCGCCTTGCTGGCCGTATTGGCCATTGCCGGGCTGGAAATGCTGGGCGGTTCGGTATCCGGGTTGTTCACCCATTCCGAAAATCGACTGGCCAGCGCCAACACCCTGAGCCTGCTGGATGTTTCGCCTTCGGCGGCCAGTGTGCCGGTATCCAAGGTTCCGCCCCAGTCGAACGACCAAACGAATGGCTGGTTTAAAGGCGGGGGATACTACGCGATGGTTTCCGATCCCGCCACGGGGAAGCCCATGCTGAAAATTGTGGACGGCACCGCAGGGGAAGTGAAAAATGTTTCCAGCGTGGACGGGAACCAGTTGAATGCGCTGGGAACCCTGCTGCTGGCCCGCAAACTGGATGAACTGTCCAATCAACAGACCGATCCGGAATTGAAGGATTACTACGGGCAAATGGCCAAGACCGCCTATTATTTGGGCGCGGCCGAAGGGGAACTGGATGATGTGGGTGGTTTGCATCTTACCACGATGTTGAATGGCAGGAAGTATTCCAATGGGGATGCCTTGCGGGATGTCTATACCAATCAGGCGCAACTGGACGCGTTAATGCAAAATCCTCCCGTCGCTGCACAGGGGCAGGCATGGGGACAGGTGATGCCCCTTGCGGCAGAGGTGCATAATATTGGGCAAAACTACATGAACAGTCTGAGACAATATATTTCCTCCAGTGGAGAGGTCGCGCGCAATTTCAAGTTGCAGGTGTCTTTGCGGGATGAACCGGCGGCGGGCAGCAGTGTGCGTTATGGGTCGGATATGGTTCTGAGCGGCTCACCAACGGGCATGTCGTATGAGCAATATATGTCTTACGATGCCTTGAGAACAACGGTTGCCGGGGTGTTAAGCAATAATCAGGCAATCACCCGCCCCGTGAAAACGACCTTAAGCGATGCCGTGGTGGTGGATACCCATAGTATCCGCAAATAGTGCAACGCCTTTTGGGTAAAGCGGTCTGTTCAGGCTTGCGGAATCAGTTCTGTGAATATCGACCCGAATCGTTATAATAGGGGCATTGAGTGAACGAGCCTGCCTGATGGAACCTGTCACGGAGCCAACGATCCAGAATACCGCCCGTCGTTTCGCCAAGTTGAACCCGGCCACGGGTCGGCTGATTCGGGACTATGACGCCGCTACAACCGGCGAGATGAAGAATGCCGTAAATCGTTCCGGGCAGGAGTTTTTGGCATGGCAACAGGTCAGTTTGTCCGCGCGCGCGCGTTTGCTGAAAGCGGTCATCTCATTGCTGTACCAGCGGGCCAGCCAGATTGCGGC
>CABHPA010000007.1 GCA_902168245.1 Candidatus Melainabacteria bacterium
TTTTTTTTTCAAGCAGAAGACGGCATACGAGATTCGCCTTAGTCTCGTGGGCTCGGAGATGTGTATAAGAGACAGCCAGTGCCAATTGCCGCACCGATACCGATAGCTGAACTTGCCAAGGATGAAACGGTACCTTGCAAAGCCCCTTCTTGTCCAACTTGAGCCGCCCAATCAATTATAATGCCGGGACCTGCCAAAACAGCTGTCCCAGCTCCAGACAAACCTTCTGTATAATAAGGAGCTTGTTTTAACAATCCAAGACCTGTGTCAACAGTTGCATTATGAACCAAAAGAGCAGCATTTACAGCCGCAGAGTTAGCATCTTTGGTAACTACGTAATCTGCTGCACTTGATACTATGTCACTATATCCACTATTAAGCTCTTCCATATAGCTATATTACCTTTGTAAAAAAATAAAACTAAATCCAATTTGAATTAACAAGCAAATAAACCCAACAATCACCATATCCAAAGTAGGATTGATTTTAGATAATGGATCTAATTTTCGAATTTTCCAAATCCTAAAAAAATAGTAAAAATAATAGAGCAGCATGCTGATGGTTAATGGCACCTGCTCTATTAGATTTAACGATATATGGAGATGAAAATAATACTTAGATAAATAATCCAATAAAAATACAAAGATTCCGAATAAAGATATCAACAAAAAAATAATTACGAATAAAATATCTAAAATCATAATTTTGATGAATTACTCAATTACACAACAATTTTATTCGGACTGCCCAACAACTATTTCTATTGCTGATGGATTTTTAATGAGAACCCATAATATAAAAGCATAATCTTATTTTCCCAACAAAATCATTAATCAGACAAATAAATTATGCTTTCTTTTGAAACTCAACTATACCAATTTGTGCACAAAAGTCAATCACAGATGTGATATATCACTCATGTTTCAATTTGTTACAAACCTAAAAATAAAACCGGAAACCTAAAACAAACTCTGCTATTATGCCATAACAAGTTGGTAATTTTCGTAGTTGAGCGTAAAAATTGCTATTCAAGGCAAAAGATAGGCAATGCATTTGCCTCGTTGGGATATATTTCTTATTCGGTATCTTCCAGATATCGTTCGTTCAGGCTGAAGTACTCTCTTTGGATACGGTGTCTCAGCAAGCCCTGGATACCTCATATGATCTGAAAATTGCCCATGTGGATGTCCAGATCAATTACACCGACATCAAAACCGCAAGAGCTGAATATTACCCTAATTTAAAAGCCACTCTCAACACGGAATACCTCAAGGGATTGCAAAGCCAGTTCAATCCCGTCACTTCTGTGGGTAATTCAGTGCTGGCTAGCGGAACCCGATTCCAGAATTCAATTGGAGTGAATTTCAATCAAAACTTAGTTGATTTTGGCGCTCGTCACCGAAAGGTGGCAATGGCCAAAGATGGCACCCGCTCCAAAGCTGCCACCTATTTTCAAGTGCTGCGTGACTTACGGATTAAAGTCATCGATCTCTACACCGAAGCCTTGATTAGCTACAAAGCCATTCATGCCAATGAGGCTCTCTTGCAACTGGCTCAACAAAATTATCAACTCAAAAAACGCCTGTATCAGGCGGGTACCACATCCAATGTCACGGTGGCAGAAGAAGCCATTGAAGTGGCTCAGGCCTTGGATAACATTGCGCTTTTTAAAGACCAATTCAAACAACATCTGGAAAATTTAAGTTATTACACCCATCAAGCATATATTACTGAAGAAACAGATCTGGAAGATCTGAAAGATGAGTCTAGCCCGGATGAGAAACTTAGTTTATTAGTTAGTCAAACCCCAGAAGCCCGGGCCTATGACGCCCTGATTGCTCAAAAACAACATGAGATTGAATATTTAAAACGACAAAACCTGCCTCAGGTTTCCGCCTATTCCTATTACAACCTGTATGGATATGATCAGGACAAATGGGGTAAGGCCATGGGTAATTTGGCCCAGCGAACCGTGTCTTTTGGATTATCCGTGAATTTGCCCATTTTTGACGGATTTAAGAATCAGGCCGCTGTGGAAAAAGCCAAACTGGAACAGGAAAAACTACGATTGCAAAAGGCCCAGAAACTGGCTGAACTCCAGCATCAAGCGGACTTGTATCAGACCCAGATTGAGGGCTGTCGTGTTCAGTTTCGAACCAAGGCCACCATTTTGAATAAAACCCAGGATAAACTGACCATGGTCAAGCGCTTATCGGATGAGCAGATTGTGGATCAGACCCAGGCCATCAAAGAGCATATGGAGCGGATTAAAAAGCAAGTAGAAGTGGAGAAATCACTGATTCAAGGAATAGCGGCCTTGAAAAAATTAAAGATTTTAGCAGAAGGGTAACGCATGCAAACCGGTTTAATCTGTTTGGAATTGGCGGCCAAACTCAATCAAGTCTCAGTCGATACCCGGGCTTTGGTTCGAGAATACGGTCTTACTGAAGCGGAACCTTCTCCCCAAGAATTGATCCGAATGCTCCAGCATCAAGGGTTTAAAGCCAAATGCAAACGAGTGGATTTACAGAAACTGGAAAAATACCCCTTACCTGCCATTTTTATCAAAAAAGATCACAGCTACGGGGTGCTCTTAAAACTCAATCCTAAAGCCAGCAAACTCCTGTTATTTTCGCCTCCTGAAAAACAAGCCCAGGAGATCACTTATGCCAATTTTTCAGAGTTGGCAACCGGGGAATTATTAATTCTCAAACATAAACTCTTAAACGCTCAGGTCAAATTTGGCTTTCAATGGTTTTTTAATGAAATCCTGCATTACAAACGGATTATCGGAGAAGTCCTGCTGGGTTCATTTGTCATCCAACTCTTTGGATTAATTACCCCGCTCTTTACCCAGGTGATTCTGGATAAAGTAGTGGTGCACCATACCATGACCACCCTGGATGTCTTAGGCGTGGCTTTTCTGGCCGTCATGGTTTTTGAATTTCTCTTGAACCTGAGTCGTAATTACATTTTTACCCATACCGCCAATAAAATTGATGCCAAACTGGGCGCCAAACTGTTTAAGCATCTGTTTGCATTGCCCTTTGTCTATTTTGAATCCCGTAAAGTGGGCACCATTGTAGCCCGTATTCGAGAACTGGATAATATCCGGGACTTTATTACCAATAAAAGCGTCTCGGTGATTATTGATACCCTGTTTTCCGTGGTCTTCTTTGCCATGATGCTTCTCTACAGCTGGCAACTCTCTTTGATGGTACTGGGCTTTATTGTACTGATTGCCATTTTGTATGTGGGCATTACCCCTTCTTTTCGTACCCGACTGCAAGCCAAATTCGATATGGGAGCGCAATCCAATTCGTATCTGGTGGAAACCGTCACCGGGGTGCAGACCGTGAAATCCCTGGCCATTGAAGGGGCGATGCAGCGTAAATGGGAAGATTACCTGGGGACTTACCTGCAATCCAGTTTTAAACTAAATAACATGAGTAATTGGTCCCGGGGACTGTCTAATCTCTTACAACGGGCCATGACCATTGCCATTTTATACTTTGGGGTCAAACAGGTGATTAACAACCAGATGACCATTGGTCAATTGATCGCATTTCAGATGTTTTCCAATCAATTGACCAGTCCGATTCTGCGTCTGGTGAATCTCTGGAATGAGTTCCAGCAAACCTTGTTGGCTGTAGATCGCCTGGGTGATATCCTGAACCATCCAGCAGAAGTGCAATCGGCTCAAGCCATTACCTTACCGCAGTTGCAAGGTTCGGTTCGCCTGGAGAACATTTCCTTTCGTTATGGGCTGGATACCCCCAATGTCTTATCCAAAGTGAGCATGAATGTTCCCCCGGGTTCCAGTATCGGTCTGGTGGGTCGTTCCGGCAGTGGGAAAAGTACCATTACCAAATTGATCCAACGACTCTATATTCCTCAGGAAGGGGCCATCTACATTGATGATGTGGATACCCGGCATATGAACCCCATTTGGCTCCGGAATCATATCGGGGTGGTCTTACAGGAGAATTATCTGTTCAGTGGCAGCATTCGAGAAAACATTGCTCTACCCAAACCAGATGCCCCCATTGAATTGATCATTCAAGCGGCTCAAATTGCTGGTGCCCATGATTTTATCAAAGAACTGCCTGAAGGGTATGATACCTATGTGGGGGAACGAGGTTCTACCTTATCGGGCGGACAAAAGCAGCGTATTGCCATTGCCCGGGCCTTGATTACCAATCCCCGCATCCTCATCTTTGATGAAGCCACTTCAGCGTTGGATTATGAATCAGAGCGCATTATTCAAACCAATCTTGCCAAGATCAAGCAGGGCCGCACTGTCTTTATCATTGCCCATCGTCTTTCTACTGTCCGTGATTGTGATGTGATTATTGCTTTGGATAAGGGGCAGATTGTGGAAATGGGATCTCATACGGAGCTGATGAGAAAGCGGGGCTATTACCATATGCTCTCTACCCAGCAAGAAGAGGTGCGCCATGTCGTTGAGATTGCTTAAGCAAGAAGACGCGCACCAGTTTAAGCCCTTGCTGGCTGAAATTGAAGAGGATCCGGGCAATCCGTTGGGGCCGGTCACTTTTTGGTTGGTGGTGGCGGTGTTTGTCTTTTTTCTGGCCTGGACCATCTTTGGGGAGATTGATGTGGTGGTTTCCGCTCGGGGGAAAGTGATCCCGGCAGGAGAGGTTAAAGTCCTGCAACCGCTGAATGGCGGAGTGGTCAGCGGCATTTTGGTCAAAGAAGGGGATTATGTCAAAAAAGGGCAGACCCTGGTGGTGATTGATCCATCCACCACCGCGCCGCAATTGGAATCTTCTCAAAAGACCCTGGCGCATGTGCAACAAGAGCAAGCCCGTTTGCAAGCCACTGCTGGACAAGGCTCTTTTTCTGATGGGAATGGGACACAAGAGCGCTTGTACCAGGCGGCCTTACAGTCCTTGGAGAATCAACTGCAAGCCAAAGAAAAGGCATTATCCAGTTTGGATCAGCAGATTCAAGCTAAGCAGGTGGATGTCAAACATACCCAAGAAACGTTGCAGATTGCCCAAGCCAAGGAAGTCCGTCTCAAAGCCGTGATGGATATCATTGCCAAGGATGATTACGAAAAGGTGCAAACCGAAATACTGACCAGTGAGAATAAGCTGAAAGAGCTTTCTCATGAGTTATCCCAGTTAAGCTTTCAGCAAGCCCAGACCCGGGAAGAAATGGGTTTTTTGCAGCAGGATTTTGAAAGTCGGACGCTCAATGAGCTCTCTGAGAAAGAAAAGCAGGCCACTCAGCTGAAAGCCAATATTGAAGAGGCGTCTTTTAAAAATGCACGGCAAAATCTGGTGGCCCCTGCAGATGGGTATATTCATGAGCTGTTTGTGCATACGGTGGGTGGGGTGGTCACCCCAGCGCAGAAGGTGATTTCGCTGGTGCCAGTGAATACGCCCTTAACCATTCAATCCATTGTGCAAAACAAGGACATTGGGTTTATTAAGGTGGGAATGCCGGTAGCCATTAAGATTGATACTTATGATTTCCAGAAATACGGCACCCTCAAAGGCAAAGTGGCCCAGATTGATAAGGATAGCCGGGAAGACCAGAAGATGGGGCCAGTGTATACTGTGTATGTAACCCCGCTCCAGCACTCCTTGCTGGTGGAAGGGAAGCGCCAGAATCTATCGTCAGGGTTGAGTCTGACCACAGAAGTTAAGGTGGGGAAGCGGCGGATTATTGAGTTCTTTATCTATCCCTTAATTAAGCACTTGGATGAGGGCATGAGCGTTCGGTAGCTTTTGTGTTTTTATGTCAATATGCTATCAGCTTATATGGATTATAAACGTGATTTGCAGCACATCTATAGGCTAACACCTTCTTTTGATATAAACTACTTGCAAAAGATTTCGTATCGCACTAACTATCTAGTAGAGTTTTAACATGCAATTTTATATCAAAATGATATCTTGTACTAACAAAAAAGCTATATCTTTAAGTTTTTAACTTCATGACCAATTACCTCAACCATATTTTCCGAACACTCAAGAGTACGTTCCGTACTCTGCTCTGGCTAATTGGTAAACCCGGCTTCAGGATGCAACGCACACAAAATTATTGCTTGTTAACTCATCCAGATGCAAGGTTGAATGTGGTCAACATTAGAGGGAAGCTGACCTTTGACAGTGACGGGTTAGCGACCATGCATAATTGTGACTTTCTGCGTGATCCTTACTTTGAAAAAGCCTATCAATCGGGTCAAAAAACTGGATCTTGGGGTAATGCCAATCCGGCCTGGCGGGCTTATGTCGGTTGCTGGGCAGCGGAACAGGTCAAGAGTTTGCCTGGAGATTTTGTGGAATGTGGGGTAAACCGGGGAGGCTTATCCCGTGCAGTGGTTGATTACGTTAACTTTGCAGCTTTAGGAAAGACGTTCTATTTGCTGGATACGTTTGCAGGCTTGGATGAGCGCTATATGAGCGAAACCGAGCGTCAGGCCAAGAACCCAACGTTTGGCGGTCGGTACCAGGATTGTTACGAAGATGTTTGCCGAACTTTTGCAGATATTCCGGTCAAAGTCATTAGGGGTAGTATTCCGGAAACTCTGTTAGAGGTTGACACACAGCAAGTATGTTATCTCTCTATCGACATGAATTGCGTGGAACCGGAAATTGCCGCCGCTGAATTTTTCTGGGACAAGCTGGTGCCAGGTGCCATTGTCGTGCTGGATGATTACGGCTGGGCAGACTGTCTGGAACAAAAAAAAGCATTTGACGATTTCGCACGTCAAAAAGGCATTGCGATTCTATCTCTACCTACTGGGCAGGGGCTTTTTTTCAAACCCATCCCATCTCTCAGTGGAGCAGAAGACACAATAAGCCTAACCCATTGCCATCAACCCTCATGAGGTAACACATGCCTAATCACGTTCTGGATCCTGTAGAAGCCTTTTTCGAGGAGCGCCGTCATGCCATTGCTGATATGGCAAAAGATGAAGAGCTCAAGCGTAAATCCCTTGACTGGATGCTGCATGCAGACCAATATAAATACACCTACAACTTCAATTGGATGGGGCGGCCAATTATAAAATTCCCCAGCGATATCATGCTCATGCAGGAAATTATCTGGGATATCAAACCAGATCTGATTATTGAAACCGGTATTGCTCATGGCGGATCGATTGTTTTTTCTGCCTCTATGCTGGAATTGTTGGGCGGCGACAGAGAAGTCGTAGCGGTTGATATCGACATCCGGCAGCATAATCGGGAGAAGATTGAAGCGCACCCGATGAATAAGCGCATTCATATGATTGAAGGTTCTTCCACAGATCCCGCAGTACTGGATCGGATCCGTGAGCGAGCCAAAGGTAAAAAATGCGTTATGGTTGCTTTAGATTCCCTGCATACCCATAACCATGTGCTGGATGAAATGCGCCTCTATGCGCCATTGGTCACAGTCGGCTCCTACTTGGTTCTGCCTGATACATTTATTGAATATTTTCCCAAGGGTTATTATGATAACCGCCCTTGGGATGTAGGCAATAATCCTATGACCGCCTTGAGAGCCTTCATGCAGGAAAACGATGATTTTGTCATCGATACCGAGCGCTGCAACAAGCTGCTCATCACAGAAGGATTCGACGGATACCTAAAGCGAATCAAATAGCGCCATGTTACAAATTGCCGAAACTGCCAAAATTTCCCCTCTGGCCGATATCGAAGATTCGACTCGGGGTAGTCGTATCATTATCGAAGACGGCGTAAACATAGATGCCTTCGTCAAAATCAAGCCCGCTGGCGGAACGGGTGATGTGCGTATCGGTCGGGATAGCTACATCAATCCCGGTACGGTGATTTATACCGGCAATGGCATCAATATCGGGGAGGCCGTGTTGATTGCCTCAAACTGTACATTGGCCCCAACGAATCATGAATGTCGTTACCGGGACAAGCGTATACTGGGTGGGGGGTTTATGCCAAGCAAGGGTGGGATTACGATTGAGAATGATGTCTGGGTAGGAGCTAACAGTGTAATTCTCGATGGTGCTCTGATTCGACAGGGGTGCGTGATTGCTGCGGGATCGGTAGTTCGCGGTGAGTTGGAAGCCTACGGTATTTATGCCGGCAATCCACTGCAAAAAATCGGAGAACGTCAATGACCACACTAGTACCTCAGATAACCGTACTCATGCCGACTGCTAATCGAGTCGAATATGTTTCCAGGGCTTTGGCTTTTCTGAAGAGTAGTTTTTCAAATCAAACTATTGCGCGCTTTCGCATGCTGGATGGCTCCACAGATGAAAATGCGCAATTAAACGAGAAAGCTTGCCGTATTGCTTCTATGGAATATTGTCGCTTTCCTATCGACATGTTGCCATATGAGCGAATTCATGCGGGCCTTAGTCAGGTGGAGACACCGCTAGTCGCCTTACTGCCAGATGATGATTTTTTCAATCCGGCAGGTTTTTTCAATGCCGTTGAATTTATGCTGAATAATCCAGATTATTCAGCTGCGCATGGGGATTATATTGGTTTTCGTATAAATGAAAATCAGGCTGGCTGGAGAGATTGGTGGACAATCTATAAGCATAACCAGAGTTTTAAACAGTTAGATCCATTAGAGCGGTTGTTTTCCTATTTCGGCTCTTATACGCCAGTTCATTATGCCGTCCACCGCACAAGCCTGCTGACTACTGGGTTTGCAGAAGTCTTATCCCATGTGGATCCTCTGGAATATAAGTTTGCAGAATACTTGATTGCCGCCATCGTGATGTCACAGGGCAAAGTCAAGAAATTAGACGAGTTCTACATGTGCCGCCAGGGAGGAAATTCTACGCCTTACGCCCGGACAACCATGGCTCAGCAGATGTTTGATCCTCGCTTTTCTGATCGTTACCTTCGTTTCAAACGTTGCCTGATGCGATACCTTTCAGAGACTCCCTTGGATGATACCCAGCTTTCTGAAGCGGTTAACGTGGTTTTTGGCCATTTTTTAGGAACTTGGCTTCAAACCAGTTATTTGAAAAAGCAGCTTACAGCCATCCAACGCTCTGTCAAGGAAGGGGATGGGCAAACCGAACGGTCTTTGGCGCCGTTTGCAGGAACAGGACCAAAGAACTTTCTTTTTTTCTTAAAACGATTGCGTCAGGCATTGCGTCACCCTAGATGTTTGGTGCCTAAATCGTATGATCGGTATAGTCCCGCCTATGCTCCGGTGCTGGATTTTTTACATGCTTACCTACACAATCCGGAAAAGATGGGCCTAGACCTGAAAATAAGCGATCCTGCTGCAAAACGGTAAACGCTGCAATGGAGTTTGGTTCAGGTTAAGAGAATCCAGCAGTGCCACTGTCTCGCCAGGAAAGTCCTTCATGTTCAGTTCATCAAAGGCTACAATACCGCCCTTGGGAACCCTTGCCAGCATCTTTTCCAACACATGCCGAGTGGGTGCATAAATATCCATATCCAGGTAAAGTAGAGCCGCAATGGTATGCGGATTCTCTTCCAGGTAAGTGTCTAATGTCTGCGTGACATCACCTTTCACCAGCTTAATCTTTTCCAGATGGCCAATAAAACGGTTGGTATCAAACAGCTGGATAGCCTGCTGGAGCCGATCATAGGAATCTACCGAATAATCGCCTTCGCGCATGAAGGAAGAACGACTCTTGGAGTCTTTATCATTCACACCGGCAAAACCGTCAAAGGTATCAAACCCAACTATCTGGCGGGTAATGTGCGCCGGTTCCATGATACTACTGAAATGTGCAAAGCTCATCAGTCCCTGGCCGTTGAAGACCCCAAACTCAAAGATTGAGCCTGGTACGTTCAGAGCCATCTTGAACAGTTCATAGCGAACTAAAAAATCTGTTACAACCTGCCTTGGAGTATAGACCGAAAACGAACGCAGTTTGAGCAGTGTTGCACTAGGATCGGACTCATACAGGCCAGCCAAAGCCTCATAATAGTTGATATTCTGCTGGCTATTCTTAGTGGGATCAATCTTGCTTTCAGCTATACCTACCTGTTTACTCATGAAATTGTTATTCCTATCTGTTGTCAATGCTTCATATGAACGCCCGTTTTGGGCTTTTCGTAATTTACATAATAAATATTGGTTCGCTCACCCATGGGGTAGCGATTTTTTATAAAGTCCTCCTCAAACAAATCCGCTACGCGAACTTGACAGGTCCAACGGATTTGCTTGGACAGATTGGGTAGGCTACGATGCAGAAGCATCTGATAAAAGATAATCAGGTCACCCGGACCAGCCTCAACAATCACTTCCTGAGTTTCATCCACTTCATAATCTAATGCCAGATCCCTCTGCAGCAACGGAATATGTTCAAAGACTGGTTTATCGCTGATTTTTTTATAGGGGTAGATTCCATTGTGATGGCTACCCGGAATAACACTGATCGTACCGTTTTCCAGGCTGACAGGACCAAACGGCACCCAAATAGTGACAGCATTGGCGGAACCCAAAAGATATAGTGTGTCCTGGTGCCATTGGAACAGATGGCGGCTGTCACTGGGTCGATCCATACGCATATTACAGGAGCCCATCACGCAGGGAAAATCTAGCCCTAGCTCTCGACAAAACTCGAGTAGGCGCATACTGGATGACATCCGATACAGCGCAGGCAGGTAGCGGAGGGCATCATAAAACTGGGACTGGTTTTGAGGTGTAAAGTTAGCGCTGCCCTGGAAAAAATCGAAGTCTTCGCCGATTAGTTTTTTTCCCATACGGGTAATTTCATTGTAAAAAGGCGCCAATTCATCTTGAGAGAAGAATTGTGGAACGATTAGGTATCCTTGTTCCTGAAAAGTCTTTTTATCACCCATCTTCTGATACCTCTGGTTAGTGACGCCTCCGGCTAAAGACAGTCTATGCCGACAGTATCGCAAACCTAGTTAGTTAGTGTCAAACAGGGACTGATTGCACAAGCCAATCAAATACAGCCTGTATCTCCGTTTCCAGGTTAATGGCAGTGTTCTCTTTAAAACCCAAAGCTTTCAGCTTATTGAGGCTAACCGTAAACTGGTTGGATTCTCTCGGTTTGGTGCCTTCAATTCTTAACTCAACAGGGCGGGCAAATCTACGTTCAAAGAGCTGGCTGACTTGTTGGGCCACAGAAAGGATAGTCGCATTCTGGGAGGACGCAATGTTGAAAACCTCGTATTGGTGCGGGTAATGATTAATAATGACATCACAGGCCTGGGCAATATTTTCCAATGAAACAAAGTTGCGCATTTGAAGACCGGAGGAGCGCAAGGTGATCCGGTCTGTCTCATAGGCCTCCTTGCAGAAACAGCCAGGCACTAGCGTCCAACGGTTCACCGTGGGGACGACAAAGCGGCCGTATACATTTGCAGGGCGCAGCGAGACAGCTTGCACCTTGCCTTGTCGAGTTGCCATGTCGGCATATTCTTCCGCCACAAGGTGATTCAGACCATAATCATTTAAAGGATTAGGTGGAGTGGTTTCATCAATATACCCTGATAGTTCGGTTCCATATACCTGAAAGGTAGAGAATACAATCACTTGGGGAATCCCAGCATGAGCTGCAGCCTCCAGAACATTACGGGTTCCAATACCAGACAGCATTAGACCTTTGGCCGGATCACCGGAATGGATATCGTTTGCTGTAGCGGCATGAATGAGAAGGTCTGCCGGCGGTAAAGAAAGTGGCTCGGCCGATAATACATCCCAGGAGATCTGCTCGCAATCTCGCAGAGTGGCTTGCAAAGCCTTAGTCCAGTGTCGGCTGGAGGCAATAACAGCATTGCCGTGACGGGAAAACCAATCGCAAAGGTATCCGCCAATAAACCCGCTAGCCCCAGTAATCAATAAGCGCTTCATTCGTTGAAATTCTCCCATACTTGATCCTTGGGAGAAAGTAGTCGCTCTGACACCGCTGGCCACTCAATGCCAAAGGCAGGATCGTCCCAGCGCACCCCACTCTCTGCCAGAGGCGCATAAAAATTGGAAACCTGATAAAAAACCAAGCTGTTCTCGGATAAGGTTTGGTATCCATGTGCAAATCCCTCCGGGACGTATAGTAAGCGATGATTGCTTTCAGATAAGTCCACTCCATACCATTGCTTGTAGGTCGGAGATTCGGGCCGTAAGTCGATAATTACATCGTAAATTGACCCCATCATACAAGTTACCAGCTTAATTTCCGTGTGGGGCGCGCGTTGCCGGTGCATGCCACGTAGAGTCCCGATTTGCCGGTTGAAGGACTGGTTCGACTGAACCCACCGGGTATTCAGACCATGCTCCTTAAAAAGGGTTTCACAATACATCCGGGCAAAATATCCCCGTTCGTCCCCATTGGGCAGCGTCTCGATCAGCCAAGCACCCGGTAAAGGCAGCTCGTGGAAATTCATAAGCAACCCTCCCCAACCCGATTGCGTTCCAACAATTGCTGGTAGCTCCCGATCTGTTCCAAGCACAGTTCACGTACCGAGCGTCCCTGTTGATAGGCTTGGTACCAGGAGACTATCCATTCAAGCGTTTCCTCCAGGCTTAATCGGGGTTGCCAGCCTAAGCGCTCAGCTCCTTTCTGGCAATCAAGGCTTAGTAGATTAGCTTCATGTGGCTGTACGGCTGTTTCAAGAACCCATTGGGCTGAAGAACCCCAGTGTTGGGCTAGTTCTTTCACTACCCAACCTACTGGACGGATATCCACAGGGTTAGGACCAAAGTTCCAGCCTTCGGCAAAAGCATGTCTCTCGCTCCAGAGTTTTTCAATCAGCAACAAATAGCCACTTAGTGGCTCTAACACATGTTGCCATGGGCGAATCGCTTGCGGGTTACGGATACAAGCAGGTCTATTTTCCAGAAAGGCTCTCATTATATCTGGAATCAGCCGATCTTTCGCCCAGTCACCGCCACCGATTACATTACCCGCTCGGGCTGAGGCTAAACATAAGCTCTCGTCTCCGATAAAATATGAGCGGCGGTAAGCGGAAGTCACTAGTTCGGCACACCCCTTACTGCTAGAATATGGATCAAAACCACCCATAGGGTCTTCTTCCCGGTAACCACGCTCCCATTCTCGATTCTCATAGCACTTGTCGCTGGTCACGTTCAATACCACTCGAACGCTAGGACATTGTCGGGCTGCTTCAAGGACATGTACAGTTCCCATAACATTGGAGGTAAAGGTTTCCACAGGTTGTTCGTAAGAGATCCTAACCAGGGATTGGGCCGCCATATGGATAACGATGTCCGGCTGGGCGGCAACCAAACTGCTTTGCAGGCAGGCTAAATTCCGGATATCCCCGTGAATAGACTGAAGATCCTGGGCCACATCCGCCAGTTGGAATAAACTGGGCTCCGTAGGCAAGCCATTTGAGTAACCCACCACGCGTGCTCCCATCTGGTTCAGCCAGATTGACAGCCAGCTTCCTTTGAAACCCGTGTGGCCAGTCAGAAAAACAGTCTTATTATGCCAGAATGCCGGATGCATGCATATTATCCCAGATTTTCCAAGGTGGCTTACCTTTGGCCCATAAGTCTTCCAGGTGATTTTTATCTTTTTGCGAATCCATCGCATACCAAAAGCCGTTGTGTTGATATGCAGCCAAATGCCCTTGGTGCGCCAAATTTTCTAAGGGTTCTCTCTCCCAAACTGTTGTATCGTTAGCAATGTATTCCAGCACGCGAGGCGACAGAACAAAAAAGCCACCGCTAATCCAACGTCCGTCACCTATCGGTTTTTCCTTGAAGTCCAATACACGGCTCTCTTGTAGGTCTAGATCTAACGAGCCAAAACGCCCGGGTGGCTGAACAGCTGTTAAAGTCGCAAGAGTGCCTTGGCTGCGATGAAAATCCACTAACTCATCAAAATTGATGTTACTAACCCCATCACCATAGGTAAAGCAAAAATCGTCGTCTTCATCCAAGTATTGCCGAACCCTTCGAAGACGGCCACCAGTCTGAGTGCTCTCACCCGTGTCAATCAGCGTTACCGACCAAGGCTCAGTATTATGATGGTGTACTTTCACCTGATTCTCCCGCAAATTAATCGTGATATCAGATTGATGCAAGAAGTAGTTAGCGAAGTATTCCTTGATTATATATCCTTTGTAACCCAGACAAATAATGAAGTCGTTGATGCCATAGGCAGAGTAACCCTTCATGATGTGCCACAGAATGGGCTTGCCTCCGATTTCAACAATTGGTTTCGGGCGCATCATGGTTTCTTCACTAAGACGGGTTCCGTATCCACCCGCTAGGATGACTGCTTTCATAAGCTGAGGGGATCCAATCGGTATTCTTTACAGGGAAGATGGTCACTTTGGGATGAATTGGCCACTCAGTTCACTCTATCACAGTGCTTAAGTAAAAAAAAGTTATCAATGAACTCCATCGATTTTCTTGCTATATAATAGCTATTCACTTGCCCGTTGAGTATTCATATCAATGAAATTTTTTAAGTTTTCCCGTGATCGCTCCCTCTATACACGCTTATTAAGCTATCTTGTTCCGTACAAAGGGCGTTTTACAGTAGCTTTACTGGCTTCTATCCCGGCTTCTGCTTTGAATGGCCTGATTGCCTGGATGATAGGTCCCTTTCTGGATGCCATGGTCAAAGGGCAGGATGCCAGATATTTGCTTTGGCTACCACTTGCTGTTATAGCCGTGACTATCTTGCAAGGCTTATTTGAGTATGTGAGTGACTACTACACCAATTACATGGGATTTGCCGTCACACGAGACATCCGCATGCAGCTTTTTAAGCAGTTAAACAAAATGGAACTGCATTATTTCAAAACTCACTCTTCTGGAGATCTTGTCACTCGTTACTATACAGATCCTACTAGTCTGCAACAGGCCATTGTTACTAACTTGCAGGGCTTTATCATCCAATTCTTTACAGGCCTCTTTCTGGCTGTAGTGCTTTTTACCCGAAATTGGCAATTGGCCATCTTTGCCATTTTAATCATTTCCATGATTGGCATTCCTCTTTATTTTATCAGTCAGAAAATCCGTCGCCTGGACCACTTATCCCGCGAAATTTCCGCGAGTCTAGCCAATATCATTTATGAGTCGCTTTTTGGCATCAAGGAAATCATTTCCTTTCAGCGGCAACCCTTTCAGGAAAAGCGCTTTGAAAAAGCTCTCGACCAGTTTTTTTCAGCTTCCATGCGTATAACCAAATCAGAAACTATCCTAAAACCACTCATGCAGTTTATCGCAGGACTTGGTATTGCTGGAATTATCATGCTTAGTACTTACCAGATTCAAACTGGTGCCATGACCCGGGGGGATGTAGCCTCTTTTCTAGTGGCACTGGTCTTACTATATAAACCTGTTAAAGTAATTGTTTCTATCATTGGCAAAATTCAACGTATTATGGCACCTGCTGAACGAGTATTCCAGAAGATTGACTTGCAATCTGGGCTTAAGGAATTGAAAGAACCGGTTTCGATTGGTTCAATGGAAACCTTAACTTTTGAGAATGTATCTTTTCATTATCATCCAGACAAACCGGTCCTGCGAGATGTCAACCTTACCGTTCAAGCCGGAGAAACTCTAGCCTTTGTTGGACCTAGCGGTGGTGGTAAAACAACGCTTGTTGAATTAATTCCACGGTTTCTGGATCCAGTGTCTGGCCGGATTTTGTACAATGGAATAGATTTACGTCAGGTAGATTTAAAACAATTGCGTGCTAATATTGCCTTGGTATCCCAAGATACGGTACTATTTGACGGCACTATTGCTGATAACATCCGCTTTGGTAAGCTAGATGCGACAGATGAAGAAATATACGATGCAGTCCGTAAAGCACATCTTTTGGACTGGGTCGAATCCTCTCCCTTGGGGCTAGCTACACGTGTTGGAGAGAGGGGAGGAATGGTATCAGGCGGCCAGAAGCAGCGTATTTCCATTGCCAGAGCATTTTTGAAAGATGCACCTATTCTAATTCTGGATGAAGCAACCAGCGCATTAGATAGTGAATCGGAACAAAAGATCCAGCAAGCAATGGAAAGTGTAATGGAAAATCGAACAGTCTTTATTGTGGCACATAGGTTTTCAACCATTAAGGCTGTAGATCGAATTGCAGTTATGGCTGGAGGAAAAATCGCAGAAATTGGTTCCCATACCGAACTATTAAACAGAAATGGACTCTACAGCCGATTATATCAATTGCAATATAGTGATGATATTTCTCTGACACTAGTGGATAGCAAGCCAGTCTAAGTCTAAAGTTGCACATTGGACATGACACCTACAAATCAAAGAAGTGAATAATTTCGGTTTTCGTTATCTCATTTCGCGACATGTCCAATTCCAATGCAATCTGACTATTGTTCTTTACTTGAACTCATACGGTAAGTTTGGGGTAGAATTTCAGGGTTTAGCGGAGGATAGAGCATACCCTGTAAGCCGTTGAGTGACGAGCAATGGGAATTGATTGAGCCGGCGATTCCCCTGCAGCGGACAGGCCGTCCGCGTAGCCGGAACCGCGAGATTTTAGACGCTATATTGTTTGTTTTGTCGACTAATATCCGCTGGGAAGAGATGCCGCCGGGTTTTCCACCAAAGATGACTGTCTATGACCGGTTCCGGGTCTGGCTAAAGGAAGGTTTTTTGAGGCGATGTTTGAGCGAATAAAGCCTTGAAGCCGTCCACGGACAAACAGTTGTACTATCTGGAATCGACCATTAAGTCCGCAAAAAAGGGGCGGCAAAATTTCACGGGTCGGGAAAATAAAAGACAGCAAAATAAGCCTCGTGGTGGACGAGAGCGGACTGCCTGCAAACGGCAAGTAAAATTTGAGCCAGTGCGGCAGCCAAATTTTGAGCCAGCCTCATCCCATCCATTTCTTTCCCCTTTTCCCCTAAAAAAAAGCCGTGTAGCGGAAAGCCAGGACGGTCAAGGACAGACCCATCCAGCTTGTACTGGCACAGATCTAGTGGATTCCTTGAGGGTCCTGGCTTGGAGCGTATAATCCCGTTTGGGGAAAAGGGAATATTAAGTTGTGGCAGTCTCCTGGGCTTTCAAGCTTTGCTTGAACCGGTAACTGTCCCCATTCATCTGGACCATGTGGCAGTGGTGTGCCAGCCGGTCTACTAAGGCCACCGTCATGGCCGGGTCTTTAAAGACGGTATCCCACTCTTCAAAGGGCAGGTTGGTGGTAATCAGGGTGGATTTGCGTTCATGACGATTGGAAAAGAGGGAAAACAGGAGTTTAACGCCTGCTTCACTGAGAGACAAATAACCCAGCTCATCCACAATCAGCAGATCCAGCTTCTGAATCCGGGCTTCCAGACGACTGAGCTGGTATTTGGATTGCGCTTCCAGCAAGGGGTTGACCAGATCCGCAGCGGTATAA
>CABHPA010000008.1 GCA_902168245.1 Candidatus Melainabacteria bacterium
CGGTATATCCTTGCAATTTCTACTTCAAACCAGAAAAGCGAACGATTTAGTTCTGGCCAAACTGGTACTATTTCCGGCAGGCGGGAATCGTCTTTAGTGAGTGCTTCGCTTTGGTAATTTTGGGCAGATGCGAATTTATTGATGATATCAAGGCACTCTGGCATCAGTGCTGCCGGGTTTCGGGAGGCTACAAGGCATTCAACAGCTGATATAGAAATCGTTAAAAGCCATTCAAACTTTTCTGAAACTTCACTGTCTACGCGCTCTATGACTGGAGGTTGATTCAGTAAAGCGTTAAAAGCCTTAACGGAATCTGGTAATAGCTCTTCAGGAGTGCGCTCGATAAAATCCAAGAGCTTATATGATAAGTGTTCTATAGAAAACCTTGCTTTAGGCTGACATTTTGCAAGCGCAGCAATGAGCCATTTTATAGTCTCACTATTGGGTTGTTCGGAATCCAGTAGTTCAGCCAAAAGCTCTCGATTAATCTCTGTTGCTTCATTAAGGAAGCTGTTACGGACTTTCCTTCTTTCCTCTGGTGTTGTAATTACGCTTAATGCCCTAAAAGCGGCAATGCGTTGGTCTTCTTGTGCTTCATTGGAAAGGGCAATCTGCAGAACTTCAGGGAGAGCTTCTGTCATTTCTCCCTGCCAGATCATTCGAAGTAAAAAGGTGCATAAGTGATTATTAGTAATGTGCTCGTTGAGTAAAGCCCGTACATCGGCTGTCAAGTCTTTTTGGGCAAAGCGCTTGATGGCATCATAGTCCTGAGTATTGCGTCCGGCTGTTCCATCGGCAATTTGTTGGCATATATCTTGTAAAATATGACGGCGCTCATCAAGCGGCCATTGACTAGGATCTCCGCTTTCCATAGCAATTTCTGGTGCTACATCCAGTGCACGAGCTCTGATCTTATTATCAAGAATACAAAGCCAAGGCAGTATTGGTCGTAATGTTGGTGTAACAATGGTTCTACCATACTGTTCCCGAAAGAAAAGCTGCTCAATTTGGCGTCGAGATGTTTCACACTTAAGAAGTTCTGAAAACCATTCGGCTGTAAGGTATTCTCGTACCGAACGATGATGGAATCTCACAGCGCCATAGATTGCCTCATCAAAAATTGGTCGAGATAAAAGCGTTGATTGTTCAGCCTCATTCCAGTCCACCAGTATATTTTGAACTGAAATTCCTTGGTGATTATCCGAACCATCCGGTATTCGAATAGTTGGGTCTTTAGAAAGAGTTGTAGCCGCCGCAAGCAATCTTGCACCTTCTCGAAGACGGCTTAAAGCTATTGGGCGAGTTTCAGCACGCCCTTGGTCGCGTTCTTTAAGACGCCGTTCGATACTGTTTTGCATGATTTCAAGGCGATTGCCAATGCTTCCAGTAGCGAGCCAAAATGCAATCAGATCTTCAAGGTCTTGGGGTCTTGTGGTAAATGTCCATGCATCTGCACGTTCAACTGCATCAAGAAAGGCTTTGGTGTCAGTAATCCCGCGTCCCCTTATGAAAATTTCAATTTGTTCTTTGCGAAGATTGCCCAGAGTCAAAAGCTTAAAGCCTTTTAACCTTGAACTTTCTTGAGATTCTTCAGCCTCTTCTTCATCAGAAGCTGTTTCTTTACCTGTCGGGTTGGGCATCGTTAAAGCTTGACTGGGCAGGTGTTGTTGGCAGAGGCGCAGATCGGTATTAGGACGCCATGCGGTTGTTCTACTGGTAATGATGATATGGGTGCGATTTAGAGCTGAGTTAATTACAGAGCTAACTTTACGGATTGCACGTTAAAATCCTGAGGACTTTTTAAGCGTGCTTCATCGACGGAATCAAGCAATAACCAGCCTTCTTCGCTGCCTGTCATCCAATCACCAAATTCAACATATGTACCAACTTCAAATGCTATTGCAAAATCTGTAGAAATATGTTCCAGGCGTAGAAAAAAGGCAGACTTTCCTTCAGAACGAAGATGATGAGCCAGATTTCTGATTTCAGTAGTTTTACCTGAACCAGCCTCAGCAAGGATAACAAGACGATATTCATCAACTAAATCAGACCAACATAACTGTTTCCCATGAAATGACAGGCTTAGGTCCATATCCTCGAATTCATGAATATATTCTGGTAGTTCATGAAAAATTCTATCGAGCTGGATAAAATCAAATCCTGCGTCAACTAATTTAGTTTTGTCAACCTTGTTCATGAGCTTTATTCTAACAGAGGGATTTAGCAAGAACTAGCACAGAACAAAACCAAGGTGAATGAATCGCTTTGGTCTTACCTGCCCAACTGGGTAAACTGAAAAAGGACACTCAAGATTCTGGGTGGAGCGAAGTGTATAAGGATGTCTACTCTATTTTACAGCAGTAGAAACGTAAATAAAAAGCTTGACGCAGTTCATGAGGCAAAAGCTTGGAGACAGTGATTTGATGCTTTGATAAACCCGCTTGGACATATCGAATTATATCAAATAAATAAAAAACAAATAACTGACCACTCTAAAACTGAGAAGATCCAAACAAAAACTTCGGTCTGAAACAAAGTTTTAGGAGAAAAGAGTTGCTGCCTTGCAGAATTGGACTGCGGATTTCAGCCTGCAAAAACATAATAACAACTAATTCTAACGATCCAGGGCAAGTATTGCACTGGAGAAAGCTTGGATATCACCCAGTCTGTGCTCAATCAAGTGTTGAACAATGGCCAGATCCAGCTTTTGGTAGTTGTGCATTGCAATATTGCGAAAGCCGGTCATTTTCTGCAAACGATCGCTTAACTGTGCGTCTATAATTCCTGCTTCTTGCAATAGAGTGAACATGTCACGACTGGTCTGGGGAAGCCCGAGTTTTTTACCTCGAATGATATGGGCCGCCAAATCAATGGAGGCTTCACAAGCCCTTTGCAGATTCAGGATAATGGCATCTTGGCGCAAAAAGCTGGTCTTGAACTCTTCTTCATACCCATGGTAGTCTTCATGAATACGCTTTAGGCATCGTTCGATAATCGCTGCCTTGTTGAGAATAATGTCATCCATTAGCCAAAAACCTGCTTATCCTGCTGTATTGCCTCAATAATCCCTTGTCGTTCCTCATTAAAGCGTACATACATGCTGAGGGCTATCATTTCAAAGCTCTGGCAAGCAGCTTCATCTGCGGTAAAAACGCGTTGGCCTGTTTGAATCACCTGCATGCGCATGACCGTAGAGGCGCTTTGTAAATCCACCAAATCCACATGCCGGTTTACAAGGCTGCCAATTTCTCCAGAACACTCCCAAAGGGCAACTGGATCAACGGGGCGGGGGAATAAGGCTGCTAAGTCCAGGTCACTCTTGGCGTTATCTTGCCCAGAGCCAACACTTCCGAATAGATATAAGCCCTCAAGATCTGAAAAACGTGCCTGAATTGCTTCCACAATCTTGGGAACCAATTGTTCAAAGGCATTGCTATCTGAAAACTTTGAAGTCATCCTTCTATTTTACAGCTGTCTCTTATACACATCTGACGCTGCCGACGAATAGAGAGGTGT
>CABHPA010000009.1 GCA_902168245.1 Candidatus Melainabacteria bacterium
ATATACGGTTTCGGTTAGAACCGTATTCTGCGTAACTTTCAGATCCTGCTGGATCTGCTCCGCCAGAATTTGCATACCCCGCTCCTCTCTGGGATAAACCCAGCCCTTTATCTCAGACTATGAGTACTATTATATATAAAGACAATTACTGCAGCAATGCAGGATAACAAGCTTTTTACAAAGGCAGGGTTTGGATAATCTTGACAATTAGATTTCTGCTATTATTTTTTGGAAATAGAAATGAAAGTCCTTGTAGGTTTATACGGTTCCTTTACTTTAGGGGTGAAAGAACAGCACACAATGGGCCATAAGTTGAAGAAAAGCTGGATAGAACCATAGAATGACCCAATATTCTATGACCCTGCTATTGGAGCCGGCAGGTGGGCTTATAGCTGATTGAGGCGACTAGTATCCGTTGAAACAGGTCACAGAATCGCCGATTAAATTGCCATGAAAATTCCTCCAGATAGCCTTGCAAGTAATTCACCGCATGGTGAGTCCCCTTAATGAAGCGTTTGGCATTGGAAATGAGAATGTGCACCCAAGGCAGGTATTGGGCGGCATCCGAGGGTTTCTCCTGCTTGCAGGGAATATGCTCGTTGAAGTGCTCTCCCAGGTGGTTATGACTGGGATGAGCGTCTGTGGCTATATCCGAAGATGGGTCAATCACATTGATTGCTGCCGATTCCAGTGTTGCGCCCCTCATGTTTTCAACAACCTGGCATCGCACATACTTTGGGTGGCCAGTTTCCTCCTCCACGCTCACGGCAGCCAGGACAGTCGTATTCTCACCATTTTCAATGAAGACAGCCTCGTCCAGCTCCACGAAACCCTGGAGTAGATAACGCTCATTGCGGGCGGTCATGGCTTGCTGAATCCGTTTTTTCATACGAGCTGCCCGGCGTGAATCCTTCATTCCCAGGTGGTGAGCCAATTCCAGAGCACTAATGCCTTTCTTGCTTTCGGTTACGAGATAGAGGGCCAAAAACTATTCCCGCAGTGATGTATGAGAAGCCTGAAACATGGTATCTGCTGTAATGCTTCGCTGATGATTACAATGGCGGCACTGGAAATAGCGACGAGCGCTCATATACCAGGCTTCTTTTGAGCCACAAGTTTCGCAAACATATCCGTCCGGCCAACGCAACTGAATGAGATACCACTCACACGAATTCTCGTCAGGAAATCGCTCCTGAAATTCAGGCAGATTCACTGGTTAAACCCCTTCTGAAAACACAAACCACTTGATTATAATTCAACCGGCTCGATTGGTAGGGTCATATGGGAGTGTGTTCTTTTTACATCCGGTGATTACGGTGGACGCCGACAGCAGGCACATGTTGGGACTTTGCGGGGCTGAAATTTGGGCACGGACGAAAACAAAGGGAACGCCGAAGAAGAAATTCCCCATTGAAGAAAAGAAGTCGTGCTGCTGGATAAAAGGGGCTCAAAGCGCACAAAAAGTGCTGACTTTCGCCAGTCTGGTAACGATTGTCGGCGATCGAGAAAGCGACATTTACGAGCTGTGAGCAAGCCTCTCGAACAGTCATAGAACTTGATGATCCAGTCTGACAACTTGTTTGCAAAACTGAAGAGCCCGTTTTTTCATAAACGGGCTCTTAGCTTAGTTGAGTATTGGATAGAGTATATTTTATTTTTTCTTTTCTACTGCGTCTTTGAACTTTTTCCCGGCTGAGAAGGCGGGAACGGTTTTGGCGGCAATCTTCAGCTCTTTACCCGTCTGAGGATTTCGACCTATGCGAGCAGCGCGCTTACGGGGCTCAAACGTCCCAAAACCCACCAAGGTAATCTTTTTACCTTTAGCCACCGTTTTGCTAATGGTTTCCACCAAAACATCGATAATTTCAACAGTTTGCTTTTGAGACTGCTTGGTCTTTTTAGCAACTTCTTGTACCAACTCTTCTTTATTCATCAGGATATTCCTCTTCTCAATCAGACTTGCTCAATCCCAAACAATACTATACCGGGTTTTGAACCTGATAAGCTTGGTCCTTAATATTTCTTGATCCAGTCTGAGTCGTGATGGCCTGATCCACCCGATTTCTAAAGATGACCTCAAACAAAGCCAATGCAATGGTAATGCTTACAGTATCCGCTTTCCAGTTTATCTGCCCTGGCCCAACCGATCACAGATACCTCATAGTCGGCACCCTCTTCCTTGGAGCGATGGCCCCATTGATAATGGAGCCTGGCACCATCGTCTCCCAAAACCGGGATTTCCGCATGGGGACGGGGGAAAAACATTTTTCGGGCTTGTTTCTGCCGGGTTTCCGGATGGGGATATTGATAAGCAATTCCGCCGCACATGGCTATTATCCTAGCTGAAAATGCATCCCTTAGCCATTGCACCCACATTCTGAAATTCTCTAGGCCACAAAAGAACAGTGCCAATGTCAGGGTTGACTCCGTACCAAGGTACAGGGTTTATAGTACCGATATGGAGGAAATTCCGATGAGCCCACTAAAATCTGGGGAGCTAGCCCAAAAGGCCAAAGTCAACACCGAAACCTTGCGCTATTACGAGCGAGAAGGGTTAATCCCGGAGCCGGTGCGCAGCGAATCCGGCTACCGGCTGTATGCCGATGAGGATGTAAAGCGCGTTCGGTTCATCAAACGGGCACAAGAACTTGGATTCTCGCTAAAAGAAATAAAAGAACTGCTGGCCTTGAAAGTGGATGCCAGTCAATCGGCAAGCCAAGTTAAACACCTTGCCGAGCAGAAACTACAGGACATTGAAGCCAAGATCCAAAGCCTGCAAGCCATAAGAAGCACGTTAAATAAATTAACCGAGACATGCTCAGGGAAGGGCAGTGTAGATCATTGCCCCATCCTAAACTGTTTGGACGAATAGACCCCATTGAAAGGAGGTGAAAAACAATGAGTCATTGGCTAACCCTGCTAATGAGCGGAATACCGCTTGTTGCAACTAAAACCGAGCAGTGCCAATGTGACCCCTGCACGTGTGAACCGTGCCAATGTGGTCCTAATTGCTGCCAATAGGTAACTAGACGGGGCTCCCAGCTATAGATGGGGGCTTCGTTGTTTACTGAGGTGTGCATGGCTGCCCTTATAAAGCCCGAATCAAAGACGTGCTTTGCCCCAATTCACAAGTCCGTTTGACCTGTTGATGCTCAGTCATCAGGCCCTGGTTATTTTTACTGGATAAATGATTCTGTCGCATTTGCCGCTAAAAATAAGTCGCCAAATTACCAATATTTGCCAAAGAATAAGTCGATAAATTGGCTTAAAAAACTATTCTAACTATATTTCCTGGATTTTTCAGCATCCTGTTAGGCAAGACCCTAAAGAGAAAAAACCTTAAAACCCAGTATTGACAGGAGTTTCCACTAACAAGTCATGATCATTATAGACCCGGTTAAGCATTCGTCAAGAGGTGGACTCCTCAGTTTCTCCTCAGTTATCATGAAAGCTGAGAGAGCCAATTTTGGATGCGGAGGTAGCTCAATTGGTAGAGCTTCTGCCTTCCAAGCAGAAGGTTTCGGGTTCGAGCCCCGTCCTCCGCTCCATTTCTTTAAAAAGTCCGCCGTCCCAGTGGGTCGTACCCCATCAAAGCAGAGAGGGTGGGGAATTGCACTTGGGTCAGTTGATCCTGTGCATTCCAGGTGAACTGCCGCCCGGTGGAATCACTGATCAGATTCCCGTTGGCGTCGTACGTCAAATTGACGGTACCCGCATTGGGTCCACCGGCTTTCATCAGTTGGGTCAACCGATCGGCCTCATCATAGGTGAAGGTGCGGGTCTGCTGTGTTCCACCGGGCAAGCGCAAGGTCTTGCTGGCAATGTTGCCATTGGCATCAAAGGCCCAGGTGGCGTTTTCGGGCAAGACGGCCCCCAACCTCTCGGCATTGCGCAAGAGCACATCTTGCACCTGAAGATTCTTGTTTTGCTGGACCAGGTTGATCAACGCACTAATAGCCAGTTTTTTGAATTGGCTGACCTTCTACTTAAGTTACTTTGAACTTTAGAAAAACTCTATGTTTTTATCCTGAATTTATTGGATTCTTGTTTGAAGATAATGATGCCTATACTAAATTCATTATCACTATAATTGACTATTTTAATCTCGGGCGAAGAGTTTTCTATATTGGCCTTTAAAGCCTTTATGTCTTTGCGAGTTAAATTCTGAAATAAGTTATTAATAATTATTTCTGAATCTCTTTTGTGTTCTTCAAGCTCAGATATGTATTGTTCCCGTTCACTACTAATGGAATGCGTGTTATCTGAGGACTGTGTTTTATTTCCCATAGTACTGACTAATTGATACAAATTTAACAGACTTAAAATTGCAATTAAAATATAACTGAGTTTAAATGTATTTTTTTTAGTATCCATGTTGAATCGCCTCTGCTCCAAAAGTATAGCAATTATTCGTTGGCCCATAAGGGGCTCTGTTTTTATCATTCATTCTTTGATTCGCAAAGCTGTTTATTTTAGCAGCATTTGCATCAGTAAAATAGGTACTATTTACAGGCTTACCTTGTCCATAGTGTGATGAGACAAAATCATATATTTTTTTTAATGAATCTTGAGTGGGTTTACCATCGCTGCCTAAAAGAACATCTGGTATAGGTTGTCGTCTAACTATCCCAAACTGCTTTGCATCATATCTTCCATATTCGTAATATTGTGTCTTACCAGTACTTGTGTCGATAGTAATTACTGCAGCATGCCCTAATGGAAGATGGTTCGGGATTTTAAATTTACTACCAGGAGGTGGGAGAGGGATTTCAATTCTATATTCTCTGGGAACAGTAACATTAAATCCAGCATATTGTAAAAACACTGCATCTAGTCCTAGTGGATCAACATAGCTCAACGGATTTCCGCTGACATACCGCTGCGCATCGTCCAGCGGATCCTGTGAGATGAACACTTCCAGTTCGGAATCATAGTAACGGGCTCGGTAATATAGCAAGCCAGTGCCATCATCCTCTCGGCCGGTGTAGGTAAAGGGGTTACTGGCTTGGGGGTTATTGCCATCGCCTTCCAGCTTGCCGTAGCTCTTGTAGTCATAGCGGGTTTTACTATTCCCGTTCAGACTATCTATCAGTTGCGAGGTGGAACCCAGATGATCCTGCAAATAAGACTGAGAACCCAGGTTGGTATCCAATTGCAAGGGCTGGTCAATGCTAGCCCCCTGCAGGAACCGGGAGGAACCATCACTCAGTAGGGATTGGCCCAGGTAAAAGAAGGTCTTATTGCTCGCCCCTTTGCTGAGGGTCGTCCGCCGTCCCAGTGGGTCGTACCCCATCAAAGCAGAGAGGCTGGGAAACTGGACTTTGGTCAGTTGATCCTGTGCGTTCCACGTAAACTGCCGCCCGGTGGAATCACTGATCAGGTTCCCGTTGGCATCATAGGCCAGATGGATCGTCCCCGCATTCGGTCCCCCAGCTTTCACTAGTTGGGTTAACCGATCCGCCTCATCATAGGTGAAAGTGCGGACTTGCTGCGTCCCACCGGGCAAGCGCAGGGTTTTGCTGGCAATGTTGCCATTGGCATCAAAGGTCCAGGTGGCGCTTTCGGGCAAGACGGCTCCCAATTGCTCGGCTTGTTTCAACAGGGTTTCCTGGGCTTGGGGATTCTTGCTTTGCCGAGCCAGATTCATCAACACACTGGCCGCCAGTTTTTGTCCGGCATTTTTAAACTGGCTGGCGCTTTCCACCATCCCCAGCCCTTTTACCGAGGTAAGCCGGTTCAGTGGATCATAGGTGTAAGTGCGGGTGAGCGTTTCGGCCTTGTCTTCCACATAGCCCAGCACTTGCTTAATGGTGCCTTTACCCCGAGGACCACAAGGCTTACTGACCACGGGTTGGGCCGTGCCCTTGCCGCGCACATATTGGGTAATGTTCCCGTTGGGGTCATAGGCATAAGTATGGCGCTCAATGGCCGTGGTGCCCTTGCTATGGGTCAACGTGCTCAAACGACTGGCGGCATCGTATTCATACACGGTTTGAATGCCATTGGGCCGAATCAGTGAAGTACGCCGCCCCACGGAATCATAGGTGTAGCCATACGTCTTGCCGTTTTGGGTAATTCCTGTAATCCGATCCAGGTTATCATAGGCGTATTGCACCGGCGCATAATTGGTATTGGGCGATGTAAAGCCGGTCAGCCGGGAAACCGTATCATAGGTGTAGTTCAGGCTGCCTTGCGGGGTGTTTTCACTGATCAACCGATCCAGAATGTCATAGGCAAAATGCCACTGCTGCGTCCCATCGCTGAGATCGGTCATCCGGTTCAGATTATCGTAGGTGTAATGGTAATGCGTCCCGTCACTGTAATTGACATCGCTGACCTGCTCCAGGGCATCATAACTGTACTGGGTGGTTTGCCCCTTGGGATCCGTGGAACTCACCACATTCCCATCCGCGTCATAAGATAAGTTGGCCGTTTCGCCTTTGGCATTGGTGGTAGATACCAGCCGGTTCATGGGATCATAACTGGCCGTGGAGGTATGGCTCTTGGGATCGGTGACGGAAACCACATTCCCGTTTTCATCATAGGCAAAGCGGGTGATTTTGCCCAAGGCATCCGTAATCTGCGTGACCCGATTTAAATTATCGTAACTGTATTGGGTACTGTTGCCCTTGGCATCGGTCACTTTGGTCAAACGGGAAAGGGTGTCATAGGTATAAGTCGTCTTATTGCCTAAAGGATCTGTAACTTGGGTTAAATCATGATTGGGATCATAAGCATACTGGGCTTTTTGGCCCAGAGCATCCGTAGCGCTCAAGACTTGTCCTTGGGCATTATAGGTAAACGTGCTGGTATTGCCATCCGGATCTTGCGCTTGGGTCACATTACCGTTGGCATCATAGGTAAAGCGTGTGATCCGCCCCAAGGGATCTTTAATGGTGGAAAGCAGGTTAAAGGTAGGCTCATAAGTCATTTCCGTGACTCTGCCTGCTTGATCCGTGATGCGAACCGGCTGGTTTCGGTTATTCAATTCTGTCACCACGGTGCGGCCTTGGGGATCGGTATTGGTAATGGTTCTGGCCCCACCGCTGGTATCAAACAAAGCCGGGGAGTAAGTGGTGCTATAGGTTTGATTTAAAGGCGTTTTAATCCCCGTAAATAAACCATGGCTTTCAAAATGATGCTCCCGCACATGTCCGTTGCCATCCGTAATTTTGCGGGTGGTGGCATCTGGATATTCCAGGTGCATGGTGGAGCCATCCGCCATCACCTGATCGGTGACTCGACCATCTGCGTTATAGGTATTTTGAGCAACCTGGTTTCCCCGGGCATCGGTACTGGTTAGAATCTGGCCATTGGCATCATAGGTAAAGCTCACGGAATGACCGGCGGGATCGGTAATGCTGATCAAGCGTCCCTGGACGTCATAGGTGTAATGAATCGTCTGTCCGGCTAAGCCCGTAACTTGGGTGACATGCTGATTCCCGTCATACACCAGGTTAATCCCTTTATGGGTGGAAGGATCTTCAATCCGGGTAATCAAGTGAGCACTATCTCGAATCATGGAAACCGTATTTTGATTGCGATCCTGAATTTGGCTGAGGTAGCCATCGGCATCAAAAACAAATTGATCCCCATTAGCTTTCAGCAGTTTGGCACCGGTCATTTTGCCTTGGCTATCGGTTTGCACTGTGATTTTGCTATCTGCAAAGCCTGTCTTATCGGGTGCGGTAAAGGTTAAGTCTCCAGCAATATCTTTTAAAGTAACTTCGGTATGATCCCCGGATGAATATGTGATTTCAGTGCCAGCGGCTTTAATCACCTGACCGTTGCCATCGGTTTTGACTTTGAGTAAAGCGTTATAAGGCATCAGGCTGGTGCCTTTGCCAAACGGGCCGTCTTTGGCTCCAAAGGCTGATTGGTACCATCTGGCTACTTGTGGCTGGATAATCCCAGGAACTGCTAAATCAATATTTTGAATTTGAAAAGAACCGCTAAACAAATCTACAGGATCGCCTGCTTGTTTTTGAGGATTTGCCTTGGGTTGGCCATCTTTTTGAGGCTGCTCTGTCGATGCTTTGTCATTTAGAGCTTTTTCAGCAGCCTTTAAGTCCGGCTCATCTGTGAGGAAAATATAATAGGGCGGGGTATCTGTGTATGTTTTGATAATAGGTGCTTGATCTGGAACAGGGGGCTCAATATAGGAAAAGGCACTGGTATTGGCGATCACCTGAGGAGAAGGTCCTGTTATTTTATAGGCAAACCGCTCTAGCTCAGGATGAGTATGATTAACATAATCCTCATAAGGTGGGATTGAATTTAAATTGATATCAGTGCCCTCAGCGTTCGAACTATTGATGTCTGCACCCGCATATTGGGTGATATCCTTGGCATAAATTTGATTGTGCCCGGCCTGAGGAGAGTAGCACTGTGAGTACATGCGACTCGTGAAAATTTCCCGGTATAAGTAGACTATATAAATATTGCTGGCATTGGGGTACTTCTGGAGAAAATGATGAAATGGAGTGGTCCTGCTAACGTTACTGGGTCCAAAATTCCCTTCTCTGCCATAGCTTCCTTCTAAGACCACTTGAAAGTCCCCGTAAAAGCTCCAGCCGGGACCCAATTGATCGCAGTTGGCTGCTTGTGCCGACTGATTAAACCCTGATAATAGCGTCACAGACAAAGCAAGTGCTAATCCACTGGTTTGCAATACCCGAATTCTCATCCAATAAAACCTCACTATTGCCCAATATGGCCGCTATTATCCATTTCGAAACGGAATTGATCCGTATTTTCCCCAAACTGTTCCCCATTTGGTTGCTTGGAACCATTTAGATCCACATAAAAGCCCAGTAGTTTACCATTCGTCGGCACATACGGACTTAAAACCCAGGCACCGGAGGGCAAGTAGTAGGTAATGGGCTCAATGCGCTCCACAAAACTGTTATAACCCAACTGGCTCTGCTGTTGATGCGAATCCAGATACGCCCAAAAGGCGTTGGTGCTGACTGGCTCATCCGGCTTGGCTTGTCGCCACTGGGTATATAAGCCTTCGACTTCCAGTTTCGCTTGTTGCAACCGATCTGCTGGATTGACCTGTTGGGCAAATCCAGGCGGGCTGCCCAATGCCAACACCAATAGGCTGATGACCACACGCCATTTCCAATTGCCCATGCAAACGCTTCCTATTCAAAAAGTACTCTTTAAGCCATTTCGTCTTAATGGGGATAAACTGAACCTTTATTTTAACAAATACTTACATAATTGAGTTGGCAAATTTCTATCAACGGTGCTTTGAAAATCGGTCGGATTGAATCCTGCAAGCAATGGATCTGGAATGGATTAACTTTATCTACAATCAGTCTATGGGCATTTTTAAGCAATTCACCTTCAAAGCAAACCGTATCTCAACTGACAGTGCTACAGTTGAGAGCAAACCTTATGCGACAGCTCCAAATAATCGGCTGTCTTCAAAGGAGTATGGCTTTCCAAAGCCTTCAGTCCCTCAATTCTGCAATATGATTTCCTTAAAAACCATGGAGCATAATTTATTACTCCAATTTGGTTTTGTGCAAAGCCTGATAGCAGGGAAAGAGGCAACTCAGCCATCTTCAAACAGTACTATTGTCCTAAGTAGTGATACGGCCAAGCAGCTCTTTTGTGCTTTGGCAGAACTTTTTGACTGTGAAATCCGGCCAAAATCATGAATTTAAAAAGCCAGCAACAACTTTGGGTTACTCCCTTACCAGAAATGCCCGTTTTTGAGAAGACACTTGCCCCTAAGGCATTCTCAGTGAGCTGGGAGCGAGAAATAGCCTCCTGTGCTTCTATAACAAGAGCAGGTCTTTCGCCTCGCTTGCAACAAATTCAAGCCAGATCCCAAGAGATTCAAGCGCAATTACAGCAATTAACTCAGGGGTATCCCCTGTAATGTCTTCAATCTCATTGAAACTTGCTTTGATTACGCTGATTCTAAGCTCACATGCTGCTTGGGCCGATACTTTGGGATACAAAACGCTTCAAATGAGTCATTTCCCCAAAGTGGAATGGCTGATTCCCCAGACCTGCTCAACGGATCGCATTTATATTCGAGCGAAATTGCGGCAGCATGTTACAAAAGCCAAACTGCAAGTGGATGAA
>CABHPA010000010.1 GCA_902168245.1 Candidatus Melainabacteria bacterium
TCAACTGTTTTCCCAATAATTCTAACTGCTCAATCTCTTGGACATGCTCAGCAGCCATCTGACGCTCTCCAACCAACTTTAATTAGAAAAGCTTACCAAATGCCCTTGTTTAATGGAATTGGTATAAGAGACTATCCGGCAAGTGAACTAAATTGGGATTAGAGCGTCTTTCTAAAGGCCGAGCGTCACGGGAGGGTAATGACAATGGGCGAGAGTAGAAAGCGTTACAGCAGTGATTTGAGTAGCGCGCAATGGGGGCTTATTAAGCATATGATTCCCTCGGCGGGATTTGGAGGGCGGCCTCGTAGTCATCCCATGCGAGAAATCGTGAATGCCATTTTGTATCGGCTGAAAAACGGGTGTGTTTGGGAAGACCTTCCCCATGATTTCCCACCCCATACGACGGTGTACGACTATTTCCATGACTGGAGCCGGGACGGCACTTGGCAAAAGATCCACGACAAACTACGCAACCGGGTCAGGCAAAAGGCGGGCAAAAGCATTCAGCCGAGTGCGGCAATCATCGACAGCCAATCGGTGAAAACTGGTAAAAAGGGGGCGCTTGTGGCTACGATGCCGGAAAGAAAATAAAAGGACGAAAACGTCATATCTTGGTGGACACGCTGGGGCTGCTGCTTTCCGTACTGGTGCATCCCGGCTCGGTGCAAGACCGGGATGGGGCAAAAGACCTGCTTGAAAGGAACGAAGGGGAATTTCCCCGAATCAAAACGCTGTGGGCGGATGCGGCCTATGCAGGCATGTTTGCTGATTGGCTGGAAAAACACCTGGGCTGGTGTCTGGCAGTGATGAGAAAGACAAAGGGGCAGACAGGCTTTGTCGTTTTGCCCAAGCGCTGGATTGTTGAAAGAACCTTTGCATGGCTGGATGACAACCGGCTGTTGAGCAAAGAATATGAGCGAACCCCAGAAAGTAGCCAAGCCAATATTTACCTCGCCATGGCTCGACTCATGCTACGTCGGCTGGCTCCCTCATGATACTTTTCGGATAGTCTCTAAGGTCTTTGTGACCGTGAACATACCCGCCATCCATACCATTGGCCCACATCACGTCTTCGGTTAGCTTTGTAAGGATAGAGTCAATTTTTCTTGCGTTGAAGTCCTTGTAAGGATGTTTATCAACTCTATGTCATTTTCCATTGATCATCTCCTGAACCATCTGATGTATCATATCCTAATTCCCCAGGGCGCCTCCTCTGACATTACCTGCTAATTTTTGCCAAAACAAGAAAAAATAGCATTGAATATAATGTCAACCAAATAAGCCAGTAGCCCGATAATTTCCTGCTTAGATATCTGCCTATCCACCACCCTAATGCTGCAATTACAGCCATTCGACTGCCTCTTGCTATAGCTAGAAAGCTCCAGAAGATAAATAAATTCCAGTGAAATTGGTAAATAGCGGCATAGGTCCATACCTTAGCCGGGATAGCAGAAGCGGGTTGCAAGAAAGTAGCTGTTATGCCGTACATGTGTTCAAGGTGATGGACTTTGGTCAACATCCCAGCTGAAGTGAAGGGCAGAGTAAATATGAAATGGCCTATCTGCTCGGGAAAACATCCAACCAGACCAAGCATAACAATACAGCCCAGCATGGAAAAAACCAAGCTGATGATTGCAAAGCGTTTGGCCTTGGTGGGACACAGCACGACCATGATAAGTAACAGATAATCCGGCAGGATGAACCAGCAGATGGCCTCCATAAAGCTCCAAGCGGCCAGCAGACTAGTCCCGGTAAATGAAGATGCAAAACATTGCTGTGCAGCGTATAGCTGCCTTGAGAGCGTGTTCACAAGGCTAGTCATTCAACCTTTTCCCAAGGCTATGGACTGATTGTTCCAATGTGCGGGTAATTTCTTCTTTGCTTCCCTTCAAATATAGCGATTCACCAATGATGAGGTCGCAGAAAAAGGGAATCAAAATGAACTCTCCTTTAGGTAATGAGCGGCCCATGCCCTTGAGATACACCGGAACAATGGGTATGTCCGGGTACTTCTGGATTAGATGGGCAATTCCGTTTTGAAACGGGGCCATTTCCTCCGGCATCCCCCGGCTTCCTTCGGGGAAAACTATCAGTGACTCTCCAGTTTCAATAATCTCGCACATGCGTTTGATAGGATTATTCGATTTCGTGATGTGTGTACGCGGTATCGGGAGGATATTGAAGCAAGTTTTGCTGAAGGCAAACAGTAAGGCACTAGAGCTAAAATAATCTTCGGCGGCTACCGGGTGGATGCTTTTCAATTGTGTCAATGGAAACAGATTCAAGAGGGCTGCCGTATCAAGGTGGCTATTGTGATTGGCTACCATGATGAACTGTCGGTGCTTGGGGAGATTACTTTTACCATACAGATTTATGCCCAGAATGAAGCTCAATAGGGGTTTCACGATGAGGAGGAAAAACAAAATGCGCACTAGCGTCTTCATAAGCTAATGCAGGCCTGGATACAACAGATAACTCACAAAATGGAAAAAAAGTGGGGCCGAGTAAGTTAGGGAATCAATCCGATCCAGCATTCCGCCATGCCCCGGAATGAGCATTCCTGAATCTTTGACACCCATATCTCGCTTGATTGCGGATACAACAACGTCCCCAATGAAGCCTGACAGTGCAATCAGAAAGCCAGAAGCAATAGCCAATGTTAAGTCAAACCCACTTAAGAAACGCAATAAGATAGCAAGCACAACAGTAGTGGCAATGCCACCTAGAAAGCCAGCCAAGGTTTTATTGGGGCTTACCATTGGTACAATCACGGTCCTGCCAAAGAGCTTGCCCCAGGTGTACTGCGCCACATCATTGATTTCTGTGAGGAAAACCAAATACAGAACCAGGGCTCTGCCGCCACCAGGCACAGCCGAAATCGCCGGTAGGTTCAGCAAGTAAGCTATGTGGCTGACGCAAAACACGAAAGCCATTACACCCCACTGGATTTTTGCCATTGATTCGATGATGCCCGTGGTTTTGCCAGTCATGACTAATCTAGCGGGGATAAAGAGAAACATATAGACAGGAATGAAAATGATGAAGAGTGCCCACCATTGAATCTTTACTAACCAATACTGGATTGGAATAGACAGAAACGCCCAGAAAAGCACCCGATGGTCTTCAATCCGTGTGTGGATCAGGGTGAAGTACTCTTTTAGAGCTAAAAAGCTGGTCACCGCGAACAGCACAATGGTGGCATCAGGATGCACCACAAGGCTTAGGAAAAAGAAACCGGCCATCAACCACCATGAGCGGATACGCTTGGATAATTCGGAGAAGTCCGATTTGGGCTTCATCTGTTGCAGGCTGTGCACCAGGATCGTTGAAAAGGTCAGCAATCCTAGAACAATCGTGCCCATCTGCATCACGGGCTTTGCATGGTAAAACCAGTCAACGAGGTTAAGCATGGTCTGAAGCCTCTACGTTGCTGGGTATATACCGGAGACGGTTGTAACAACTAATCATTAGCAGGCAGTCCAGCATGAGGAACTCCCAAATACTGGTGTTTTGAATAAGAGTGGGTATAAAGTATAGGGCAATCGCCAGGATACTAATGCAAAAAGCACGATCACTCTTGCCCATTGGGCCATCATAACGTCGTTTAGAGGTCATGGCCTTGGCTAATATCCCACAAAATTCACTCAAACAGGCCAAGACGGTAAAGAGGCTGATGAGTAGCACGGTTCCGAAGACACTATTAAAGAGCCCGATCAGCGGTAAATACAGTACCGTATCTGACACAATATCCCCCACTTCATTAATAATTTCACCAATTGGGCTGGCTTGCTGATACTCGCGGGCCATCATTCCATCTAGGGCATTTAGTGCCATACGAACCAATAATATCAACGGGACCGCCAGTAGCAGAGTAGAATTGGATTGGCTCAGCCATATCAGGGCACCACCGAGAAAGGACAGCAGGATTGCGCATACCGTAATCTGATTAGGTGTAACCCCGGCACGGGCAAGCAAGTGTAACAAGGGCCGTAGCAAAGCCTGAAATACGGGTTTAATATCGTAAATAGAGACCATATCAACCTCCTATACTTTGCTTTATATTAGTTCAGCAGGATTGATATGGTTGTAATTTTATTACACTTAGCAAAAGTGTAATAAAATGTTCGGTAATTCAATTACAACCTGATTAAATTCAACACAAAATTTGCCATTCAGTTATTGAGAGATACCTGGATAAAGAGGGGATCTCCTTCCGGTGAAGGGTGCGCTTCCAATATATTGTAAGGAAATATGGATTATATCAGGCTGAATCGCACCCTCGGATGGGCCTCACCCTTATTAGAAAACAGATCTTTGCTCAAAAAAATAAATGGAATAAGGCTAATCTTCAATATTAGGAGATTTATAACGAATAAAACTGTCCAAGCTCCAGGTTCCAGAGCCTTTTGCAGCCATGTAAAGGTAGATAAAGCAAAACAAGATGGCAGGCATTCCCTGGTTTTGGGCAGGCCAAGGGCTTTGTGGTGCATGAAACTGCCAATAGGCCACGGCCATCATACCAGAGAGGATAAAAGCGACTGGACGGGTAAACAGACCCAGTAAAATAGCGATGCCACCAATGAACTCCAGAATGCCTCCGATTCCTGTTTGAGATAGCAGAGGTGGTGGACTGGGCTGACCCGGCATACCTCCAAACCACCCGAATAGAATCATGCCGCCAGTATGTATAAATAGGAGCCCTGTTACGATCCGAAGGAGAAAATAGGTGATTTGTACGGCTCGCTCCTGGCATTTTTGAATCATCGTTTTTTCTCCTCCCCAGCTTTGCCCAATGTAAATACTTAAAGCTCAGATAGCCTGCGGACAATCCTGAGCACATCTTTTAGTGATTCATTAACCATATGTGAAATGAAATTTAGAAAAGGGTGTTCATTCCCTTGAATATGAGCGATATCCAGAGTGGTGATGTAATCTGCTCGCACAATCGGTGGAATAATAGTCTGAGTGTACCCTGATCTTAATAACAAAAGGTTCATCAGTAATCTGGCTGTACGTCCATTGCCGTCCATAAAAGGATGAATGGATACTAGCTCTAAGTGAGCTAGCGCGGCTGCTTCAATGGGATGTTGATTGGCCTGCCATTGTGGCAGCTTGCTCTGGATGAATTCGGTCATTTGGCCGGGAACTTCTTTAGGGGAGGGAGGGATAAACTCCGTACCTGTAATGATAACGGGTTTAGGGCGATACTCTCCTGGGTAGGCATCTTGAAGATCATAAACGACCAATCGATGCAGATCTAAAATGTCTTGTTTGGTAATTTGGGGCTTTTCCAAGAGTTTATATAGGTAATCATATGCTTTGGCATGCCCGATGGCTTCCAGATGATCTTTAAGTGGTTTGCCGCCAATTGTGATTCCATCTTCCAGAACCACTTTGGTTTCACTCTCAGTAAGTGTGTTCCCTTCTAGGGCGTTGCTGGTATAAGTCAAACTAACCCGGTAATAGCGTTTCAGTTCATTGATAATATGCGCATCTAAAGGTCGAAGTCCATCCAGTTCCTTTTTAAGGGCCTCGCATTGTTCTAACCGGCTATCGTAGTCAACCATAGTTTACTTTTTGTCCACTCTAGTTAACTCTATTCAACCATAAGTTGAGATAGGTTCAACCTAAAAGACTGGCTGTATTTGATCTCAGCGGAAAATAAAGCTGAAAACAAAAAATCAGCCTTTGAGGGGCTGATGTCGATGTTTTAAAATGGTGGGCCATCGGTGACTTGAACACCGGACCTCACCCTTATCAGCGGTGCGCTTATTCTTTTTATACCATTTTTAGTTCACTTTTCATAGCCTTTTATATCATCTGAGTTGTATTTGTAGAGTTTATAAGCTTATAGCAACATAGTTTACCCCGTTACTCTACAAATAATTGATGAAATAAAGGTGAAGTAAAATGACATTATTTGTTTTTAGGCTGCTTAGAATCTATTACAAATTAGTATAAGGTTGCTTTTGCGGGCATAATTATGAGTCTTGTATATCTACTATGAGCATAGAATGATCCGACAGCTTCTCTTCTAGGCGAAGCGAGTGGTTGTGCTGAGCCATCACCAGCCTTGAGGCAAGCATTGGCGACAAAAAGACGTAATCCAGGCGCATACTGAACCAATGCGGTGGACTTTGCCAAGTATATTCCCGTTTATCAGCATGCAGATGTCGCCATGTATCTATCCAGCCCATGTCCACAAGTTCCTGTATATACTCAGGGCATGCGAATTCCTCTCCTGTAGTGTCCAAGGCAAGGCCAGTATTGAAATCTCCAACCAGAAGAGTCTGTGTATTTAGGTTATGCCTGGCGTAGCGATTCACTTCTTGCCAAAATGTGGACTTATCCCATTTGCTGCCCCATTCTGGAATGTGTAAAGCCAGTATGGTCAGGTTTTGCTCTGGTAAGCCAACCTCTAATCAGCGGTATGGATTATTCGGATGATATTGTTGAGGTAACAAGCTAAGCGGGAAGTGGCTAGCAATGAGAATGCCATTGAGCTTTTTCAAATACCATCTTGTGAAGCTTTTTGGTACCAATAAAGAGCTTTTTTGTAATTGATCTGCGCCTCATATAGGGAACTATTTGTGCAGGCCATATCCTCATGTTTCAAAGCCAAGCATTCCCTTCTAAAGCATGTAAATTTAGAGGACATCATACAAAGAATGAATCAAAAATTTGGTAAGACATTGTCGTCAATGTCTTAGAGGTTGTCTGAAAAGTTTAAGTAGGAGCTAGTCGTTTGAGCATTAGCCGTGTCAGGGCAATGTAAATATCGCTCTGACTACTTGAAATGGTTTTCTCATACTCTTTAGCCAAGAGCCGACAAGGATTAAGCCAACCAAAGGTTCGTTCCACAATCCAGCGATGAGGCAGAACTTTAAATCCCGCTTCGTTGCGTTTGACAATTTCTAAATCGATTTTCAAAACTGTTTTGGCCCAATCTTGCAATTTGCCACTGT
>CABHPA010000011.1 GCA_902168245.1 Candidatus Melainabacteria bacterium
CTCCCGCCCTGGTGGAGAGCGAAGTGACCGCCCTGGCTCCGGAAATGCTGGCTCTGGCAGATGGCGACGCCAAGCCGGTGCGCAAGTTCGAGATTCGCAATCCCAACGGCCAATCTGCGGAAGCCGCTGCTGATAAGCTTTACGAATGGCGCGATGATCGGGGCAAATTGTATAAGTCCCAATCCATTGGCGGCAGCGGCATGGAAATGGTGTACGCTTCCCAGCGGCAGGTGCGCCAGGCCGATCGCGCCAGTCTGGATTTGATCGTCACCTCTTCCGTCCTCAGCAATAAAATTCCCCAGCCCCGCATTACCACCGAAGCCCTGTACCGGCTGGCCCCCATCAACGGGCAGTCGATTCGATGGGAAACGGCCTTTCCAGAAGGGGACAGCCAGGAAATTGTGGAAGCCAGCCTGTCTGGTTTGCAAAACATGGTCCCGGACGCCTTGTACCTGAAAGTGTACCAGCGCGAACCGTCGGATTCCTCGGTGATTTACCCGGTTGAGGCCGATGCGAAATACCTGCAAAGCACCCCATTTGTGCAATCCACCGATCCGGACATGGATCAGATCGCCCTGAAAATTGTTGGCAAGGAACAACGGGCTTACTACGCCGCCCGGCTCTTGCAGCAGTGGGTTTACAAGAACATTGCCTACAAAGATCTTTCCCTGGGCTTTGCTTCGGCGAAGGATACCTTGCTTGGCCGTCAGGGCGATTGCACGGAGCATGCGGTGCTGTTTGCTGCCCTGGCCCGCGCGCTGGGCATTCCCTGCCGCGTGGCGGTTGGTCTGGAGTATATTCCCGATGGGGATAGCGCGCTGGGCCGCTTTGTGTACCACATGTGGGACGAAGTGTATATTGGCAACGGGGAAACCGGCGAATGGATTCCCATGGACGCCACCAATCCGCAACCCATGACGGACGCCACCCACATTAAAATTGCCGATAGCGCCCTGAGCGACGTGAACGACCTGATGGCCCTGACCCAACAGGTGGTGGCGCTGATGGGCAAAATGAAAATCGACGTGATGAATGCCGTGTCCCCCGCACAAAGCACCTTGGTGGTGGGCGGGCAGCCGGGCGCGCTGGCGGTGGATATTCCTAAAATCGACATTGAGCAGTTCAACGTTAAAACGCTGTCCCGCAAGGCGATTAAGCATTTCCGGGTGCAGTTGCCGCCTTCCTCGCTCTCGCTGGATACGGCGGATGGGCTGTTTACCTACGGTGTGGAAGCGTTATCCAAAAATCAGTATGAACCGGCGCGCCAAGCGTTCCAGAAGGCGCTGACCAAGCTGCACCGGCCCATCGATTATTACCTGCTGGGCGAAAAACTGGCAGGCATCGAAATGTACGGATTGGCCCAACAGGCATTTCAGGCGGCGGCGGAAAAGGATGCGACCTTGGCCCCGCTGGTCGCCAGTTGGAAGCGCGGTTACTTGCCCGCCCGTAACTTGCCGGATTCCGTGAACAAGCAGTTTATGCAAGCATTGTACGCCACCGAGAAAGCGGAGGCCGCTACCCTGCTGAAGCAGGTGATGTCCCAGGCGCCCCAGTTCGCTCCTGCGTACCGGCTGTATGGGGAAAATGCGGGAGGCTCCGTCGGAATTACGGCGTTGCAACAGGCGGTTAGTTTGGCCCCGCAGGATTTCAGAAACCAGGAAAGCCTGGGCGATGCCTATATGGCCCAAGGCAAGGCCAGGGCCGCTGCGCCCGCGTACCGGGCGGCTTGCCGCATCTTGCAGGAAAACGGCTTTTCAAAATTCAAACCCTGGCTGGAAAACGCCCATGCCAAGCTGGCCCTGGCGACCGGGGCCGCCACTATTGTCCGCAGTCGCTACAATGCTGAAGGCTGGCTGACCATGGGCAAGGGGCTGCTGTTGCAAAACCGCCAGCCGGAAGCCGAGCGGGCGTTCGCTAACGCGCTGGCCTTGCGTCCCGGTTATGTGGAAGCGCGGGTGTACCGATTTGAAATGGCCCTGGAAAAATCTGATTGGAAGCGGATTTACGCCACCAAGGACGGCATTGCGGCCTTGACTGGCGGTAATGCCCATGCGGCCAGTCTGCTGGGCCAGTACCAAATGCGCACCCGTCAATACGGCATTGCCATGCAAACCCTGCGGCGGGCCATTGCCCTGAACTATCGTGCGCCGGAAGCTTACCTGGCGCTGGCCCAAACCGACTTGCGGCTGGCTGAACAAAAGGCGGCCAGCAAAAACGCCAAAACCGCCAGAACAGCGGAGGCATATCGCAACCAGGCGCTAGCCGCCTTGCGCAGGGGCGTTGCGAATGTGACAGATTCATCAGGCAAGCGGGACTTGGCCCTGAAACTGGCGAGCCTGCTGCTGGAAAAAGGCCGCTCTGCCGAAGCCCTGCAATTGGTTCAGGATGTTCTGTCGGAAAACCCGTTGGACGGCAAGGCGGCCTACCTGAAAGGCAAGGCCCAGTTTTATGCGGGCGATTACGCCGCTGCCCGCGCCGCGCTGGAAGTAGCCCTGGCGCTGAACCCCAACGATCCGGAAGTGCTTTGCCAGTTGGGCCATGTGGCCAAAGAAGAGAGCCGCGACGCGGTGGCCGTCGATTTCTACCAGCGCGCCTACAAGGCCGATCCGCTGAATGAGGAAGCCGCCGTGGCGTACAGGAACCTGCTGACGCAATTGCAGATTGTGGGCCAAAAGCCTCCGGAATACCTGTACCTGAGCGATGACGAGCATGATTACCTGGTGCAGTTGTTCTATCAGGGCAAGCAAATCAAGCAGAACACGCGCGATTATCTCAAACGGCTGGCTGGGTTGCCGGGTTATTCGGGGCAGGTGGACTTTAGCCTGAAGGGCATTGAAGCTGTCCAGTCCTTCCAGCCCTTTTTAGGGAATCTGTACAACACGGAATTGAGCGGTTATCAGCGGTTACAACGAATGAACGTGCCCGGCCGCTTTGCGGATATGCATTATCGGGTGTCCATGATTTCCCTGGGGCATCTCCAGATGTTCAGCGAAGCCCTGAAGCAGTTCCCTACCCTTGCCCAGGACCCGGCGGACGCCAAGGCTTACCAGGCTTTGTTAGCGAATATCGGCCAGTCCGATCAGGCGTTGGGGCTGGAAATGGCGACGATTGCCAGCCGCTTGCCGGAGCCGGTGTTCAAAGGGCTGTTATCGGAAGCGCAACTGGACGACTTGCCGGAACTGAACCGGGAAATTGCCCAGTTTGGCAGCTTGGCGGCCAGTAAGAAAGATCAGCCCAAACCAACCAAGGCTGGAGGCGCGACTGGCGCTGCGAAGCCAGCGGCCCAACTGGGCAAGGCGCTCAGTGTGCCGCAGGGTTCTGCTGTAGCGAAGCCGTAAGCGTTTCCGCATATTGACTGCACAAAGCCACAAGTGCGTGTGCGGCGAGCGTGTCCGCGTGGGTTTCGTCCTTCCAGGGCTTCCAGGCGCATTTTTCGTACACGAAAGACAGCGGGGTTTCCGGGTAGCTGGCGCAAATGTCCGGGCGTTTGCTGGTGCCGTACACGCCGCATCGGTTGTCCTCCCCTAAGTACGGGCAATGGTAGAAAAAAATGCGCTCCTCGCCTTCCGATTCTTCACCTGCCTCGGCCAGCACGGCGGCAACTACTTCCGGCGCTTTCCGTCGGGCGGCTTCCCTCGATTCATACGGCAGAAAAATACTGGTGAACTGTCGGGCGAACTCATCCCCGGCGGCGGCCCGTGCCTGTAATTCCTCGTAAGGGGCGTCATGGCTGGCCATTCGGCAGCACATGCCGCACATGTGGCAGCTAAATTGGTTCTTATATGCCTCAATCGCTTGCAGTTTATCCAGAATGAATCGGGCCGCCTCGTCCTCTATAAATTGCAGCGCGCCTTGCTGCCAGCCCCGGTAAGCGCAATTGGGGTGCAGCGGAGCCATCCAGTCTTTCAGCGTTTGATTGCCTGCGGCATCGCACCCGCTACAGGCAAACGCCTGGCGCATACTGGCCAGATGCCTTTCCAGCGCAGCCTGATACTGTTGGAAAATTTGGCGGTATTGTTGTTTTGTTTCAGATAATAAACGATAATGGTGGCGCATAGTACCATTGTAATGGACATGCTCAGTTTCTAGGCGGCCTGTATGCGTATCAAGACTTGGATTGCCGGTTTGCACTATCAGCCGGGAAAAAAGCTTTCTCCCTGGCTGCTGCCGTTGTTGCCGCTGGAATGGGCGTATGGGCTTGGGGTTTCCCTGCGGTTGCTGGCCTATCAAATGGGCTGGCTCAAAACCTTCCAGGCAGATGTGCCTGTGATCAGCATTGGCAACCTGACCACCGGCGGCACCGGCAAAACGCCCATCGTGGTGGAAATTGCCCGTGGGCTGATTAAGGCGGGTAAAACAGTCGTGGTGTTATCTCGTGGCTACGGGGCTGAAGAACCCGTGGCCTACGGTCGGGCGCTAGACCCCAGCCATGGGGATGAAGCCTACATGATTCAGGAGCAGGCGCCGGAAGCGATTGTGATTGTGGGTCGCGATCGGGTGAGTACCCTGCAACGGGCCGTCCACGACTATCGCCCCGATTACGTGCTGCTGGATGATGGGTTTCAGTACCTTCGGCTGGGAAGGGCGATTAACATCCTGCTGATCGATGGTTCCCAACTGCTGGGCAATGGCCATTTGTTGCCGGTGGGGCCGCTTCGGGAACCCCTTGACGAATTGCGCCGGGCAGATTTGATTTTCCTGACCAAGCAGATTTCCCAAGAGGCCATGCAGACCGTGGAAGGCTGGGTAAAACGCTACGGCAAAGGCAAAGCAACCTTGCAAGTGGTGCCGGTGGAATTTAAACCGGCGGGCCTGAGGGCGCTGGCCGATTTTAAAACGGTGAGCCGCCACCCGACCGGGTTTGAGCAATTCCGGCAGCGGGCGGTGGTTGCGTTTTCCGCAGTGGCCCAGCCGGAACAGTTTGAGCATGATTTGCAGGCCCAAGGGCTGCAAGTGATTCGGCATTTCCGTTTTTCGGATCATCATGTATACAGTCAGGTTGATCTGAATGAGATTCTGGCCGTGTTCAACCAGCATGCGGCGGAAAACCCCATTCTGGTAACGACCGATAAAGACCTGCCCAAGGTTCGCAAGTTGATTCCAGCCCCTATCCAGAATGCGGTGTATACGCTTCAAATGCTGCCTTCACTGGATGGGCGCTGGTTCTACGATGAGTTTTTAACCCAGATGCCTGGGTACGTGCATGCGGGAAACCATGTCCACAGCCGATAACCTGCCACTCCTTAAAAAACGGCGGCGGATTCTGGTGATGCGCTATCGTTTTATCGGCGATACCTTGCTGACCGTGCCGTTTTTGCGAAACCTGCGGGCCGCTTACCCGGATGCAATCATCGATATGCTGGTAGCGCCCAATTCCGGCGAGGTGCTGCGGGATTGCCCCTATATTGATGAGCTGCTGATGTTTGACACCACGCGCAAGCACCGCTACGAAAACCCCAACAGCAAGGCGGAAAAGCGATCGTTCTGGCATTACGTTCAGTTTCTGAGGGCGCGTCGCTACGATACGGCCTTTGTACTGAAGCGCTCGTTCTCTTCGTCGGGACTGGCCTTTCTGGCCGGGATTCCCGAACGGATTGGCTTTGATACCGAGGGTCGAGGCTTTTTGCTGACCAAGCGGGTGCCTTACCCCAAGGCTATGCACGAGGTGGACTGTTTTCTGGAAGTGTTGAAAGCCGCAGCTATTCCGGTGCGGGATCGTCATCTGGAAAGCTGGCAGCAGCCTGAAGAATTGGAAAAAGCTCGCCAATGTCTGCCGGAAACTGTCGGGAAGCAGGTGGTGTTGCACCTCACTAGCTCCAATATCGCAAAGCAATGGCCGGAAGAACACGCGCTGCAACTGGCGCAATGGCTTTTGAACCCGGAAAACAACCACGTGCATTGCCTCGGTGCGCCATCAGACGCGGCGTTGTATGAATCATTACGCCAAAAACTCTTGCCTATGCAGCGGGAACGGTTCCACATCCATTGCGGGAAATTCTCTTTGCTGGAAAGCATGGCCTTTCTCAAGCAAATGGACTTGGTGGTGGGCGTGGATTCCGGCACGTTGCACATGGCCTCAGCGGTGGATGTTCCGATGGTGGCCCTGTTTGGCCCTATGGATGAGCGCAAGTGGGGGCCGCCTGGCGCCAGAATTGTGACCGAACCCGTGGATTGTCGCCCCTGTAACCTGGACAAGCCGTGCCGATTCGATTTTGCATGCATGAAACACTTGCGGCCCGAGGCTGTCATTGAGACAATCAAAGGCTATGCTGGATTCGCTTGATTTATTGGAATGGCCCCTACTGTTTCGGAACTTGCTGGAAGAGTGCCTGACGCCCTACGGCGTTCGCGCCTGGGAGGAGCAGCCTTTTTTAGAGGGCATTGAGGCCATTCAGGCCCACCAAGCCGAGGTGGAAGGGCTGAAAATCCTGCTGATTCGCTACGGCGATGTGACCAGCGAAACCGGCCTGCCGGATATTACCCCCGTGGTGCGCCGCCTGGCGAAGGAAGGTTTCCTGAATCTTGCCGATATTCGGCATGTGCTGCGCGTGGTGGATTTGGGCGGGCGGCTGATTCAGCATTTTGCCCGTGGCCTGCGCAGTGAACCCCAGCTGGAAGGCTTATTGGGAGAACTGCTGGATGAAGCGGTGATTCCTGATGAAGTGCGGGAGTACCTAGCCCAGTTTATCGACCCTGATGGCAGCCTGAAAGATTCGGCCAGCCCGGAACTGTTCAGTCTGCGGCAAAAAATCCGCCATCAGCGGCAATCCATGCAGCAGAAAATCCAGCATTTTCTGCATAACCCCGATTACGCCTCGGCCCTGCAAAGCACCACGCTCACCGAGCGCGAAGGCCGTTCGGTTTTTCCGGTGAAGGTGGAATATAAAAGCAAGCTGCCGGGGGTGATTCACGGGGCGTCTTCGTCTGGTTCCACCATTTACGTGGAGCCGCAGGCGCTGGTGGATATCAACAACGCGCTGCAAGGGCTTCAGGCCGATTTGCAGAAAGAGATTGAACGTATCGTCAAGCAGCTTTCCCTGTATCTGCAACAGCATTGGGAACCGCTGCAAGTTCTGACAGAGGCATTGGCCAAACTGGATCGCCGCCTGGCCGCCGCGCGGTTTAGCCGGATGCTGAACGGGAATCCCGTGGCGCTGATTGATGACATTCAGGCGATCGACGTGAAACAGGCCCGTCACCCCTTGCTGGTGCTGAATAACCGAAAAAAGTCTTTACCGGCTGCTTCTGTGGTGGCCAACGATATCCGCATTGGGCTGGAGGGCATTCGTACCCTGGTGGTGACCGGCCCGAACACTGGCGGAAAAACGGTGCTGCTCAAAACCATCGGTTTATTTGCCTGCATGTTGCGCGCCGGGCTGCATTTGCCGGTGGCGGAACATTCCAGCATGTCCTGCTTTGCACCGGTATTGGTGGATATCGGCGACCAGCAAAGCATCGCGCAGAGCTTATCCACGTTTTCCGCGCATATGGAGCGGCTGAAGCTATTTCTGGCGGATGAAACGGACTTAACCAACGGCCTGGTGCTGATAGACGAGATCGCCGCTGGAACCGACCCCGCCGAAGGCGCCGCGCTGGCCAAGGCGGTGCTGGATGAACTCTACAACAAGGGCGCTATTACGGTGGTCACCACCCACCTGGGTGAATTGAAGCTGGACGCTCACCAGCACCACGGCTTTATGAACGCCAGTGTGGAGTTCGACGCCGAAACTTTAAGCCCTACCTATCGGTTGATGATTGGGGTGCCGGGGGCCAGCAACGCCATTACCATCGCCCAAAAGTTGGGGCTGAAGCAGAGCGTGATTAACAAGGCCAAAGCATCGCTCAGCGCCCCGGTGCGAGAGGCTGCGGACTTGTTGCAGGAGTTGGAAACCCGCAACCGGCAACTGGCCGATGAGTTGCAAAGTGCCCGATCTTACCGGATTGAAGCGCAGGCCGCTTACGAAAAAGTGGAGTTTGAGCGCCAAAAGCTGGAGACAGACAAACGGCAGGCGCTTAAGCAGTTTCAGGTGGGCCTGAAAGGCCGGATTCATGACCTGGAAAGCCAGGTGAAGGAACTTCACAAAGCTTTGCAACAGGGTGATGTCAAGAGTCTGGAGCGCATGTCTGGCAAACTGAAGACCCTGGGCGGCAAGGCGGATAAAATCTTCGGGGAAACCCGCGAAGGCATTGGCGAAGCTACCCGACTAACCTTGGCCGACGTGAAGGTGGGCGAAACGGTGTTCAGCCGCCAACTGGAAATTACCGGGGAAATTGTGGCGTTGTTGCCGGACTCCAAGGAAGTGAGCCTGCAAGCGGGTATTTTACGGGTGACGGTGCCGGTGAGTGACCTGCAAAAGCCTTACGTGTCCAAGGGAAAATCGGGCAAAGTGCCCAAGCCCAAGTCGCTGGAACGTTCCCGAAAAGCCAGCGAAGGGGCTTCCGTGCTGGATGAGCCGCTGGATCCAACACTCACCTGCGATGTACGGGGGCAACGCACTGATGAAGCGATGCTGCACGTGGAAAAATTTCTGGATGAGGCGATGATGGCCGGTTATCAGGCGGTCGCCATTGTGCATGGGCTGGGAACCGGGGCTTTGAAGAAGGAAATCCGGCATTACCTGGCCAATTCCGGCTATGTTAAAAAGTTCTACCCTGCGCAAGCCACCCAGGGCGGTGACGGGAAAACGATTATCGAACTCTCCGGTTAGGGGAAATAGGGGAAACCTTGGCGTTAAAGCCCATAATGAAATATGAACTGGGGTAAAATATCAATAGGTTTCTTTAGAGAGCGGAACCATGTTTAGGACTTGTAGGGCTTATATCAATTTGATATAATTATTATGTTTAATCTTTGCCTTTTCCGGGCATCGTAAAAGAATCGATTCGATGAGCAAGCATTCTAAGCCAGGGAAAAGTAAGAATACCAGTATCCAGCGCTGGTACGATCGGGATATTCACCTGAGCGAGCTGGTGGTGATTCTGGAGTCCCTGAACGAGGAGTGCCAGACTCTGTTCGCCTTCCTGATTACCTTTTACTGCGATGAAATCGTGAAAGTGAAAGGGCGCACCTTTTTCCGCAACCTGGAATGGAAAAAGCTCAAGGATATCTATAAATCCCGCAACGGCCGCCGCTGGTACGACAACCAGAGCGTGTTGCACGTGGCTTTCAACAAGCTGTACTCCCTGGCGGATGAGGACAAGGCCCAGATTGCCCGCAAGCTGAACGTGCCTGCCAAACTGGTGGCCAAGTACGAAGTTTATTGCAAGGAGCGCCAGCGCGGCATGGATCTGGACGAAGTGCAGGCCATTTTGGCCACGGTGTTCAAGGACGGGCCGGAAAAAGCCCTGCAAATCTATTCCGTGTTTGACGGCCTGGAAAGGACTTAAGCAACTGCCGGGCAAGCCTGCCTAATGTTGCAATTGCCGGGTTCCCAGTAAAACCACCGCTTCGGGGCAGGGCAAGGCTAAATGCAGTTCCCGAATGGTTTTGCCCAGCGCGGCGTGTTTCCATTCCGGTGCAATTTCCAGCAGCGGCACCAGCACAAAGGCGCGTTCATGCAGTCGCGGGTGGGGAATAACCAGATTCGGCTCGCGAATGACCTGGCTGTCGTAGAACAGAATATCAATATCCAGTGTGCGGGAGCTGTAGCCCTGTTCTCTCGGCGGGCTGGCGGAACGATCGCGCCCTAGCTGGCGCTCCACCTCCAGGCAGGCGGCCAGTAATTCCGATGGAGAGAGTTCCGTATCGATTTCCAGTGCGCAATTTACGAACCAGGGTGCATCATCGGAAGTGTTCTCCGGGTGGCTGGCCATTGCCACCGGCTCAGTTTCATACAGGCAGGAGGTTTCCACCAGTTCAATCGCCGGGTGGGAACCCAGCAGCATAGCCGCATGGTGAATCTGGGCGACCCGATCCCCTAAATTGCTGCCCAAACCCAGAAAGGCCCGCACCGTCATGGGCAAGCCACCGGGACGGGGTCATTGACGACCATTTTGCCGGTCAGGGAGAATGGCAGCGGCTCGGTAATCTCCACTTGCACCAGCTTGCCCACCAGTTCGTCCTCGCTGAAGGGTGTGTCGAAATTCACCACCTTGTTGGTGCGGGTGCGCCCGGTCAAGCGTTCGGCGTTGCGCTTGCTTTTGCCTTCCACCAGCACTTCCACGGTGCGGTTGGCGTATTCCAGGTTCTTCTTGAAAGACTGCTGATGAATCGCCTCATTTAAAATCCGTAGGCGTTCTTCTTTCACCGTTTCAGGAATTTCCTGCCCGCGTTCTTCCCAAATGGCGGCGGGGGTTTGCTTTCGGGGAGAATAGGCGGCGGTGTTGGCGGCGTGAATATCGGACAGGGCCACCGATTCCACCGTATTTCGGAACTGCTCGTCCGTTTCGCCGGGGAAACCCACGATGTAATCGCCCGTGACGGCAGCGTTCGGCACTTTATCGTAAATTTTGCGAACCAGATCGTAATATTGCTGGCTGGTGTAGCCGCGTTTCATGCGCTCCAGAATCTCATCGTCCCCGGCCTGCATGGGGATATGGATGTATTCCATCACCTTGGGCAGCTCAGCCACGGCCTCTATAATGCGATCGGTGAGATCCAGCGGGTGCGAGGTCATAAAGCGAATGCGCTCAATGCCCGAAATTTCGCTCAGTTCGTACAACAGTTCGGCCAGGCCGTATTGATTATCGGTAAAATCCTTGCCGTAGGAGTCCACGGTCTGCCCCAGCAGGGTGATTTCCTTGAATCCGTAGGAGGCCAACTGCAACACTTCGCGGATAATGGATTCCGGTTCCCGGCTGATTTGGCGGCCACGGGTATATGGCACCACGCAATAGGTGCAAAAGTAGTCGCAGCCTTCAATAATGGTGACCCATGCGGAAATATCGCTGTCCCGCACCGGGGTTACATCGGTTAAATAATCGTAGGTGCTGCGGGGCTTCTGGCGATCCACGGCCAGCACATGTCGCTCCCCGTCGAAGGCTTTGCGCACCAGTTCCGGCAGTTCGTGAATGTTCTGGGTGCCAAACACAATATCTACGTATGGTGCGCGCTTGAAGATGGTGTCCTTGTTCTGCTGGGACACGCAACCGGCCATGGCGATTTTGATGTGCGGGTTCTTGGCCTTGAGCTTGCCCCAGGTTCCCAGGTAGCTGAATGCCTTGTCTTCCGCCGAGCCGCGAATCTGGCAGGTGTTTACAATCAGCAAATCCGCTAGCTTTCGGTCTTCTACCGGCTCAAAGCCTTCCTTTTTGAGCAGGCCCAGCATCACTTCAGAATCATTGAAGTTCATCTGGCAGCCCAGGGTTTCCATATAAACTTTGCGGGAAGTGGTCATATCAGAGTTCGCCATTGGATGAGGGGACTGTGAAATAAAGACGACCGATTGCCTTGATGTGCAATCTGTAGCAAGAGAACGTTAACAGAAAATTCAAGGGCGCTCAAGGCTAGCACTGCAAACAAAAATCCCCTCTTGCCGGTTCGTAGGGGAGATGCACTTAAATTAAAACACTTGACAATGATTCCGATGATGAAGTTGTGATATGGGGGTGATCAAGTAGTTTCTAAAAATTTGACCCCACTATGTATTAATTTCACAAAGTCTTGCGTATCCGAGAAGTAGTTTTTATAAGATACTCTGAGGTTTTCTTCTGAAGGAGCACGGACAAGAACTATATCTATATCATCATCATTACTATATTGTTTTTCAAGGTCAAAATATTTTACTGTTGCTTCTGGTAAAGTTTTAAATGAAAAGACCTGAAGGGGCTGATTGTTATTTTTTGAAAGTATTAAGATGTAGTTCTGCTTCAGGAAATCATTTGTTGTACCGGCAACCTTAATTTGTCCCAAATTCTTTAATAGTCCTATTTGATCTTCCATCTGATTAAATTTTGATAATAGATCTGAATTTGTAAGGTCAGGATAACAAGATTTAGTATTTTCATGTGCGCGTGCAATAACTTCACTTGCTAATCTGAAAAATTCTTTTTGATCCTCATCACCTTGTCCAAATTTGGAACGATTGCCTGTAAGTTGGCCTGCAATTTCAACTGCTGTTGCCCATGCATGTTGGAATATTGTTCTGTATTGGATTTCAATTAATAAATTATTCCATTCTGTTTTTCTTCCAGATCTAGCGCAATATTGATAGATATCATGTATTCCTCTGTATCCGCTATTATCTGGGTGAGGCCGAGCAATATAATCATAAGGATATGGAGTATCATCTGCCTTTCGACGTATATGTTTCATCCTTGATTTGTGCACACTTGCCCGAAAATCAGTCAAGTCTTTTATAGTGTTGAAAATCAACCTGCATCCTGCAATATCATGCATTCGCGCAAGCTGCATATTTGGCTGGCGTGTTAATTTATCAAAAATGGTAGAGCGTCTTTTTAACCGTTGAGCAAAAACAGCATTGTCATGATTTCTACATCTTAAACGAAGAGTTGATTGCCAATCGTTTAAAATTTTGTTATGTGCAGCACGCCAGTTTTCAATTACGTGAATATCTTCATCAGTAGCTTCCCCTAATCTAACCCGATTGCCAGCCAAGGTAACTCGACTTTTAGTATATTCAGGTTTTATGTTTCGTGGTGCCATTTGATATAGGGGCTTTTACTTGATGGATTGCTGAACGCCGGACAGCCACTTTTCGAAATTGGCTTCGTAGTCCAGATCGCAATCCACACGAGGGTGCAAACGCTTGGCGCCCTGGGATTCCATAAATTCGTCAAAATCCTTGCCGCATTTGCAGAATTGGGGATAAGCGGTGTCGCCCAGCGACAACACGCTGAAGCGGGTGTTGCTCATGTCCACTTTCTGCTTCTGGAAGGATTCCCACAGGTCAATGGCGTTGGAAGGCGGCTCGCCGTCGCCCCAAGTGCTGGTAATCATCAATACTTTGCCGAAGCCGGGCAGGGCGTTCAGGGTTACGTTGCCCATGCTCACCGCGCGGGCTGACATGCCGCTGTCCTTCAGCTTGGCTTCGGTCATTTCGGCTAAGCCCTGGGCGGTTCCGGTTTCCGAACCCCACAGGATCAACACGTCCACATCGCCCGCCACCACGGGAGCGGCTGCCTGGGCCGGGGCGGCTGCGGGTTCCGCTGCCTTGGTGGCTTCCGTTGCAACTGCTTCCGGCTTTGCTGCGGTTGCGGCTGGTTGGGCCTTGGCAGCTTCCTCGGCGGCAAGCGCCTCTTCGCGGGCGCGTTTTTCCCAGGACTCTTCCTTGGCCTTTTTCAGGCGGGGGATGGTGATGATGGCCGCTAACACCATTACTCCCAGCAGCGCCGGGGGAATCCAGACCAGCAGGCTCGTCTGCGGGATGGGGCTGAGGCCGATGATGCCCACTGAAATCAGCAGCCCGGCGATAATGGCGGGCCAGAATTTCAGGTAGGAAACAGGCGCGTATTGCAGCGCTTCACTGTGCTGGGCTTGATCTTCAAGGGAGGCGGGGTTGTTCATGAATCATCATTCCTGAGTTGGTTCACTACGGAGAAACTGTTTTAAGGCTTAATGTAAGCCCGGAAACCTATGTGGGGATGGATGAGGCTTGGTGAACCGGAAGAACTGCCCTTTGGGCGCTGCCTGTCCGCTCATTTGCCTGACCCGTTAAGAGACCTCTGTAAAGAAGAGGCGCTCCCAATCAGAAAAATCATATTTCATGCAAACCATTTCAGCAAGGCTTGCCCTTTTCATCCGTAGGCTTAATTGGATGCGGCGGGCTGCTGGCGCTGGGTGAAAAGCGGTTTGATGAGATGCCATATCACCAAGCCCAGAGCGACCCCCATCATCAGGAACTTGACGACCTTTTGAATGTTGTCTTGCCGGATTCTGGCCTGCAATTGTTGTTGAAGAATCACTTCATGGGCGATATAGGGTCGCAACTCCTCCTGCGCCGCGCGGGGATCGTGGCGGCCCGCTATTTCATCCATGTACGCGCGCAAGCGATACCGTGAAACGTTCATCTGCTGATGAACCTCATGTATCGACAGTTGGTTAATCTGCGCGGTAACGCGTTGCTGATAGGCTTCCAACGTGTCGGGAGATGTGTGGCGGCCCTGCCGTTCGGATGCTGCGGTTTCGTCAGGCGCGGAAGTGGGTTGGGTGGCGTTACCCCCGCCGAATTGAGGGGGGAGATGCCTGGATGCGCGGTTGAATTGATCCGCTTTATGCTCAGCAATGGCTGATTGCGGCTCAAGAGGCGCATGGCGACGAAAGCCTGGGTTTGCCAAAGCCGGGTTGGAAAGTCCGAAGGTGACTGTGCGCATGGTAATGCCTGATCCTGAGCGTAAAACCACTGATAATAGACAGACTCATGAAACATGAGAAACCTGTCAGGGTCAAGCAGTGGCCCCACCTGCTAAAGGTGGCGATAACGGGCAAGTCAGTTCAAAGTCTATATTTTGAGGTACTTATGCGTAGAGGTGGCCGCACCGCCCGCGCCAACGATGATGCCCATCATCATCAGCACTAAAAACACCACGCTTAGGCTGTAGTTGCTGGTGGAAAACTGGAAATAGCTGAATAATTGGCCGATGTAATGCTCCACGGTCAGCAGGGGGGCCAGCGCGATGACCGCGCCCGTTAGCCCGTAGGTGGCCCCTTGCAGCAGGAACGGCAGGCGAATGTACCAGTTCCCCACGCCCATCATTCGCATAATCTCAATCTCGCGGCTGCGGGCTTCAATCAGCAGGTGAATGGTGTTGCTGATGATGAAAAATGTCAACGTCCCCAGGAAAATACTGACCGCCAGTCCAATGAACGAGGTCAGCCGCGAAATGCTTTGCAGTTTCTCCAGCACGCTTTTGGCGAAGGTGACTTCCTCGACGCCTTCCAGCGTTTTCAGTCGCTCGACGGTGGGCTTAATCTGCTCCTGGTCTTTCACCTGCACATGAAAGGTGTTGGGCAGCGGATTCTGGATATCCGGCACCTGGTAGTGCTTTTTCATATCCGCCCAGGCATCCTCCTTGCTGATCAGCTCCACGCCTTTCACGGTTGGTAGCGCGATAATACGGGCTTGCAGGTCGGTAATATTGATGTTGTCCTTGGCGTACACCGAAATTTTAAGCGCCGAGCCGATGTTTTCCACAAACAACTGGGTTTCCAGCACAAAGACCGATAAAGTGCCGAAAATGCTGAGAATAGAGGCCATGGTAATGACGATAATCAGGTTCATCCAGCCGGTGCGAAGCATGCCGCCTAGCGTTTCCTGCAAAATACGCCCGGTAATGCGGATTTCGGTTGCCACGTTGTCCATGAAATGTGAACTCATAAGGACTCCTTCCTGATCCGCTCCGGTTAAAGCTTTTTCGACGCAGCGTCAACGGTCATTCGTACACCCCCTGGTGGACGTCCCGAACCATTTCGCCGCCCTGCATGGTAATCACCCGCTTGCGCATCTGGTTTACAATCTGGTGGTTGTGCGTGGAAACCAGAATGGTGGTGCCGCGCTGGTTAATCTGCTCCAGCAGGTTCATAATGTCCAGCGAGGTGGCCGGATCCAGATTGCCGGTCGGCTCATCCGCAATCACCAGTGAAGGCCCGTTAACTATAGCCCGCGCAATGCCCACCCGTTGCTGCTCGCCACCGGATAATTCCTCCGGTTTGGCGTCCACCTTGTCAATCAGGCCAACCACCTTCAGCGCGCCCAATACCCGTTTTCGGGTTTCGGTCGGGCCAACGCCCAAGGCTCGCAGCACATAAGCCACGTTGTCGAACGCGGTCTGGCCGGGCAGCAGCTTGAAATCCTGAAACACAATCCCCATCCGGCGGCGCAACTTCGGAACCTGATCCGGCTTGAGTTGTGAAATATCCACCCGCCCCACCAGCACGGTGCCGGAAGAGGCTACTTCCTCGCGGTAAATAAGCTTCATAATGGACGACTTGCCCGCGCCGGACGGCCCGACGAAGAAGACGAACTCGCCCATCTCAATCTCAAAGCTCACATCCCGTAACGCGTAGGTGTTTCCATAGCGTTTGGTGGTGTTGATGAATTTAATCATGGCTAAATCAGGGTTCCTTGCAGACGCAAAGGAGGATCGCGTTCATATTATACCCTTTTTGGATGGCGCTGGTTTTAGATCGCGATGGACTTGTACAGTCTCACAAAATACTCAATCGCCATGCGGTCAGAGTCAAAGTAGCTCTGAGAGGTGCGAATAGCGTGGATCATGAGATCGGCCCACCGTTTTTTGTCGTTGTAGTAGGTGGGAATAATCTCGTTTTCCAGAATCCGCATCATAATCTCGTAATCCTGCTTGTGGCGGTCTTCCACGTTCAGGAACTCCATGGCGTCCCCGTCGCGCTCGTGAATCAGGTAGCCGTTGACGTTGTCGAACGTGCCTTCCACGGCCCATCCGTCGTAAATGGAGAAGTGGATGGCGCCGTTCATGTTGGCGGACATGCCGGAAGTACCCGAGGCTTCCAGCGGACGCACCGGCGTATTCAGCCAGACATCGGAGCCGCGCTTCAGCAGGCCGCTCAATTCCAGCTCGTAGCCGGGGCCGGTGAGGATCGCCAGTTCAGGAATGTTGCGGGAATGCTCCAGCACTTCGTTGAACAGGTTGCGCCCGGTAGTGTCTTTTGGGTGGAACTTGCCCGCGTAAATCAGCTGGATTTTCTTTTCGCCGAACAGTTTTTTAATACGTGCCAAGTCCTGCAAAATTAAGGTGGGGCGTTTGTATTCCGTAAAACGGCGCGCCCAAACCACGGTTAAAATGTCCGGGTTAAACACCTTGCCGGTGGTTTTCTGCACGTAATCAAACAGTTCCTGCTTCATTTGCCGCTTCAGCGCCAGCAGTTTGTCCGGATCTTCCAGGTTGTGGATGCGCGGATCCTGCCAGTACTGCAAGTTGGTGGCGTTGGTAATGGCGATAATCGGGCAGCGGTTATCCACCCAGTGCCACATGTTGTTGGCCACCAAGCCGTGAAGCTGGGATACGCCATTGGCCAGGCGGCTCATGCGTAAAGCCGCTACAGTCAGGGAGAAATCTTCCCCGCCTAGGCGAATGGCTTCTTGTACCGGCATTTTGCCGAAAAAACCTGCTTCCGCCAGCAAATGCACATTGTGGGTTTCGTTTCCGGCGGCTACTGGCGTGTGGGTGGTAAATACCGTACACTGACGTACCTTTTCAAAGTCGCCGTCCATGTCTTCCAGCATTTCGAACACGGCGGGCAGTGCGTGGCCTTCGTTCATGTGGATCAGGTTGATGGTTTCATTGGCCGCTTTCAGTACGCGCAGGCCGCCAATTCCCAAAATAATCTCCTGGGCGATGCGGATTTTCTGGTCGCCGTCGTAAAGCTTATCAGTCCAGCTTCGGTGTTCGGCGCTGTTTTCAGGAATGTCGGTGGTTAAAAAGTAGATGGGAACCGTGCCAAAGTGCTGGGGTTCCAATAGCAGCGCCTTGATTTTGACCGGCTTGCCGAAGATCTCCACTTCGATGACGATGCCAGTGTCTTTCAGGAACGGGTATTCGCGCTTAACGTAGACAATCTCCACGTTTCCGTCCGCGCCGACCTGTTGATCGCCGTATCCGTGTCCCCACAGGATGCTAACCCCGATCATGGGCAGGTTTAAATGTCCGGCTGAACGCATGTGGCTGCCTGATAGAAATCCTAAACCGCCAGAGTAGGTGTAAAGACTCTGATCAATGGCGATTTCCATCGAAAAATAGGCGACTTTGGGTAAGGGCATCGGTAAGAAACACTCCTGTCGTTAAATATGCGTTGAAACCAGAGGGTAGCTCCGCTATAAGGGTGGCCTGCTTGTACCTTTTCTTGGAACCTTCTCTTGCCAATCTCAGCCATAAGCCGTTTTATGGCGCAGGTTGTTCTATTCTATAGGCTCTACCTTAATAGGGAAACAATATCATCGAAAATGATTACTAAGGCAAGCACTATTCCTTTACAATCTCATGTGTAAACGGTTCTGATGGTTGCAGAGTGCCGCCAGCGGCGTTTTTGCCCGTCTGTGCGTTGCCTTGCCCTGTTGCGGATGATAGGCTTTGCTTGTTGATTGAAGAGGGTAGGCGTTTTTCCATGACTGCGTTTGAGGCGGCCCCCGGCCCCGGCACTCCGGAACCCGGAAATTCCATGAAGTCCGGCTTGCTGGAGGGGATTGGCAAGTATCACCTGTTGGTGTTTTTCGGCTGTTGGTTGGGCGGCATTTTTGACGGCATGGACTCCACTTTAATGTCCGTGGTGATGCCGGATGCCATCAAGGCGCTGGTGGGCAGCTCCGATAAAGCAGTGATCGGCCCCATCGCCTCGTACGTAACCAGCCTGTTTTTAATCGGCTGGATGCTGGGCGGGGTAATCTTCGGCATTGTTGGCGACAAGCTGGGCCGGGTGCGCTCCATGGTTTTCTCGATTTTGCTGTATGCCATTTTTACCGGGCTTGCCGGGCTTGCTCATAGCTGGCACCAGTTGGCGGCCTGTCGTTTTTTGACCGGCCTTGGCATTGGTGGCGAACTGGTTAGTATTTCCACCTTTCTGGCCGAAGTCTGGCCTAGTCGTTCCAGGGCTTTGGCCATTGGGGTGCTGATTACCTCTTACCAGGCCGGGGTGTTTATCGCAGGCTCCATTAACACCCTGTTCCACGACTGGCGTACGGCCTTCTGGATTGGGGCGCTGCCCGCCCTGCTGGTGATTTTTCTGCGGATGGCCATGCGGGAATCCGACCGCTGGATGGAAGCCCGGGAAAAACGCATGAAGCAAACCCAGGAAGTGTCTCATATGAAGGAACTGTTCCAGTCCCGTAACCTGAGAGGCTTGTTAGTGGGTGGTTTGGCGTTTGGTGGTTTGCTGATTGGCTATTGGGCCTCACTGTCATGGATTCCGCTCTGGATTCAGGACTTGCTGCAAACAACTGGCACCGGCAACGAGCGGGGAATCGCCACCATGTACCAGGGTGTCGCGGCGATGGTGGGCTGTAGCATGGCGGGTGTCTTTTCGGACTGGATTGGGCGGCGGCCTACTATTATCCTGTCCTCGTTGGGTTGCTTTGCGGCCTCTGCGTTGCTGTTTTTAACCAACACGTCCTTTTCTCCCCTGATTTACTGGGAGTGCGCCCTGTTGGGCTATTTCATCGGGGTGATTCAATCCGCCATGTACATTTACTTGCCGGAACTGTTTCCCACGCTGGTGCGGGCCTCCGGCACCGGCTTCTGCCTGAACGTGGGGCGCTTTGTCACCGCTGTTGCCGTGTTTTACGTGGGCGATCTCATCAAGCTGATTGTCAAAAACGATCTGGGCCAGGCGTTATTCGGGAATCCGCAGCTTTCGGCCTATGGGGTGGCTGCCTTCCTGTTTTCAATCGCCTATGCGGCCTCGGTGGGGGCGGCGGTTTTCGGTGAGGAAACCAAGGGACGTCCTTTACTGGATTGATGAATGGTGCGTTAAGAAGGCGCGTGTATATTCCCTGATGACGTTGCGCGTTTTGACGGACTGAAAAGCACGGGCTACCGTGCGAGTTGCATGATGGAAATATTACAGTTTGTTGCCGGATAGCTGTTTGGATGGTTTTTGCCCAGCGTTTTCTGGGGATACCTGAAAAAGATAGGATTTGACGAGCTTTCTGCTCATGCAGAGGCAGGCTTTCCCCTGCTCAGCAACAAATAGCAGGCTTGAAAATTCGGTGAAAATGCCTTAATATTTTCTTAATATCTCAACCATTCAGGTGTGGTTGAATTCCAGTGATTATTATTACAATTAAACTAAGTGGATACAAAGACATAATGTTTGGTTCCACACGTCCGCTTAATTTTCAGGGACTTTTTCCGGTCAGTGTGGGTTTGATATTTTGTGGATTCCTGTCCAATTTTAATAATAGGTGGATTCGCTTGTTTCATCATCAAAAAAAGACGATTAGCCTTCTCTTATCGCTGTCGTGCCTGCTAGGCGTATTGCCAAACGCTGCGTTGGCGCAACATGCATACCCCGCAACCGGCCATAGCCTAAACCTGGAAACAGCTGGGCAAGGCTCAAAATTGCTGAAAGCCGTCAAAAGCGGTTTTGAGGCTTATGACGGTACGCCGTTGGGCAATCGAATGCCGCTGGTGCTGGTGCATGGCATCGGGGAGTCTGAAAACACGCTGTTCCATTGGGATAATTTTCTGGAGTACGCTTCTCGTAAACAGGACTTTCAATCGAAGTACAAAATTTACCTGTACCACTACGACAGTTCTCGCAGCGTTCCGGATATCGGCCGCAATTTGCAAACGACCCTAAAAGGCTTTGTGGGCGCGCTGGGCGGTCGTAAAATTAAGATACTGGCCTACAGCGAAGGCGGTTTGCTGGTGCGCAACGCCTTGCAGGACAAATACCTGGATGACCATACCGAAGAAGTGCTGGCCATTGCCACGCCCTTTCATGGGTCTCCGCTGGCGAACCCGGAATGGATTCAACGGCAGGTCAAAACGGAATCCGCGTTTTCGCTGGTGCGGATGGGCGAAAAAATCGCCTATAAAATTACCGGACATAAATACCCTACCTTCCAGCAGGATTTTCATTGGGATAATTTTGACGGGGCCATTCCCCCGGATGTGTACCTGAAAAACAATGGCCCCATTGTGCATACCGATTACGCGTTGGCTAAAAAGCGTAATTTTGTGACTTACGGCAGTTATTTTGGCATGCAGGTGGATCCGTCCGTAGTGCCGCGTGAATTGGGTTTAACCACTGCCCCCCCCAAGGAAAGGCCCATGCCGGGGAACCTGTTGCGCAAAAATTTCCTGTTTTCGCTGGTGCGCAATAACATTGGCAGATTACCGCTGGCGGGCAAGTTGATTCCGGCTGCCAAGACCGCAGAATCGAAGCATTCCCAAAGCGTGATTGCAGGCGCGGCCCAGTCTATTGACGCCAATGCCAAACCGGGTCAAATTCAGCAGGAACCGGATACTCTGCGGCAGGCGCTGGCCGGGGCCGCCGGTCTGCCGATAGCCACATCCGCCATTTCTCCAGCGGTGAACACGGAAGATTCCAAAAAGATTGTGGTGGAGCCGGTTTCCATGATGATGTTCAACGACGGCATCAGCCCAATCAGCAGTACCCTGTGGCTAGGCCGCTACGTGCAGAATAGCAATGGTTCCTCCATGCCGGTTGATAACCTTTGGAGCGTCCTGAAAACCTTGAAAGGCAACAAGGGCGCCAGATTGTTCGCCGGGCTGGATCATCGCAACTGGATGGATGGCACCACCCGAACCGGCGAGCCGTTGATCCAGGACTTGCTGAACCCGGATGAGCCGCCGCGTCCTATTTTTGAGTGGATTGTCTACGACCTGATGAGTTAAGCGCCCTGCCTAGGCGGTTTAGCCTAGCTTGCGAGGATTGCGGAATACGCTGAAATTGCCTTGATTGGCTTTCTCATGGGCTTGTCTCCCCTCACGCATTCAGGGGCGTCCCGAGGAGTACTGAAAGAAGGCTAAAAGCCTCTGCTGGCAGGATTTTCTAAAATTGGCTTTATATTTCTTAATCAACTAACATCGAAATATAAATAGTTGTTTTTATGCATATACAAGCGACGAGCTAAAGATTTTCTCTACTACTACTTCTTCTATCTACCTACTTTTTCTACTCAGACAAGTTTACCCGCCTTCGGCGGGTTTTTTATTGTCCTTTGGGTTTATGTTACAGCCGAATGGCCGCCCGCAGCTTCGCGCTCCGCGCGCGGGGGTTCAGCCGGATTTCGGCATCGCTGCCGGAAACAGGCTTGTTGGTCAGCACCTTGAAGCTGGCCTGATGCCCGCACTGGCAGATGGGCAAGCGTGGCGGGCAAACGCAGTCCCGGCTTTCCGCCTGAAAATACTGTTTCACAATCCGGTCTTCCAACGAATGAAAGCTGATAATCGCCACCCGCGCACCAGGAGCTAGCAGGCCGGTCAAGCTTTCCAAAAAACGCCGCAGGTGGCCCAGCTCGTCATTTACTTCAATCCGCAACGCCTGAAACACGCGGGTTGCCGGGTGGATCTTCTCCTGCTTCCCCTTGCTTTTGTAGGCATCCGTAATCAGGCTGGCCAAATCGGTTGTGGTGTCAAAGGGCTGTGTCTTACGTCGCTCCAAAATCAAGCGAGCCAGGGTTTTGGACATATGCTCTTCCCCATACTCCGAGAAGATTTGCACCAGCCGCGCCTCATCGTAGGTATTCACCACGCTGGCCGCCGTCAGGGGAGCCTCAGGGTTCATCCGCATATCCAGCGGCGCTTCTTTCATAAAGCTAAAGCCGCGCGCCGCCTGGTCAAGCTGCATGGAGGACACGCCGATATCCGCCAGAACGCCGCCGGTGACCGGCTTGCAATCTGCTGGCAACAACTCGCCCAGCCGGGAGAAATTGCCGGGGACAGCCTGGAATTGGCCGCCAAAACGGCTTAACCTGTCCGCTGCCAGCTTGAGGGCGCTGGCATCCTGGTCGATGCCGATCAGTCGCCCATTGGGTTGAATGCGCTCCAGAATGGACTCGGAATGCCCACCCGCGCCTAAGGTGGCATCCACGTAGGTTTTGCCCGGCTCAGGGGACAGGTAATGCAATACCTCATCCAAAAGTACCGGCACATGGCCATAGCGTTCAGGGGCGGATTGTGAGGAATGATTCAAATCTGAGGTCACATTTATAAACCGGATTCAGGATACGGAGGAGGCTTAAACTGTCTTATAGTCTGATCATACGATGGGGTAACCGCAAAAGATAGTCCGACAAACCAGCGTCACTGTAAAAAAGGAAGCAATCCACCATGGCCCGTATCATCGAAAATCACGAAGGACGCCGCATGATCCGCCTGACCCCGGATGACGTGCTGACCGTGGTGAGCCTTTATCAGCAGCAGCTTTACGACTTGCGGGAGCGCGATTACGAAGGCGTCCGCGCCAAGCTGAACAGCAATTACTTCTACCTGCCGGAAGACGTGTAAGCGCCTTTTTGCACCAATCGAAGGAATCTCGCGTTACTTCACCACCAGGTTGACCAGCTTGTTCGGCACCACAATCACTTTCACAATCTGCTGCTCGCCAATGTGTTGAATGATCTTGGTGCGCTGTTTGGCTGCGGCTTCCAGCTCGTCTTTTGCGGTGTCGGCGGCTACGCTGAACTTGTCGCGCACTTTGCCGTTCACCTGCACCACAATTTCCACTTCATCGGCCTGGGTGGCGGTGGTGTCCCACTTGGGCCAGCTTTGCTCGTGAATGGAACCTAGCCCGCCCAGCAGTTGCCACAACTCTTCGCTGATGTGCGGCGCAATCGGGGCCAGCAGCTTCAGCAGCGAGGCGATGGCATGGCTGTAGACCGCGTTTGGCTCCTTGCCGGGTTCAAACTTGCCCAGGTAGTTCACGAATTCCCTGATTTTGCTGTTGACGGTATTAAACTGGAATTCGGTTTCAATATCGGTGGTGACGCCCGCAATGCTGCGGTTCGTCCACTGGAACAGCTCGCGGGTGGGGCCGGTCATGTCTTCGTAGGTGGGCAGCGGCAAATCGAAGTTGATGGCCTCTTTGTGATCCACCACGCAGCGCCACACCCGGTTCAGGAATTTGTAGCAGCCTTCCACGGCGGATTCTTTCCAGTCGAAGTCCGCTTGCGGCGGGGAATCGCTCAGGATGAAGAACCGGGCCGTGTCTGCGCCGAACTCCTTGAAGATTTCATCCGGGTCTACAATGTTGCCCTTGGACTTGCTCATTTTGGAGCCGTCTTTTAGCACCATACCCTGGGTCAGCAGGTTTTTGAACGGCTCGTCCTGCTCCGTCCAGCCGCTGTCGTTCAGCGCCATCATAAAGAATCGGCTGTACATCAGGTGCAAAATGGCGTGTTCGATGCCGCCCACGTACTGATCCACCGGCATCCACTGGTGAATGAGCTGCGGCTCGAAGGGTTTGGTGGCATTGTGCGGGTCAATGTAGCGCAGGAAGTACCAGGAACTGTCCACGAAGGTGTCCATGGTGTCGGTTTCCCGGCGGGCCGTGCCGCCGCACTTGTTGCAAGTGGTGGTGCGGAAGGACTTGGACGTGGCGACCGGGGAAACGCCTTGCACCCCAAAGTCCACGTCTTTCGGCAAACGGACGGGCAGATCTTCATCCAGTACCGGCACCGTGCCGCACTTTTCGCAGTACAAAATGGGAATAGGGGTTCCCCAGTAACGCTGACGGGATACCAGCCAGTCGCGCAGACGGTACTGGATGCGCTCTTTTCCGAAGCCCTTTTCTTCCGCCAGATGGGTAATTTTGCCCTTGGCGATTTCGCTTTCCAGCCCGGTAAATTCGCCGGAATTAACCAGAACGCCCGGATCGGTATAGGTTCCTTCCACTGGCTGTCCAGCGGGGTCTGGTTTTTCAATCACCTGCTTAATCGGCAGTTGGAATTTTTTGGCGAACTCCCCGTCCCGCTCGTCATGGGCGGGAACGGCCATCACCGCGCCGGTGCCGTATTCCACCAGCACGTAATCGGACACCCAAATTGGCACTGTCTCGCCGCTGTAGGGATTCACGGCGTTAATTCCTAGCGGGACGCCCGTTTTTTCCTTGTCGCTGGCGGTGCGCTCGATTTCGCTTTTCAGCTTGGTGTTTTCAATGTACTGGCTTACCGATTCCCGGTAATCTTCGCTCACTAGCAGCTCCACCAGTGGGTGTTCCGGGGCCAGCACCATGTAAGTTACGCCAAAAATGGTATCCGGCCGGGTGGTGAAGATGGGAATCTTGATGTCGCGCCCTTCCACCGGGAACTCGATTTCCGCGCCGCTGGACTTGTTAATCCAGTTTTTCTGCATCAACAGTACGCGTTCCGGCCAACCAGTCAGGGTGTCCAGGTTTTTCAGCAGCCGTTCGGCGTACTCGGTGGTTTTAAAGAACCACTGGTTCAGCTTTTTCTTGGTGACAATGGAATCATCGCGCCAGCACTTGCCGTCAATCACCTGCTCGTTGGCTAAAACGGTCTGGCATTGTTCGCACCAGTTAACGGGCGCTTCTTTCTTGTAGGCCAACCCGCGCTTGTACAGGTACAGGAACATCCACTGTGTCCACTTGTAGTAGTCTTCCTTGCAGGTGGCCACTTCCCGGTCCCAGTCCACGGCAATGCCCAGTTGTTTCAACTGTTTGCGCATGTAGTCGATGTTGCTGAACGTCCAGTCGGCGGGGGGAATGTTGTTCTGGATGGCCGCGTTTTCGGCGGGCAGGCCGAAACTGTCCCAACCCATGGGGTGCAGCACGTTAAAGCCGTGCATGCGCTTGAAACGGGCGATGACGTCTGTAATGGTATAATTACGGACGTGTCCCATGTGGAGACGGCCTGATGGATAAGGAAACATGGAAAGCGCGTAATACTTGGGCTTATGGCTGTCGTTGGCGTCGGTCGTGTACAGACCGATTTCTTCCCACTGTTTTTGCCACTTGGCCTCAATCGCTTGCGGCTGGTAGCTGTCAATCTGTAAAATAGACTTTTCTGTAGACGTTTCCATATGCCCATCCGTTTTAATTCAAATAGGTCAATATTATACCTAAAAGGTTGCTCCCGCCGATAGTAAAGGTAAAGTGACAAGTATGAACCCTCCAAAAAACGCCGCTGGCCGTGTATTTCTCCCCTTAATGAAGCTGGTGTTTCTGTCGTGGATGGTCATGGGTGCTTGTTTATCGGCCTCCCCCGCTCTGGCCGTCGAATCGGTGGAGGACATGGTGAACCGGGGCAATCAGGCCGCCGAAAAGCAGGATTACGCCACGGCCATTAAACTGTACGAACAAGTGGTGCAAAAGGCGCCCGCAGAGAAAACCCTGAAGCGCAATTTGGCGGTGCTGTACGCCAATTATGCGGTCACGTTCCAGGATCAGAAAAAGTTCGATTCCGCTTTGCAATATCTGGATAAGGCGCAGGCGCTGGCCGCGCCTGACTCCAGGGAATACAAAAGCATTCAGGATTCCAAGGCGAGCGTGTATTTCAGTCAGGCCATGGACATGCGGGATACCATTCAAGCTCCCGCTGCGGTGGATTTTGCCAAAATGCGCAGTCTGCTGGATAACGCCTTAACGCTGAATCCCACGGAGATTGCTTTTAAAAAAGGCATGGCGGGCATTTATGTGGAAGAAGCCTACCAGTTGGCCCAGCAGGAAAAATACGCGGAAGCCAAACCCTTGCTGGAAAAGGCGCTGGCTTATGACAGCCAGAATAAAAGCGCCAAGCAATCGTTGGCCAACGTGTATTTGGGCCTGGCCAAGGATGATATCGATCACCGCAAGGAATACACGGATAAAGCCCTTTCGCTGGATAACTCCCCGCAGGTGCAAAATACCGCCAATCGCATTTTGGGCTTGAGTGCCGCAAAAACCGCAACCGCAGACGGCAGTTTCGCCGCCACGCCGAATGAAGCCAAGGGCAAAGCGCCCAAGGAAATTTCCACGCTTTCGGTGGCGGATATGATTCGAGATATGGAAGCTCAGTTGCAGATTGATTCCCCCAAGGGCGCCACATTGCAAAACCGGCTGGACACCCTGGAAAAGCAGGTGCTGGGCAAAAGCCAGAGCGGCCCGCTGGCCGTGCGAACCAAGGCGGTTTATACGGCGTTGATGGGTAGCTACGACGGCACCGTTTCCGAATCCAACCCCAGGCTGATTCAGGCGGCGGTTTCCGCCTCTGACAATACTTACGTGGAGCAGATTTTTAAAGTGACCGACGGTAAGGTGGTTCGCTGGGGAAAATTCCCGTTGCGGGTGTACTTTGAGGAACCGAAGGATCAGCCGCTGTTCAAGCCCGAATACAAAGAGGCCGCCCTGCAAGGCTTGAACCTGTGGAAATCCCGTACCGACGGCTTTGTGAATTACGTGGAGATCAAGAACCCGCAAGCCGCCGATATTCAGGTGAGCTGGACGGATCAGTACGTGGATCGCTTCGCCGACCCGGAGAACGCGCCGACCCTCTACAAAGACTACACCCCGCCCAAGCGCAGTCCTTTGCTGACGGTGGCCCAAATGGCCTCCATGGTGACGCCGGGCTATTTTTCGCTGGCCCCGCAAGCCGCCGCCGCCGCGTTGCAGTACCAGCAATACAAAAAAATGGATGTGATCAAGGAAGAGTCCAAAATCAGGCTGGGCCTGGAACCGACCAAAAATCTCAGCCCGGATGCCGCGAAACTGCTGATTCAGAACATGGCCGCCAAGGAGTTCGGGCATGCCTTGGGCTTAAAGGGCAGTAGTCCCGATTCCGGCGACTTGCTCTACCCCACCCTGCGTTCGGATGTGGCGCAAGTGCCCTCCCGGCGGGATTTAGCCACTTTGCGGGATTTATACAATCGCCCGCCCAATATTATTTTGAATTTACACTAAGCCCGCTATGATTGAATGTTAGCGGTTGGCCCGCATGGCCTGGAATTGACGATGGATTTCGTTGGCGCGGGTAAACCAGGGTTCCAGCGCGCCGGGCTGCTTTAACAGGGGAACGGCTTCGTCAATCACCTCGCGCAATTCGCTGAGGGCTTTAATCAGGTTGTCCGAATTGTGCAATAAAATATCACCCCACATGTTGTGCGGGCTTGCGGCCAGCCGGAGTTGATCATCCAGCCCTGCGCCGTGGTAGGCCATTAAATGCCCCGGCTCGTTGCGATATAAAACGTTGGTCAGCAACACCGAATACAACTGCGGCAAATGGCTCACATAGGCCATGTAGCGATCATGCTTTTCCGCGTCAATCAGCTTGGGGATGCCGCCAAGGCTGCTGATAAACCCTTTCAGCGTTTCCAGCCGGTGCGGGTCGGTTTGGCTGTGCGGGCATAATAAATAGGATTTTCCGGCGAACAAAAGCGGCGTGGCATGCTCAATGCCCGAAAATTCCTTGCCCGCCATGGGATGCCCGGCGATAAATTGCTCCGGCAATACGTTTTGCCCGATGGCGGTAATTTCCGCCTTGCAACTGCCGATATCTGTTACCAGGATGTTTTGTCCGGCCACTTTGGGCGCTAATTCCGGCAGTACGCTCAGGCTGGGCGTCAGGTGACAGGCGATGACAATTAAATGCCGGTCTTCAAACTGCTCTGGCAATGTCAGCGATGCTTGATCAATTACCTGGTGTTTCAGCGCGTATTGCAGGGTTTCCGCATTGGGATCCACGCCTTGAATATGGATATCGGGGAACCGTTCCCGCGCGGCCATGGCAATTGAGCCGCCAATCAACCCCAGGCCGATGACGGTTAAATGCTTAAAGGGTAAGTCGCCTTCCATAGTGCTTCAGCCAATCCTAGCGGTAGCTGTGCTGCTTGATGGCTTCCCGAATGCGCACGTATTCCGGGTCTTTAAAGAAGGCGGAAGAAGCCGTGGTGGTTTTGCCGCTGTACTTGGTAAACCGCTTTTTGCCGTACGGCAGGTTGGTGGTGGAACTCAGGAAGAAGCAAATCTGTGAAATGCGTACCCCCGGATACAACGGCAGCGGGATGTTGCTGACATTCGACAACTCAAAAGTCAGCGCGCCCCGAAAACCGGGATCTACAAAACCCGCCGTGGCATGAATCTGCAAGCCCAAACGACCCCAGGTGCTGCGGCCTTCCAGCCGGGCGGCCAAATCCAGCGGCACTTTCACGTATTCCAGCGTGGAGGCGAGCGCAAACTCGCCGGGGTGTAGAATAAACGGCTCGGTGGGTTTTACCTTCACGTGCTGCATGTGCCGCTGAACGTCGCGGCTCAGGTCTTCCGGGTCTTTCATAAGATCCATGTGCGTTAAATTGGTGCGACGCATCACCTGAAAATCGGTGCCCAGCCGTAAATCCACGGATGTCGGGCCGAATTGTTCTTCCGGCTTGAGCAAGGGGGTAATAATAATCCGCCGTTCCGGATCCGGATCGACCAGGCGTTCCAGAATTTGCGCTTCATTCAAAATCATGGGAGAACCTCGCTCTTCTCAAAAACATTACGCGTTGCACAGCAGCACACGATGCACTTCCGAAACTTCGATGGACTTGCGCAGCAGGTGATCCTGGTAGTTCAGCAGCTCCATTACCTTCTCGAAGCCTTCCTGGCGGTCTTCGTTCAAAATGGAATACAGCCACACCGGCCCGCGCTCAATTTTGTGCAACCAGCCTGCGTTCACAATTTCCCTTGGGCTGTGCGGGTATTCGGTCATCATGGATAAGGGCGCGTAAATGGAAAAATCCTGGTTGTCGCGGGTTTTCCGCAGGGTCTCGCCCACTTCCTCCACCGGGTACATGGGGGTGCTGCTCAGCAAAACGCCCTGGCTGACCCGCTCCTGCAACTGGATGGCCCGCTCCATGTGCTTTTCCTGAAAGGCGTATTTTGCGGGAATCAGTTTTTCTACCGCCCGGAACACGTTGGCCAGAATTTCTTCCGGCAAGGGCAGCAGGGTTTCGCCCTCGCTTTTTTCCTGGGCGGGTTTGGATCGCTCGCAGGCCTCATGCAAAATTACCAGGCTTTTGTGGGAAAAATTCTGGTGGTTTAACCCGAAGAACAGGGCCGGTTCCACGAAGTGCAAAAACGCCTCGTCACGGGCAAAAACCGCTTCGGCCAGCGCATGAAAATAATAGGCTGGCCCCAGCAGCCGCAGGTTAAGCGCATGTCGCAACAGGGTTTCGATGAGCGATTCCGTCACGCTGGTGTGGTGCCGTTTTTTCTCGCTTTTCAATAAGTCCAGCTTCAGGGATTCCAGCGAGGACGCGTTTTCCAGCAAATGCTGGCTGAAAGCGCTCGTCAGGCCCATCCAGCCCAGCGGGTTATTTTTTTGAAGAATGGGCAGCGGATCCAGCAATACATTCGGAAGAAGGGGCAGCAGGCCGTTATTGGCGGTTGGTTGCTCCCCTTCGGCCGAAAAAAACAGGGATTGCTCACCCGCATCCTTGATTAATTCGCCGGGCAGAACCTCTTTCAGGAACAACCGGGTTTCCGGCTCAATATCCACCGGCTTCAGCTGGGCCAGAATCCGGCTTAATTCCTGCAGTCTCTTATAAACGGCCTCCAAGGCGGGATCTAGCCCGAACCCGGCTTGTCGGGCGCCGGATGCGCCATTTTCGCTAAACAGCTTGTTCAGCGTCGCCTTTTGGGAGATTAGTTGCTCTTCCAGGCGAGCGGCTTCCTGTTGCAGGCTGCGGTTTAAGACTGGCGCACCGGCATGCAGGGTCTCGTCGCACTCACCTAGCAGGATGCGAAAACGGGCGACCCGCTCCACCAGTTCGAGAACCATAAACTTGAGAAAGGTTTTCTGCATGGGCATTCTCTCTTCCCTAAACTTAAAATATTTTGCTTTGCCTGGATAATGATGTGGATTGTAAGGGCCGATTGACTCGATTGGCCAACGCGCCGGGAATTCTGGCCGATTGGGTGGGAATGGCGGCGCTTAGGCCGCGATTTTGCCACTAAAAGTCCCCCTAGTATAGGGGCCGGGTTTTGGGCTGGGCAACACACTACAACAATATGTAACGTAACGTTTTGTACCTGTCGGGCGGCGGGCTGTTTTTAAGGGAACGGCTGGCGGTTCAGCCCCGGTTCAGGCAATGCAGGATCTCCCCCGCTGTGTACAGGGAGCCGGTGACCAGGCCAATCGGCTTTTGGGAAGCCAGTATTTCCTGCATTTGCCGAAGCAGGGCCAATGCTTGCGTGGGCGTTTCCGCAACTTTAACCGGGCAGGCTACTTGCAGGGATTCCTGTGCCTGCTTTGCCAACGCCGCAGCGGGATGGTACAAATGAACCGGCTGGGCCTGGGTGACGATAATGCCTAGTGGGTTTCCATGTCGAGCAATCAGCGAAAGCAAACTCTCCGGGGAACGATTGGCGCGCAGGCTGATTAACCACAGCAGGGGCTGGCCTTTCAAATAATACGAAAGGCTTTGTTCCAGGGTGTAAAAGCCGTCCTGGTTGTGGGAGCCGTCCAGTATCAGGCGTTCTATGGAAAAATACTGAAACCGAACCGGCCAGTAGGTATGGGCAAGCCCTTCCTGAATCGCGCTTTCCTCAATGGCGAAGCCTTGTTGGCGCAGTTGTTTGATACAGCCAAGCACAATGGCTACGTTGTGTTTCTGGTATGGCCCCAGCAGGGAAAGCCGGTACTGGTTGCCGGTTTCGGTATTGAGGATGCCCAAGCCCGTATCCAGCGAGGCGTTGGGGTCTACTTGCAAAAAGTCTGCGGTGGCTTCAAACACGGGGGCTTCAAGCGCCCTGGCTCGCTCACGGATGACCTCTGACGCCTCTTTGGGTAGTGTGTCGCCAAGCACCAGCGGGACTCCTGGCTTGACGATACCCGCCTTCTCTGCGGCGATTTTGCCCAAGGTATCTCCCAGGTGCTGCATATGATCCATGCCGATGGTGGTAATAACCGTTAAATTAGGGTGCTTCACCACGTTGGTGGAATCCAGCCTGCCGCCCAGGCCGGTTTCAAATACGGTAATATCGACGTTCTTGCGCTTGAAGTACTGGTAAGCCACCACGTTGAGGTATTCAAAATAGGTGGGCCAGTCCTCGCGATTCCAGGCCAGCGTTTCCAGGTGGTTTTTAAGCGCGCTGACCTCAAACTGGAAATCGTCTGGCAGGATGGGATTGCCGTTAATGGCGATGCGCTCCCGTACATGCACCAGGTGCGGGCTGGTAAACGTTCCAACCGTGTAGCCCGCGCTTTTGAACACGGATGAGAGCATCGCGGTGACGGAGCCTTTTCCGTTGGTGCCCGCAATATGCACCATGGGCAGGGTATCTTGCGGGCTACCCAGGGT
>CABHPA010000012.1 GCA_902168245.1 Candidatus Melainabacteria bacterium
AGACCACTTTCACCTTGAATGCCGCGCTATATTGCTTTCTCTTCTTCATTTCGTGCTCCTTTCATTACTCCATGAAAGGACTTTCACTGTAGCTTATTGCGTGGTCTGAAATTTGGGGATCACCTCATAGTGAAGATAAAAGGTGGACTAGAATGGCTTGCTAGGCCATTTCCGTCCCTCAATTGGCCTTAAATTATAGTGGTCACGGATTTTTGGTACTGGTTCTGACCGGGTCCCTTTTTTAGCTCCACTTGGCGTAGAGATGTGATTTTCAACTTAAAATGTCACCATTTTGACAGCGATAAATGTCACCCTAGTGGGAGCCTATGACCAAGCATTGCCGAGCGGTCTCCACGACTTCGGCGGTAATGACCGTCAACCCATTAATGCCCATGATGCGCTGAATTTGGGCCATCAGGCGATGAATGAGGCGGAAGTTCCCGTTTGTCATGCGGCAAATGGCAGATAGCGCTTCATGATCGGTAAACTGATCGGGATGCAGACACGGCCCAGGCGCTGCCAGTGGTGCTGGAGGATAAAGCGCATCTCTTCCTGGCTGAGTGTCCCTCTGAAATATTCTCTAAGAGGTTATTTGAAAAGTTCAGAGAGGGGCTAGCCGTTTGAGCATCAGCCGTATCATGGCAATGTAGATATCGCTCTGACTGCTTGAAATGGTTTTCTCATACTCTTTAGCCAAGAGACGACAATGATTGAGCCAGCCAAAAGTTCGTTCAACGATCCAGCGGTGAGGGAGAATTTTAAACCCAACTTCGTTGCGCTTGACAATTTCTAAATCGATTTTTAAAACCGTTTTGGCCCAATCTTGCAATTTGCCACTGTAAGCTGAATCAGCCCATATCTTTTGAATGGAATGAAATTGATTTTTGAGCGACATTAGTAATAATTTTCCGCCATCCCGATCTTGAATATTGCCCTCATGCACCAGCAATTTTTGAAGCAGTCCCAAGGTATCCACCAGAATATGCCGCTTTCGGCCTTTTACTTTCTTTCCTGCGTCATACCCGCGAAGCCCCCTTTTTCTGCCGTCTTAACGGACTGACTGTCAATAATTCCAGCACTGGGCTGCAAGGAACGGCCCAATTTCAGACGTAAACTATCCCTCAAGACCGCATGAATCTCTTCCCAAGTGCCATCCAGCGTCCAAGCCCTGTAATATTCATATACCGTTTGGTGTGGCGGGAAATCATGGGGCAGGTCTTGCCAAATACAGCCGTTTTTAACCCGATACAAAATCGCATTCACTACAGACCGCATGTCATGGGAACGGTGCCGTCCACCCGGCAAAGCCTCTGGAATATGGGGCCTTAAATACCGCCACTGTTTGTCGCTTAAATCACTGGTATACCGCTTTTGCGTGTCCATTTCGCCTTCCTCCCTGCTTTACAGGAAAAGACGGCCAAATAACTCAATTTGTTGCACTTCTCAGATAGCCTCTAATAATTCTCAATGCCTCTACTTCATCGGGCATTAAATAGGTAGAGAACTTATTTGAAGTATTAGTAATTTTGACACGGTTGTGACGATCATCCGGGTTAGGCTCAGAGCTAATATGCAAACTATCTTGTGAAGTAGAAGCTGAAATAGGAATAGGCTCAATTGATTTTGAAGTAGTAGTTTTTGATGAATTTCCTGAATTACTAATTGGGGGGGTATTCATTACCTGCGAGGTCGATGAAGAAGAATTTTGATGAAAAAATGTGTCGAGGGGAGATGGATAATGATTCGGGAAGAAGCTTTCAGGAGTATCTCCATAATTCACTTGTTTGCTTATTTTGGGTGTTATTGAGGTTAATCTAGCATTAGAAGAGAGGGCGGTGTTTTTAGTTTGTCTGTTAAAATAACTTTGCAAGAGGGGGGCGTCAGTCTTAAGAGAAATAGTTCTCTCCCCCTGAAAGCTAGCCTCTTGAAATTCAAGAGGAACTATGGGAATAGCCGGTATATCTTGTAAAGTTTTTCCGCGAAGAGCGCTATCATCAATGAGGTAATGTCCTTCTTCTGTATCAATCTCACTGGCCTCACTTGCATAAAACATACTAAAGTGCCTCTTTAGGCCGCCCATTTGCTGAGGTGAGGGATAGTTCTGAAATGCCTGGGGTGTTGGATAATGTTTGGGTGAGGAATGGTCACTGGGTGTGCTATAATCCTTTGGTGAGGGGTAGAACCAAAGTGAGGAATGCTCATGGGGTGTTGCAGGGTCCTGCGATGCTTGGGGTGATGAGCTATCTTCTAACAGTAGATGAGCTTGACCTTCTTTTTGAGCCTTTTCCACCTCTTCCAGCAAGGCTTTTTGCAGGTAAGCATTAATTTGAGCTCGTTTGTTGTCATGTTGCTTCAAAAGTTGTGGGAATCCTGCGGCAGTCTTTGAGCCCTCATAAGAATTAAGATGGAAAAATGGAATGCGTCCTCCATAAGTTAGTTCAGGTAGAAGGCTTTCACAATTTTGTTGGCCCTTTTTATTTCTGCACGGGGAATTAGGGCGTGTCACTAATTGAGCCTTTTCTTCGCACCTTGCTTGTGATCTAATCCATCTATACAGGAATAAGGGTGGAGCGGTTTCATGGTAAGAAGATATGCGTTGCGAGATGACCAGTGGGAGCGAATTAAAGCCTCACTGCCAGGTACAGCCGAATGGGTTGGCGTAACGGCGAAAGACAACCGTTTGTTCGTGGATGCAGTGCTATACCGTTACCGTGCCGGGATTCCCTGGCGGGATTTACCAGAGCGTTTTGGTGATTTTCGGGTCGTTCATTCCCGTCACCGGCGCTGGTGTGAAACAGGCGTGTGGGAGCGGGTGTTTAAGGCATTGGCTGAAGAGGCGGATAACGAATATGCCATGATTGACGCCACGATTGTCCGAGCGCACCAACATGCGTCAGGTGGAAAAGGGGGATGGAATTGCAGGCAATTGGCCGTTCAAAAGGTGGATTAAGCACCAAAATCCATGCACAATGTGACGCGCTGGGAAATCCAACTAATTTTTACTTAACGGAAGGCCAAATTCACGATCTGATCGGCAGCGATTACTTTTTATTAATCCGGTGATTTAATAGCGTACAACAATCCTGTTTATGCTTTCATAGGGGGATGGAGAGTCAGAGAAGATCCAAGCGGCATACGCAGGAAGAACAAGCCTTACTTCGTCAAAAAGCAGTAGA
>CABHPA010000013.1 GCA_902168245.1 Candidatus Melainabacteria bacterium
GAACAGCTTTTCTACAGCCGTTTCTTCTGACTTTTTTACGACGAGGTTTCTTGTAATTCGAACAATAGCTCGTGCTATGATCCCAAAATCTCTAATTCAAAGTGGATCTAATTTAAGGCCCCAGTCATTACCTAGAGCTGAAAAGCAAATGGACTTGTATTAAAAGAAGTAACCCCACAACAGGGCTTCAGGTCTGGCAGGAGATAAATTCGTAAACGGCTGTTTCTATGAGTAGAGGTATATATTAAGACTAATGGCGGTTTTATGGAGTTTTATTTATTCTTTATGAGTGGGCTGTATGGAGCACTGTAGGAAACATCTGAAGAGGTGTAAATAATGAACTTGTCTTGCTTTGGGAGACATGGTCGTTCGTTTAAACAAAGGTAGTAATCTGAAATAGCGTTTGTGCCTTGAGCATGAGCATTAACCGAAAGCTGTATATAAAGAGGTCTGGATCTGTCGAATATAGTCGTTTGGCATTGGCCCTGCGCTCGGCAAGGCGAATTAACGCTAAGAGTCTTTGAGTATATTGAAAACACCATGATTGCTCATTTTTGATCTGCAATTGGATAGTCATTCAAAAAGCATGACGACTTGGCAAGCTAGGGAAACTCTTCATGGTGTCAAGGTTGGAAGGTGAATTAAACCTGAAAACTACATAGCGTTTGACACAAAAGCACGCTATTACATGGCTGGTTCGTTAAATGAAAGGAAACCAGACTTATGGCATTGAATTACGTAGCCCAACAGTCCAGGACATTGGCAAGAAGGTCTCAAAAGCAGATAAATGCTGAAGATTTGATCATTGTCAACCGTCAGCAATTTGCTCTGCTTTGGCGTAAGTGGAGCCTGAATGAGAAACGGCTCCATGACGCGATTTCTGGGCTGGTCTATGAGTTGTCCGAACGGCTTGAAAAATCGAACCCTGCGACTGAGGCAAGTTATGAAATGATGGATCTTTTCTTTACGGATAAAGAGCAACACAAACTCTGGCTTGCCTGGGAGAAAGAAGACAAAGAACAATACGAGAAGCTGAAAGGTGAAAACATAAAATCAGCTATTGAAGCCTTAAAGCAGTTATCTGATCACCAGCGTGCCACAGTCATTGCCGAAACTGATGAAATCAAGCGAGGCTATTTTCCTGTACGGCAAGGCATTCATGATTTGGTGCCTCGTCTAGAGGATGAAGATGCTAAGGAGATTTACGTCTTGATGATCCAAAAGTTGGGTATTCCTCAATAAAGAAGGCCCGCATAAGCGGGCTTTCTTTTCATGTCTCAAGCACCAGATCTGTTTTGATAGGAATCAGTACTGTCCTAAAGTTGATAGCCTTCAGCAAAATCTTCCAGAGTACGTCCCTTGCGTAGTATCATGCCATCGATAGGGCAGAGGTATTATGAAGAAAGACTTTTTTATCAGTTACACGGGAAAAGACAAGGACTGGGCCGTCTGGATCGCTTGGCAGCTTGAAGCGCAAGGGTATTCCACTATTATTCAAGCCTGGGATTTCCGGCCTGGTGGCAATTTCGTTTTCGAAATGCAAAAGGCCTTGCAGCAGGCCGAACGGACAATTTCTGTCTTTTCAGAGACGTATCTACAATCGGTGTATGCTACTCCGGAATGGAGCGCCGTTTTCGCTCAAGACCCCCTGGGTGTCGCAAATAGATTGATCCCGGTGAAAATTGGCGAATGTCAACCGGAAGGCTTGCTTACTGCTTTGATTTGGATCGATCTCATCGGACTTTCGGAGATAGATGCTCGTAGTGAGCTTTTAAGTGGTGTCCAAAGGGAGCGGGCAAAGCCCGAGCATCCGCCAGCCTTTCCAGGGAGACAAACGGTTCAGGAAAAGCCTTCTTTTCCTGCAGAAAGCGGCAAGCAAAACCTCTATGTCCCCAAAATTCGAAAGGAAAAGACAGATCTGGATATTCGTAATTTCATAGAAGCCGCTTTTCAGACCCTCCGCCAATATTTCTCCGATGCTGCTTCCGTGCTCATGAGCCAGCATCCAGAAGTCACTGTAAAAATAATGCAGCTCTCCGATATCAAGATGATGGCAGAAGCCTTTGTCCACGGTAAAAGCCAAGCTCGGTGCCAAATCTGGATTAATCAAAGTCATAGTCCTCAGATTGGATATAACGAAGGCCACGCTTATCTGGATGGAGATAACAGCTATAACGAGATACTTTCCATTAGCAATAATCAAACTGAGTATGGGCTTGAGTCCTTAATGCGGTTTCACTGGGAGCAGCAGCTCAGTCATTTTGAATTTTCGCATCTTTCGGCTGAAGAGGCTTCGGAATACCTGTGGCGGCGCTTTACATCCGGTTTGGAAAGATAGCAAGGCATGACTTGGATTCAACTAACACGCGAAGAGCTTTATGAAAAAGTCTGGAGTCAGCCCTTAATACATCTGGCAAAAGAACTAGGCCTTTCGGATCGCGGACTTGGCAAAGTCTGTACTCGTCTGGACATTCCATTACCAGGTAGGGGCTATTGGCGAAAGATTGAATTGGGACAGGCTGTTACCAGAGAGGAGCTGCTCCCGCCTTCCAAGGAGTGCGAGCGGGTTGCGCGATTCTATCCTGAAAGAAGCGAGCAGCAAGTATCCTTAATCAATGATGTGTTGGTTCAACGGGTCATGCAGGAAGAAGCTAAACCATCCCGGCAAATTATTGTGCCTAGCCGGGTTCACAAGTATCATCCGCTAGTGAAAAAGACGCTGGAATCAATTCTGTCATCCCAGTGGGATGGTCATATTGTTTGTAGTGCTGGAAGTAGCTGTATTGCTCTTTCTTGTACTAAAGAACTTGCTTCCCGAGCCGCTCGCCTTTTACAGGCGCTAGTCATCAGTCTTGAAAAGCGTGGACATACGATTGAAGTCCAAGCCAACGGTACTTTTGTCTATTGTCATGACGAAGCGATTCAAATCTTAATGCGGGAAAAAAGCAAGCAAATCGAAAACAAGCCACAAAAAAACAGCTGGGATTACCGGAAATTCGACTATATCCCAACTGGTATCTTAATACTGAAGATCGAAGGTTATTTTGATGCTCATTTCAAGAAGACCTGGATGGACAGTCCCAAAGCACTGCTCGAAGAACAACTCAACGATTTCATGATTGGGCTTGCCAAAGCGGCCGTAGCTGAGCGGAAAACTCGCGAAAGACGGGAATCATTGCACCGACAATGGGCCTGGGAAAGGGAGCAGGCCGAATTTGAAAGGCAACGTCTTGAAGAAGAGAAAAAACGAACGGAACATTTACAACAAATGGTATCTGCCTGGATCGAAGCCAAGCACATCAAGGAATTCTTGAGTGTGATTGAACGTTCTTCGGTTCAATCTATTTACGGGGATATGTCTAAAAACGAATGGCTAACTTGGGCACATGCATACGCCAACCGCTTTGATCGCTTGTTGAAATTGCCTGATTAAGGCTGCAAATGCGGATGATGTTGTTTTAACCAAGTAAGAATCTCTTGTCGAAACTGGATGCACTCATCTAAAAGTTGCTCCACTTCGTTTTCTTCAGTGACTCCCGCCCGATCGTAATCGGTTTTGTTGCGGGTCTGTCGACAGAGATTAAGATAATGAACTCTTGGCATGGCAGATGCCCCAATTGTAAATTGTAAGGAGCTGATGGTCACGTAATGGTGCCCTTTGCCAGCCACGACCCGGTAGCCTGAAATGAGTAAAGCCACGGTTGCCAGTTGCAAGGCTGCGTTATAAGCAGTAGCAAACCGGCGATCGGCGGATACTCCTTGAACCTGGGCATCGGCGATATCGCGATCGATGACCTTAAACAGGCTTTCGATTTCTTTTGGGCTCGTGGTATGCTGCTTCAGTTTTTCTTCACTGAGCCAGTCTTTTAAACTCATCCTCGGTTCCTATTAACCAGATTTTCCGGGTATCTAAAAGCTCTTGGGCAAAACGGTTCTGGCTTTTAAGCCGTTCCATAAACGTTTCCAGTGTATAGCTCACCGGGTTCACTTCACGCTTCAGCTTTTCACTTAAATCGGCCATAGTGGGGGCAATATCCTTTAAACTGGCTTCGCCTAGAATGAAGAGATCGATATCGCTATCTACCCGATCTTCGCCTGTTGCCATGGAACCATAAACAAAGGCAATCTGGATCCGGTTTTCGAGAGGCTTTAAGCTTTCCCGAATAATATCACCCAAGGCTACGGTCTTTAAAAAAGCTTGTTTCAGATCCTCAAAAGCTGGATGCGTATGCTGGGCTTTGTAATAGAGGCGGTTTCCGCTCTTTTTCTTAGTCACCAAACCGGCCTCTTCAATACGTCCCAGAGCGTACTGGACTTGAGCCAGCGGATAGCCCGTCTTTTCAGATAAGGCACGCTGATAATACTCCTCATTCGGCTGTGTCAAAAAAAGAACAAGGAGATCAACCACAACCGGGCTGGGAAAGAGTGCAGCAAATGATGTCATCTATATCGACCTTAAGTTACTGTTGATAGACCTTATTTTAAGGTCAGTATGAACGATTGTTGTTTAAAGTGCAATCCTTGTGTCCCAAAACATGCTAAAAGAGTCCAGTTTCTATCATATGAAACTCCTAGCCTGCGGCAATATCCACTAATGGATGGACGTAGTCCATCATATGATTAGGGTTCTTGGGATTCAATCAACGGATAATGGGCCACTCATAGGGTTATTCCAATTTTAGAGCGTTCCTCTAGGCCGCGACTCAAGTAGAGTGAGAAATCATCAAGGGTAATGAGCTTAATGTCAAGATCGTGAATGCACCTTATCCGGATTTTACTTCCAGATAAGTGCATTATAGTTCCACATAGTTACGAGATAGTTCCAGTTATTTCCAGTTAGTTACGAGATGGTTCAGGTCTATTTCATCATGTATTTGTAGGCTATAGAGCTAAAGCACTTGTTTAAAAAGGCTTTTTGGCTGGATTTAAGATGATTGGTTCAGTGGTTGGTAATTTTTTATGAAGTAAATTTTGAAAAAAAGTGGAAATTCCGTCTAAAAGCCTCTCAAGTTGGCCATCCTTGGGGTGGAAGGGGTCGCAGGTTCAAATCCTGTCGGTCCGACCAATAGCCCTCGTAGCCTTGTGCCACGGGGGTTTTTGCCATTTTAGGGCAAATGGATGTGCTGTTCCTCGCACAATGAGGCAGGAATAGTTGATAAATCGAAGCTTTCACGGGATTTATGGGCTATCTAAGCAAGCAGGAGGATGGCCATGGCTAGAAAAAAGCAAGTGAAAGCTCATTTGGAGTATCTATCAGCCTGGGAAGATGCGATGCGTTTTGGCTTGATGGGAGGACGTCCCCATAGTGAAATTTCGATTAAAACTTATTTTTATTATGCTAAATGGTTTTTGGGGCAATACCACAGCTTAAACCTAGACAATTTGAAACAAGTATTGCTCAGTGTGCCAGTAGGGCATTATGCCAAGCGTTTGAAACTGTTTCAGGCGTTAATGTCATTTGCCAAGTTTTTACTGGAAGAGCGAGCCATAGATACTGATTTTTTGGAACAAGTCAAAAAATATCGCCCTAAACGCCACTTACCAGAAAAAAAACATACTGTGGATGAGAAAGGCTTATTAAAGCTCATTGAGGCTTGCCAGAGTCCGCTAGAGCGATTTATTGTCATTTTACTTAGCCAAACTGGCTTGCGTGTTGGTGAGGCGGCTAACCTCAAATTGGAAGATATTGATCTTGAAAAGCGCATTATCACGGTAAGGTTAGCAAAGTGGGGTAAAACTAGACGTGTGGGTTTACATGAAAAAGTGATTGAAGCGCTTCAAGGCTATTTTAGCTATCGTCCAAAAGTAGCCGAAGACTGGCTACTCATTAACCGCAATGGTAACCGGATGGATCGTTATGGTATTCGTAATCGTTTAGAGCGGATTGGAGAAAGAGCACAGGTTAAAGTGACACCTCATGCGCTTAGACGGGCTTTTGTCACCCTGAACGCTAATAAAGGGAGGCCATTGGTGATGCTCCAGATTGCTTGTGGTCATAATGATATTGCAACAACCCGTTCTTACTGCATGACAACCGAGGATGAGGCTATTGAAGCCATGCATGGCTGGGACTAAAACCTCTTGTCGTTTAGGAGGTGCTACTGATTAAAGATAAGGTCCGATGTTGCAAGTCGTAGGTGATGCCCCATTTTAAAATGTACACTTGATCAACGCTGATTTTTTATGCCTTTCCTCCACATTGACATCGTGGAGATCTCTGGTTCTAGCTCAGTACCGCCCACCAATCTACAAAAGGCTTTCAGCGATTCGGGTGTATTTGGCAAGATAAAAATGTACCAGAGTGGCGATGTAAAAGTGTACCACCCGTCGCAACAATCCATGCTTCCCTTCTTTCCTGCGGTTGAAACACCAATCCCCTGGCAGAATGTCGTGGATTTA
>CABHPA010000014.1 GCA_902168245.1 Candidatus Melainabacteria bacterium
GTCCTCCTGCCCCCCCTCTCCCCGCTCCTATTCCTTGCCCAGTTCCTCCTATTCCCCACCCGGGGTCGCCACCTCGTCCGCCATGAAACCCGCCAGGTCCACCCAGGCCACCTTCAGCAATGTTCACTCGCCCGTTCTTGACATCAGCCGCCGCTTTGCCACTGATGTCGATCGTTCCTGCAATAGTGACACTGCCGGTCGCTAGGATCGTCACAGGTTTGTTCGAAGCATTACGCGCAAAGGTCACCGTTACGCCGGTCGGAATATTGACGTCGGTAAAGTGGTACACACCACTATCCGGAGGCGTCAACGTTACGCTCTGCGTCGGGTTGAATGCGGCATCCGCTCCTGTACTGCCGCTATTGAAGCCGGCGGCATATGAGCCATGCGCCACAATCAGCCCAGCGGCGAAGCAAAGCGAAAAACGAATTTGCATATTCTGTTGCATTGTTTCCTCCCGACATCCAAACAAACGAGCAATCAATTGAGTTAAAAGGGCGCCCTTAAGGGACGCGCACCACACCGACCTGCGGTGCCACGGCTACGCCATTGCCGCCACCGCCGTTAAAAGGATTTCCCTTATGAACGGAGACGGGCGCTGAGCTGTAGAAGCCTGTGGAACTGTAGAAAGGGTTACCGCGGACAACCCCCAGCGGTGGGGTAACAAAGAAGCCTGTGCCATTGCTTAATTCCCCACCCTTGAAGACCCCGACCGGTTGCGATATCTGGGTCTGCCCCAGCTCGGTGGTGGTAACGGTAACTGGAACCTCTAAGGGGACAGGCATTCCCCCACCTGAAATCGCCATTACGGTAGAGCCGACCTTCAAACCCTTGAGTCCGATGGCGGCTTCATACTGTCCAGCCGGCAGCACCAGTTCGTTGGAAGATGCTGTCGCAATGGTCGTGTTGGAGATTGAGACATTGAAGCGCCGCTCTGTGGTGGATGTCTGAGGAGCCCTCAGAATGGCTTGGCGGAATTTAGTTGTATCGACCGGTAACCCAATCAGCGGTGGCAGTACCCGGAAATCGGATTGCGGGGTCGCTTCGGCGATAACTTCAACATTGACGAGTTGAGAGCCCGCTGGATTGGAAACATTCAGTTGGTATATTCCGCTGGGAACATTTGCACCCACACCCAAGCGAAACGACAGTGCTGTCTTGCTGGGAGTTTCTCCGGCGATGCTCATCCCGTTGGTGCTCGTGCTGACACGGGCGGCACTCAGCGAGGTTCCTGTTATGAGCATGCTGGTTTCAGTCCCGCGATTCACTGCGCGCGGCGTCATGCCATTGACGACCGGAGCCTTCATTGCCTCCACTGTCAATGCTGCGGGCAACTCAACCTTGCCGGCGTCAGCCACAGCTCTTAATGTGACTGCACCAGGCGGCGCATTGACCGGTACGGTCAGGGACACATTGGCGGAAGTGGAAGTATTCGACTGCACTGATGCTTCAATGCCCACCGGATCGAAAGCAACATCGGCGAGACCGCCCAAGCGCGTCCCGCTAACGGTCGCAATCACCTTGTCGCCCTGCTCCACCGTATTGGGTGACAGTGTCGTCAATGTGGGTGCGGCACCGATACCCACACCAGCGCCGGTAACAAGGTAGGGGATACCCTTCAACCCCCATTTCACCGTACCGCCAATCTCGCCGGCCGGTACCGCAATACCGTTCAAAGTATTGCCGCTGGCCTTGTTGCCTACCCCGCTTGGAGAGGCAGCGAGATCAACCGCCATTGCGGGCGCCGCCTGGTTGCGAATATCAAGGTTGTTAAAAACGGGCGCTGAGCCGAATACGGCCAAGCCACTTCCGTTCTCGAAGGTCACGTAGTCAAGACGTGTCTGATCCGAACTACCCGCCTCGAACACCCAGCGCTTCCAGTCCCCTGGCATGGCGGGCAGCCCTTGGAGGACTTTGTCAGAAAGTACTTTGATCGGCGCTGCTGCAGTCCCTTGCGCCTTCAGCGTGCCACGCACGGAAAGCTCGGCAGCCGGCGCCATATAGAGGACAACCCCGGGATCGATGGTCAGAACGACGCCGCTATTGACGGTAACCGTGCCGGTCAATACATACGGGCCGCCCGCCAGCGTCCAGCGAGTGTCAGATGAAAGACTTCCGGATATTGCGGTTTGCGCGCTGGCCGAAGGTATGCCCCCCAGGCCCAGCAATGAAACCAGAACAACTCTCCCGAATAGCCGATAAGAACCAGCTAAGCCAAGCACAATGTGCCGTCCCCTAATTTTATTTGATATTAATGATACTTGTTATTTGAATTCCGCCGGAACAATATCATGCAAGCATGCTTGGTGTAAAACTAAAAATAAGAATACCTCTACATGAAACAACCAATGAACGTACAACTCTTGACATTACTCCGCTGAGGTCAAGTTCAGCCCCCAGTGACGGCATGAGAGCAAGTAGGAATAGCCACGGTTTTAGCCTCGCGCTCCGGCTTTCACGTGGCGAGGTCGTCACTACAGTAGGGGGCCCTATTCATCACGTTTAAGGCTATTCCCATGCCCGCAAAGAAACCTGCCGCCAAGTCTGTTGCCAAGCCCGTTGCCAAGAAGGCACCGGCCACCAAAAAGCCCGTCGCCAAGAAGCCGGTTGCAAAAGCCGCTCCGGCCGAGCTGAAGCCGATCAAGGAAGCGTTGACTAAGTCGGCTCTGATCGCCAAGGTTGCCGAAGTTTCCGCAGTCGAAGTCAAGGATGTGAAGAAAGTGCTGGCTGCGATCGAAGCCGTCACCCTGGCCTCCGTCAGCAAGAAAGGTCTCGGGCAATTCACCCTGCCCG
>CABHPA010000015.1 GCA_902168245.1 Candidatus Melainabacteria bacterium
AGATCACCAGTTCAATTCCGGCGGCGGTCGCTTCCATAATCGCATCGGCGGCGAATGGCGGGGGCACGAAGATCATGGTGGCGTTGGCGCCGGTCGCTTTGCGCGCATCCAGCACGGTATCGAACACCGGCAGGGATTTCCCGGCGATATCCACCGAGGTGCCGCCCTTGCCGGGGGTCACGCCGCCCACCACGTTGGTGCCGTATTTCAGGCAGCCTTCCGCGTGGAAAGAGCCTTCCTTACCCGTAATCCCCTGCACCAGGAGTTTTGTGTTTTTATCAACGAGAACTGCCAAAGTTGCTTTTCCTTTCGTTTGCTATAACTGAACAATATTTCCATTTTTGTCTTTAGCAATATGCTCAAAACAATAATCTTGTATCCGTTTAATTTTTTTACCGAGCTCTTCTTTTAAGAAGGTAGTTAAGAAATTTTCAGTCACAACATAAATATGAGTACCTTGTGCATCCATATTTGGAGAACTGGCTGTTGACCTTATGTAATTCACAAAATTAACTTGTTTTATTTCTATATCTTGACTTTCGTCTTGAGAAACAACCCATATTTCATTTTGCACAATTAATATTGGAATGTGTAAGTTAATGTTTAAAGAATTTTTGTAACTTAACTTTTCATAGAAAGCGTTGCTTTCTTGAATGTCTTGTTCATTAACAGTGCATAGAGCATTAAAGCAATCCTGTTGAAAATCATCATGAAAAGCCATCCATTCATTGCTGGGCTTATTTTTTGTTTTGAAATTGCAGTATTGGGTATACACTTCATCCAGATCATCTTCGAGGCTACACATAGCTATACTAACGAGGCCAGCTACTGATGAAGTTGTGTCCCATTTAGGTGATGGCATTTCATGCGGGAGCCCTGATACTGCTTTATATTGGAGACCATAATAGCTATTTAGCGTATCGTCATGAGTACTTGTATTTTTTATGAAGGTTAATGGCTGTGAATTATTAATGCACTCTAAAATTAACTGTAATTCGACTAACCCAACACGCTTTTCTTTTTTTGAATGAATTTCGAAAAAATTCAATGCCTTTAAGTCTATTTCTCGTTTTTTATTTGTAATCGGATCAAAATAAAGGGGATTAGTTTCAATTAGATATTTTGCGCTTCTTAAAACTTCAGCAACACGGCATTCCAAAAGATACCCAGAACGCTTTAAAGCTTCCTTTGCATCCTCAATGGATATTTTGTGATTGAAATTGAGTGGCTTAACAGTTGCTATTTCTGCCATTATTTACAAGCTTTATGTCGAAACCATTAATGAGAAGAGAGACAAGGAGGTCACTAGTTTAGTGGCCTCCTTGTACTTTACTTTTATTTGGCTACAGGCTGTTTCAAGAAGCTAGCAACTTTCTCTGCGCCTTCTTCCATGCTCTCGGCCACGGCGTATTGAATGCCGGATTCGGCCAGGATTTGCTTGCCCTGCTCCACGTTGGTGCCTTTCATGCGGATGACCAAGGGCAAACGCAGTTCCAGCTTGCGGGCGGCTTTTACCACGCCTTCGGCCAGTTTGTCGCAACGCAAAATACCGCCGAAAATGTTCAGGAACACCACTTCCACGGTTTCATCGGAAAGCAGAATGCGGAAGGCGTTTTCCAGCGCTTCATCGGTGGCGCTGCCGCCTACATCCAGAAAGTTGGCGGGCGCCGCGCCGTACTGCTTGATGATGTCCATGGTGGCCATCGCCAGGCCCGCGCCGTTGACCATGCAGCCCACGTTGCCTTCCAGTTTGATGTAGTTCAGGTTGTAGCGCGAGGCTTCCACTTCCAGCGGATCTTCCTCGTCCAAATCGCGGTAGGAGGCGATTTTGGTGTGGCGGAACATGGCGTTGGAATCGAAGTTCACCTTGCCGTCCAGCGCGAATACGCGGTTGTCTTTCGTGACGACCAGCGGGTTGATTTCCACCAGCGCGCAATCGGCCTCAATGAAGAAGCGGTACAGGTTGGTAATCAGTTTCAGCGCGTCTTTCATGCCCTCTTTGGGGATGTTCAGCGCGTAGGCGATTTTGCGGGCCTGGTAAGGTTGCAGGCCCAACACGGGATGCACATGCTCTTTAATAATGCGTTCCGGGGTTTTCTCGGCGACTTCCTCAATGTCCATGCCGCCGTCCTGGCTGGCCATAATCACCGGGCAAGAGGTGGCGCGATCCAGCACGATGCTGATGTACAGCTCGCGCTCGATGGAAGAGGCTTCTTCCACCAGGATGGATTTGACCTTTTTGCCTTCCGGGCCGGTCTGGTGCGTGATGAGCTGCATGCCGATGATTTGCTTGGCCGCTTCGCGCACACCGTCCAGCGAATCCACAACCTTCACGCCGCCGCCTTTGCCGCGTCCGCCCGCATGGATTTGAGCTTTCACCACGTAGCGGTTGTCCGGGGTTTTCAGGATTTGGGCGACCTGCACCGCTTCATCCGGCGTAAAGGCCACTTGCCCGTTGGGAACCGGGATATCGTACTCGCGGAAAAGCTCTTTGGCTTGATACTCATGGATTTTCATCGCTAAACCTCAAAAGCTGATTCTATAAAAAATATATATTATGCTTGGGGAAAAGCCCGCCCTCAGACAGAAAGGACGGTGCTTTGCGGCGGGAAGCCGTCTGACTCTTGGATTCTTAGTTCTTGGATTCTTCCTCGGTGTCGCCGTCCTTGGCAATGAAATCGCCGAGATCGATAGACACTTCGGAATCTTCGTCATCTTCCATGTTGTCGATGAAAGCCACTACGCGCTCGAACTCTTCCTCGTCCTCAATGGCCTCGTACACTTCCTGGCCATCTTCGTAGGAAATCTTCATGACCACGACTTCTTCCTCTTCGGACTCTTCGTCCTCAGCGCCTTCTTCGGCTTCTTCCTTTTCGCCGCTGCCCTTGTAGATCAGCAGGGCGTATTCCTGGCCGTCCACTTCCAGCTCGCTGACTTTCTCGAAGATGTGAACCTGTCCCTCTTCATCGGTGGTCTCGATGATATCGGTTTCGCTGTAGATGCCGTTGTCGGTACGCCCGTTTTCTATCATGGTGATAATCCTTGTGCTTGTTTTATTGGGAATTTTGAATACGGGCAGTTTATCACAAAAAATGGCGGTCAACGGCGTGTTTCAGCATTGAGTCCGGGGGTGGGGTTGTTTTCCTGGTGTTTGCCGAACCCCTTGTTTTAGCCCAGACCAACTCAAAACAATGCCAGCCCCGGTTGGGAATCGCGCGGACGCTTCAAATTCCACCTTCCCCATGCAATCTTTCTATGTAATCTCCCTCCCCAATTACGAAAAATCGCCCGAATGCCTTTTAAACAAGCTTTCGGGCGATTAATGCGGAATGTCGCGCCTGCCTTTAGGCAGAATCAGGATGTCGGATGGCCTAGGCCGCGCTTTGCGCCATTCGGTTGGCCAGCGCGCTTGCGCCGGTTGCGGCCAGCGCGCCGCCCGCAAAGGGGCAAACCGCCGTGGCAAGGGCCATGCCGCCGCCAAATCCCATCACGCCGGAGCCGTGATCCCGGATCAGGCTGCCGATATCCTGAAAGGCCTGTTGGGCGCCGCTGCCGATGTTCTGGAAAATCTGCTGCGGGCTGCGAATCATCGGGGTGTTTTGGAGGGAGAGGGGCGGTTGCTGCACTTGGCGGACTGGCGATTGCAGTTGCATCGGCGCGGCTGGGCCAATGCTTGCAGACATAGGCGAACCACCCAGGGAAAAGCTGCCGCCCAGCGTATTCCATGCGCTGTTCCAAGCGTTATTGACGCTGTTCATCAACTGGCCGCCAAAGCTGGGTATATTGCCGAAGGTGGCGGCGGAAAGCGCGGGAGGCTGGTTGACATTATCCTGGGGGCTGGCGTCCTGCCTTCTGGGGGACAGGCTGCTCAGGGCCAGCGGGTTGCCGGGAAAAAGTCCCATGTTAATGCTGTTGAGCTGCAAGGCGTCGCTGGCCATGGGCATTTGCAGGGTCGGTTGCTGAAAGCTGCTCCACATGGGCGGTTGCGCCTGCGGGGAGCGAAACTGGGCGTTCAGCAGGGATAGGCTGGGGTTGAAGCCGTTAATCATCATCGCACGTACTCTCCTGGTTCAGAGCTTGAGAGGGAAAGCCTTGAAGACGCCTGAAAGCGACCGATTCGAAGGAGTGGGGCCGAAGGCGGGTTCAAGATTAAAGTCGGTCAATATTCGGTGTAAGAAGGGGAAAATGAATATTGGCCTTGCTTTTAAAAAAACGTTTGTATATATTAATTAAAACAATGGTAAATAATAAATTGCTAATTTTTATATTTTTATGGAATCTTTCTGGCAATTTTTCGGTTTCAGGTATGTTTGAAGCCTCTATAATGCCTGTATGCCATTTGTACTCAATGAGAGCTTAAAACATATGGCTGGCGAGTCCATCTCGCGACATTCCTGACAGACGCGGATTCCCGGCTGAAAGGCGTGAACCCTCGCGGTTCCGATTCCTGTTGGTCAGAAGGGCCGCCAGCCAGCCTCGGCAGGAGCGCGCACTAGAGGGCGCTTAAATCGCTTTGGGCAACTCTGCGGCCGGGTTGTCCGGGGTAATCGCCTCGTTCAGCCCGAACAGCCAGAATGGCACGTCTTCCAGTCGGTACACGGTCTGCACGGCAGGCAAGCTGCGTTGAATCACCTTGCCGTAGCCTTTTTGCCGGATACGCGGATCTAGAATGGCCACCAGCCCCTTGTCCTGGTTGGCCCGGATCAGCCGCCCGAAGCCCTGTTTCAGCTTGATAATGGCCTGGGGCAGCACATATTGCCCAAACCAGTCGTCGCCCCGTGCTTTAATGTAATCCACCACGGCCTGATTTACCGGGTCGTTGGGCGGGGAGAAGGGAATTTTGTCCATAATCACGCAACTCAACGACTCGCCCGGAACGTCGATGCCTTCCCAGAAAGTGGCGGTGGCGAAAATCACGCTGTGGGGCGTGTCCTTGAACCAGTCGATCAGCCGGTTGCGGGGCATGTCTCCCTGTACCTTGCAGGGGAATGGCAGGCGGGGGATGAGCGCGTGGCTGACCCGGTGCATGGCCGAATTGCTGGTGAACAGCACAAACGCCCGTCCCTGAGAAAGGTGCAGGATGTCCGCGATTTCCTCGGTAATAGCGATGTTGAACTGGTCGGTGTTGGGATCTGGCAGCATGCTGGGCAGGTATAACACGCACTGGTCTTCGTAGCGGAATGGGCTGGGCAGTAGCAAATCAGCCGCCTCCTCGCCAATGCCCAGGTCTTTGCGCACAAATTCCAGCTTATGATTGACTGCCAGCGTGGCGCTGGTCAGCACCGCCGTTTTTTGCTGCCATAACTGGGTGCCCATCATCTCGGCAATGTTCAGCGGGGTGGATTTCAGCTCGTAGTACAGGCGCTCGCGATCCACTTCCACCCAGTTCACCCGGTGCTTGGCGAAGGGATCTTCCTCCAGAAAGAATTCCCAGCGGGCAATCAGCCCTTGCAATTGCTGTTTCAGTTTTTCCCGCTGCACACGGGCCTTGTCCAGATCGAGATCCGACTCGATTAGGTCGGGCCTAATCAGAGATAACTGCTTCACGTCCATCCCGGCCAGCCATTGCTCCAAGTCCTGAAGAACCTGGATGTGTTTTTTTATCAGATACAGAAACAATTCATCCGGGTACAGGCGGAATACCGCATTTTCGGAGCGGAACAGCCATTCAAAAATGGCGGCCTCCGAATCGGCGATGAGATGGTGGAAATGCTCCGGCAACGGTTGCAGGCGGCGGTGGATTTTTTGCAGCAGCTTTTGGGTGGCGAACTTGCCGATGCGGATGGTAAACGCACTCAAGGCCCAGTGCTTGAGCTGGTGTGCCTCATCGAACACCACCCGGTCATGCGGGGGCAGCAGGCTTTGCGCGGCGGATAAATCCTGAAGGTACAGCGCGTGGTTGGCCACTAAAATATCCGCCTGATCCAAATCCTCCCGCGCCTTGCGGTAGGGGTTCTGGTCATAGAAGCGGCATCGTCGTCCCAGGCAATCCTCGGAGTCGGAACGCACTTCTTTCCACAGTTCGTTGGGGATGGACAGTTCCAGATTGGCCAAATCGCCGTCCCAGCCTCGGCCCAATTCGCCTTTCAGGTAGTTGAGGTGCAGCATTTCCGAGGAGTTTGGCTTGATTTGCCGCTCCAACTCGGTGAGTTTCTGGATGCACAGGTAATTCCCCCGGCCTTTCACCAGTTTCACCTCCAGGTCTTCCAGCCCGGCGGCCTTGGCCAAAAAAGGGATGTCCTTCTCTAAAAGCTGTTCTTGCAGGGCGATGGTGGCCGTGGAAATCACCAGCGGCTTGGGTCGGTTGCCCCCGACGTGGCGAATTTTCTCGAACAGGGCCGGAATCAGGTACCCGAACGACTTGCCGGAGCCGGTACCCGCCTCAATCACCAGCGTTTCCCGCTCGGCGAAGCTTTTGGAGACCTTCGCTACCATTTGCTCCTGGGCTTCGCGCCGCTCGTAGCGGTTGAGCTGCTTCAGGATCTCAAAATACTTGTCCAGAATTTCCATGGTTAAACCAGCCGGGGATTCACTCTAACTGACGCATCGAAAAAATATTCGTTGCCAGTAGGATAACATTAATCCGCCCGGCATGTCTGCCCTTGTTTAGGGTTGAACACAATTATGGCCTCATCTGCCGGATGAGCCGTTTATCCTACTATCTATCGGGACGGCGATGCTGAATTCGAGTGTTTTTTGTATATGCGCTGAATGCTATCCGCTTTAAACGCCACCGTATGTACGACATGTTACAAAAATATAACATTATGCAATCTTTGCCTGCCTTTGGACTTCTTTTCCTCAGTTTGATAGTATTTCCAGCAACATTTTGTTCAGCACCCGCTCCCCCCAATAATGTCCAATAGTCATCCGTTTTTTCATCACAACAAAGTTTCTTTCGCGCAATATCAAAGAAACTGCTTACAGAAAGGATAAATCTTAGCATGCCTTCTTCTACTGTTGGTGTGCACAGTCCGTCGTACTCTGCCCATGCCGCTTCTGCGTTGTCAGGTTCCAATCCATTGTTTGGTGGCAGAAGAAAGGACAGGCAAGGTTTTACACCTCTGGACAAGCAAGGGGATAGCGTGACCCTAAGGGCCCAACAACCGAAAGCGCCGATTACCAATCAGCCACTTCGAGTTCAGAAAAATCCACTTTGTAAGGACATTAAAGACGTTTTTAAACAAATCCCAGGTTCCACATCGCAAGATCAGACTCGGCGTTATCAACAGGTTATGGCCATTATCAACAAACCCGAAGCGGACGCCAGCGTTATTGCCACGGTGGCAAATTATGCGGGCGGGGCTGAAGACTGGGATCTTGTTAGAGCAGCCATTAACCATTAGAAGGCAGATTCAAGCGCGGTAAACTTTGCAGTAATGACCTCGAACCAAGCGGGAAAAACCAGTCTTACCAGAGAGTTTTCCCGACATCCCAAAGCAAATGCAAATACAGTTTTCTGGGCGATTATGCAGCAAGGTCCCAATTGGCCGGAAATTGAGACACACTACCTGAATCATCCGCAGGCAAACGCCAAAGCGTTTGGTGCAGCGGCCATTTTCGCAGCAAGCGAGAAAAATTGGTCTTTTGCGAAGAATATTCTTAAAACCAAGCCCCTAAACAGGCCGGATTTGCAAAGAATCGCCGAAATGGCGCTTAAGGCTGTCAAGCTCGATATTTGGACGCTTGCACAGGCCAAACTGAGAAAATTACCAAGGATTTAAAACGGAAAAGAGCCACATTATCAACCTTGGCGCAGGAGTAGCTCGTATGGGCTGCTCCTGTTGGTATTGCAGTGTCCGTTCGGCCGCCTTGCCCGCTGGATGGGCAAGATGATTAATCACCAAGGTGATGTGACTTCCTGGCTGATGATCCGGCAAAACGGTAGGCCGGTTTCAAGCACCTCTACGTTTGGGTGAGCTGTTCGTGTACTGAAACATTTTTCCGGGCAACGCTCCGGCAAGCCTCCTGTAAATGGAGGATAGAAATGGCGTTGGTGTGCCAGACGCCTTCCTCCGGCATGCAAACAACGTTACAATGGCAGTAGGGCCGGGCTGGGTACCGGGCAGGTTGTTTCGTGTCGGGAGCGTAATTGACGGTTCAATGATCAAAGCCCACCGCATTACAAGTGAGAGCATGGATGGTTTACGGCCTTTATACCAGCGTTTTATGGAGCGGGCCAGGCCGGATTACCACTGGAGTTACGACCCGGTGGACTTTGGGCAGTTCAAAAAGGCTGTTTCCGCTAAAATCCTGCAAGGCTACTGGGTGGAAGACACCGCCAGCTCTGGGCCGGTTGGGCTGATGCTGTACCGTCAGGAAGAACACCGCGCGCTGGAAGTGAACGTGATCTATTCCGAGCTGGAAGATAAGAAGATCATCGTGGATCGGCTCATGCGCTTGTTTATTCAGGATATTCGGGATGAGCAGGGCTGGGACGTGGTCAGCTACGCCATGCTGGGCCAGCAGGAGCATTTCATCCGCACCATCTGCTGGTACGGGTTCAAGCCGGTGGGGCAGGCCATCCTGAACCTGGACTTTATGGATTCCATCAGCTTGCAGATTTTAAAGCAGCAGCAGCTTTCCCTGCCCGGCCCGGAATACGCCCTTGAACCCTGGCAGCCGCAACATGCCGGGGAAGTGGCCCAAAGCATCTATGAGGCGTTTTCGGAAGCTACCGATGCCCTGTGGGATCCCCGATTCCGAACGCTGAACGGCGCCCGCAAGGTGGTGGGCCTGCTGACCAACGACATGATGGGCAAGTTTTTGCCGTCCTGTACCATGCTGGCCTTAAAGAATGGCATCCCGGTGGGCTTTTGCTTTCTGGTGCAGGATGACGTGACCTCCGGCAATATCCCGCTCATCGGGGTTCGCCCCTCGGAAGCGGGTAAGGGTCTGGGCAACCTGCTGTTGCAAGCCGCCATTAACCAATGCATTGATGACATGCTGGCCGGGAAGAACACCATCCTTAAAATTTCCACCACCATGGACACCGACAACATTCCGGCCATTAAAATGTACCGCCGGATGGGGTTTCGGGAGGAATACAACTATCCCCACGTTTACCTGACCCGCGAAAAAGCCCTGGCCTACCAGCCGGGCAAATGGTGTTAGGTCGCCAATGAAAGGCTTGCCATGTCCAAATTTCAGGATTTAAGCGTCCAGGTCAAAATCAACCCGGAAACCTACGTCAAGTTTGACGGGACTGACCATTTGCTGCTCAAAAACATCCATTCCCAGGAAGGGATCAGCATTAAGTACGACATTATGCTGATCCTGTACGAACTGATCGACTGGAAACCAGTCGGGGAGCTGATTGCACCCTGGCCACCGGAAGACCAGGAAAAAATCATCGAACACCTTTATATGCTGGAATCCCAGCATATTATTGTCACCTCCGACGGGGACAGCCTGCCAGCTTCCGAAAGCGGGCTTTCCGCCAACCTGGGCAAAAACATCCATATCAACATTGAAAACCACCATGCCATGCTGCGGGATTTCATCCGGCTGGCCGCATACCGCCGGGCTATTGAGCATTCGGTACAGCCCGGCACTGTTGCGCTGGACTTGGGCTGCGGTTCGGGGATTCTCTCCTTTTTTGCGGCCAGGGCCGGGGCGCGGAAAGTCTACGCCATTGAGCGCCGCCCGGATATCATCCTGCTGGCCCAGGCGCTGGCGGAAGCCAACGGGCTGGACGATCGCATCGAGTTCATCGAGGGCGCTTCCAGCCACATCGGCGAGGCGCGCATTCAGCCCAAGGCGGACTTGCTGGTGGCGGAGATCCTGGGCAACGGTATTCTGGAAGAGAACGTGCTGGAATTTACCATCGACGCCCGCCGACGCTTCCTGGCTCCGGACGCCCGGCTGATTCCCAGCCGGTTGGATATTTATATTTTCGCCTTCGATTCCGGCCTGAACATGAGCCGCCACGAGGAGGTGCAGGAACTGAACGACCTGTACGGCCTGGATTTCAGCCTGCTGGGGAAGGTGCTGTGCAACAAGGCCACCACCCGCACCGATCGCTATAATACCCTGATTAACAAAACCATGAGCGAGCCGGTGATGGTGCAGTCCCTGGATTTTAGAACCCTGGAAGAAACCGTGTTCGCCAGCCGCTTTGAGCTGGTTGCACTGGAAGACGGTCAAATCACCAGTTTCTGCGGCTACTTCAAGGCCCATCTGGACGAGGACAACATTCTCACCAATTCGCCCTGGGCGCCGCCAACCCACTGGACGCAACTGGTGTTTACCCTGGCGGCCCCGCACCCGGTCAAAAAAGGCGAGCGGCTGCCGATGGAAATGTTGTACGACGGCGCGCTGCGCGTGAATATTATTCAGGAGCAGGGCTGATCCTACTGTTTTAAGGGCGCGTTGCGTCATGCGCCTGAAAGCTGGTTGCTGGCGTTTGGGGCGTTTTTTCCATACAATGGCTCTATCTAATTGATAGAGAAGGGCGTCGGGCGGGCGTTGGCCTGGGACGACACCCAATCATCCGCATGGAGGGAGGCGCTGGCATGTCAGCTTTAAATACGGGTGAAAGCGTGAGGAAAGGCTTTAACAAGGTCGTAAACTCTTACGAGGAGGTGCTGGCCGGGTTTTCGGACAACCTCACTGTGATGGTGGGCGGTTTTGGGCTGTGCGGCATTCCGGAAGGGCTGATTCGCACCGTGTACGATATGGGCGTGAAGGGGCTGACCTGTATTTCCAACAACGCCGGGGTGGACGGCTTTGGCCTGGGCATCTGGCTGGAAAAACGGCAGATTAAAACCATGATTGCTT
>CABHPA010000016.1 GCA_902168245.1 Candidatus Melainabacteria bacterium
ACGGCTCTTCTCCAAATAAGCCAGCGCTGCCTTCATTTGCGCATCCGATAACACTTTTGCCTGTTTACCCTGACCCATGCCATACCTTCTTACATTCAGCATTTAAATATTCTGGAAAATATGAATATCAGAAAAAACAACAAATGGTTGCTGCCACAAATGCTTGAAACTCAAACGGTTCTTTATTCATTGTGACAAATTCAACTGAGTGGAGCAAGGCGGGTACGATCGAATCAGGAGAAAAACCAGACTGAGTCCAAACTCAGTTGAAAATACTAAATTTCTACTGAGTTGCAATAGAAAGTTTTTCTTGACAATTCCAAAAGAGTACCTGCACCCTCGGATTCTGCAAATGGCAAAATTAAAACATACCATTTTGAGCGAAATGGCAATGTAAATGGGGTAGTTACAGGATAGCTACAAAAAGGTTCATCTGAATTCACAACTTGTTTTGAAACTCCTCAAAAACGCAGCTGTCGGTGAGGTTTAGGTAGATTCGGTGGTGGAAAGCCGCATTTTTTGACGGAGGCCAGTGAAATCCCTTTTTGTAGCTATCCTGTAACCACCCATGGTTGCATTTAATCATGGCATTTGAACCTTATTGCAGTTAATTCGGGCAAAATTAACGCTGTTTGCAAGCACGACCCGTTTTGTTTTCAAGCCACTACAAATAATTGGCTGACTCAAGAGGTTACAAATTCCCTGCTCAGTCTAAACACTTCTTGAATTTGGTATTAGTCCATAGGCTATAGAATACTGCCCAACTTTCTAATCGACAACAAACTCTTTTTTTTTAGATATTTATAATGGAAATTATTTGTATTTTTTTCATATATTTTTTATGTTATATATATCCACTTATACCCTGAGAGGGTTTTATGACAAGTGATCCCGCCTCCCTAGCCTCCCCTTCTAAAACCAATCTGCAAGAAACGCAGGAACTGCATCGGCTTTTAGTAGATGTAGTACGGGATTACGCCATCTTTATGCTCAGCCCAAGCGGTATTGTAACCACTTGGAATGTAGGGGCAGAGCGGATAAAGGGGTATCAGGCCCAGGAAATTATTGGCCAGCACTTTTCCTGTTTTTATACTGCAGAAGATATTCAGGTTGGCAAACCTGAACAAGAACTCGAATTGGCACAAGCCACCAATGGGTTTGAACAGGAAGGCTGGCGCGTGCGCAAGGATGGTTCAAAGTTTTGGGCCAGTATTCTGATTACCCCTATTTATAATTCAGATGAAATCTTAATCGGTTTTTCTAAAGTTACCAGGGATCTAACAGAGCGAAAACAAGCAGAAGCCTCAGTAAAAGAGCTGAGAGATATTAAATTTGCCTTGGATCAGTCTACAATTGTGGCGATTACGAACAAGCAAGGTGTAATTACCTATGTGAATGAGGCGTTTTGCCGAATTTCAAAATACTCATCGCAAGAGTTAATCGGCAATACACACCGGATTATCAATTCAAGTCATCATCCATTGGAATTTTTTAAGCAAATGTGGGCCATTATTGGGCATGGCTTTGTTTGGAAAGATGAAATTAAGAATCGCGCAAAAGATGGCTCCTACTATTGGGTGGATACCACGATTGTGCCTTTTTTGGATGATAGTGGCAAACCCCTTCAATATATTGCCATTCGTCATGATATTACTAATCGTAAGCAGGTAGAGGAAGAATTACGTAGCTCTCTGAAAGAAATAGCAGATATCAAGTTTGCTTTAGATCAATCTACAATTGTCGCAATGACCGATCGCAAGGGGGACATTACCTATGTCAATGAGGCTTTCTGCCGTATCTCCAAATATTCAGAACAGGAGCTTATAGGGCAAAATCATCGAATTATTAACTCCGGCTATCATCCCCATGAGTTCTTTGTTGACATGTGGAAATCAATTGCCGATGGCAAAGTGTGGAAAAATGAAATCAAGAACCGGGCTAAGGATGGCTCCTACTATTGGGTGGATACCACGATTGTGCCTTTTCTAGATCCTCAAACTGGAAAGCCCTATCAGTATGTGGCAATTCGTCATGACATTACCAGTCGAAAAACACTGGAATTAGAGCTTGAACAGGCAAAAGAAGTGGCGGAAAGCGCCAACAAGAAAAAGAGTCAATTCTTGACCAATATGTCTCATGAGCTGAGAACCCCGTTGAATGCGGTGATTAGCTATTCACAGATGATGAAACAGGGAATTGCCGGAGAAATCACCGAAAAACAGTATAAATACGCCAATAATATTGAAGTCAGTGGGAAGCATCTATTGGATATGGTCAATGATATTTTGGACATTGCGAAAATTGAAGCTGGTAAAATCCAACTCTCTTTTCAACCATTCCAATTGAGGCTATTGCTCTTGGAGCTTCAGGATATTTTCATTGGTATGGCAGAACAGAAGCATGTACAGCTCGACTTCAATTTAGATCCAGCTTTTGGCACGATTACAGCTGATCCAATCCGAATTCGTCAAATTTTCTTTAACCTCATTAGCAATGCAATCAAATTCAATCGGGAAAACGGAAAAGTCAATGTCAAGGTTTTTCCCAGTCAGGATAAACGATGGCTTATCGGGGAGATCAAGGATACAGGCATTGGAATTTCTGCGGATAAATTAGATGAATTGTTTACTGAGTTTTATCAGGTAGACTCTTCTATGTCTCGCCAGCATGAAGGGACGGGATTAGGATTGGCTCTTACTAAACACTTAGTCAAATTGCACGGGGGAGATATTTTTGTCATCAGTGAAAAAGATGTTGGCTCAACATTTAGTTTTCAAATTCCCCTTGGTTTCTAAATACCCATCTTGTTTTAGAGGCGAAATCATAACTCATGAACAACCAACCCTGTGTTTTAATTATCGATGACAATGCCATGAATGTGGATATTACCCAGGAACTTCTTGAACCTGCAGGTATCTCCGTATTAGCAGCTGAAAATGCTATCCGTGGCATATCAATTATACAGGACTATAAGCCCGATCTTGTTTTACTGGATTTACTAATGCCCCACTTGAATGGATTTGAAACAGCTCGCATCATTAAGACAGATCCTGAGATCCAAAATATTCCTCTGATTGCATTTACCGCTTTGGCCACCCCGGAAGATCGTGAAAGGGCTTTGGAAGCAGGATGCCAAGATGTGATTCTCAAGCCAATCAATACTGAGACATTTCTCTCCACTATTAAATCTTACTTGAAGGTTGATTTAAATGTCTTGGAGCCCAGTGTGAACGAAGTCAAGAGTGAAACCGGGCCGCTTCCATACTCCATAGAGCGTTCTCATACGATTTTAATTGTCGATGATAACCCGATGAATGTAGATATCTTAAAAGAGGCCACTACTGCCATCGGCCAAAGCGCTCTATCTGCCTATAATGGACAGGAAGCTTTGGCTCAAATAGAAGAGATTAAGCCAGACTTGATCTTGCTTGATATTATGATGCCTGAAATGAATGGCTATACTGTGATGGACATTTTAAAAAGCCAACCTGAAACGGCTAATATTCCAGTGATTATTATTTCTGCTCTAGATCGAGTCGAGGATCGAGTTCAAGGACTTTTGAAAGGTGGTCAGGACTATATCACAAAGCCGTTTGAACTCACGGAAGTGCAAGCAAGAATTTCGGCAGCATTACGGACAAAAGATTTGCAAGATCAACTGACCAAAGAGCGGAATGAACTGGCGGCAGTGAATCAGGAGTTAAGCCATTTCACGACCATCGCTTCTCATGATTTGCAAGTCCCACTTCGAAAAATTGGCGTTTTTGCTCAACAGATAGAATGCTCGACCAATAGCCAGATTGGAGAAGAAGATCAAGATCTTTTAAGTCGGATTATTAAATCCACAAATAAGATGCAAAATATGATTTGGGATCTGCTTGCCTTGTCCCGTGCTAGATATAAGCAAAAAGAGCCTAGATTAATCAATTTATACACTCCCATTAAAGAAGCCTTGTCAGATCTACAGGATCAAATTCAAAAAGCCCATGCTGAGATCAAAGTGGGTGATATGCCTACAATTGAGGCAGATGAAACTCAAATACGACAACTCATTTACAATCTTTTATCCAATGCCATTTTATTTCATCAACCAGAACGACCTCCTATTATCGAAGTTTCCTCTGCTTTGTTAGGAAATGACTGGGTGCAACTAACTGTAGAAGATAATGGTATTGGGTTTGAAGAAAAATATACAGAGCGAATTTTTAAGCCTTTTGAACGGCTGCATGGCGTTTCTCAATACCCAGGAAATGGAATTGGATTAACCCTTTGTCAAAAAGTTGTTGAACGGCATGGGGGTACCATTACAGCAAAAAGCATCCTTGGTCAAGGAACAACATTTATCGTCGAACTGCCTGTCAATCAAGCAAAAAATAAACAAAATACCCTAACCAATTCAACTTCTTTTCTAAAAGCTGGATAATCCATTAACCCAGGAAAAGCAAATGAGAACAGATTAATTGCCTGGAAGCGAAAACCGCAGAGAAAAACAAGGAGCTGACCAACGCCTGTAAGGACTATGGTGCCGATATCGTCTTAAAAGGCTCGGGATGTTGCCAACCGTCCCAGCGTGGCCAGATCCCGCTCTTATTTCTTTAAAAACCTCAGAAATGGAGTCTGCGAGCACAAACTGGCTATGGGGGCAAGCATGATTGGGCCAGTGCAGTAAGCACACTCTGGATGAGCTGTGCACACAACTCCCTACGGGACATTTTGAAAGCTCATTTGTGTCTCATGGTAGGCCTGGATGTGTGCAGCATACTGTGAGCAAGCAACCTAGGAAAACTTCCTCATAATAAGCAAATGACCTCGGGCGCTTGCAAGCAGAGGCACTACCGAGGTTTAAAGTCTATAGTGGTCACGGATTTTTAGACAGGTGAGAATTCTCCGAGATTCGGTTTTATAAAGATAAAAAGGAAATCGAATCCATGAAGAAAAACAAACCCCATTATTCCCCGGAACTAAAGGCTGAGATTGTATTAGAGGTTTTATCGGGGTAGAAGAGCCCTGCCCAGATTAGCATTGAGCGGGATATTTGCAAACGGCAAGTAAAATTTGAGCCAGTGCGGCAGCCAAATTTTGAGCCACCCTCACCCCATCCATTTCTTTTCCCTTTTCCCCTGAAAAAAGCCGTGTAGCGGAAAGCCAGGGCGGTCAAGGACAGACCCGTCCAGCTTGTACTGGCACAGATCTGGTGGATTCCTTGAGGGTCCTGGCTTGGAGCGTATAATCCCGTTTGGGGAAAAGGGAATATTTAGCTTGCGGCAGTCTCCTGGGCTTTCAGGCTTTGCTTTACCTCCGGTACGCTTCGCGAAGAACCGGTAACTGTCCCCGTTCATCTGGACCAGATGGCAATGGTGGGCCAACCGGTCGACCAGGGCCACGGTCATGGCCGGGTGGAGATGGCAGAATAAAAACGTACCATTTTTGAGCAAAATGGCGATGTAAAAGTGTACCACCTCCGCCAAAATCTGCTTGACTGAAAGAATCAGTCTGGACGGGATTGGAGGGTGAGTGGCCTTGA
>CABHPA010000017.1 GCA_902168245.1 Candidatus Melainabacteria bacterium
CTGGCTACGAATGGCTGCGATAATCTGCTCTTCTGTAAATCTGGAAATCTTCATTGCTTAAGGTTCCTTTCTTCCCATGAATAAAAACCTCAAGTTTTAAATGGTTCCCTATATGGGGCGCAGATCATCGGTACTTTGGTGCGCAGCCATGGAGCCCTGCACCTTGAAACCCGTCCTATGGCAGAAAGCGCCGAAACCCGCACAAATCAGGCGCGCTGCCATGGCTGCAGCACTACCTAAAATCGGGACAACCCGAATGGGATTTTAACCCGAACCTCTCATTATCTTTGGTACGATTTTCAAGGAGCAGACCAAGGAGTGAGCATAGCAAACTCTTGTTCAAGCAATGGGTCTTTCATGCCCTCCATTTTACTTCACTTCTAGAAAATGAAACCCCTCAAAATTGTCTTTGATTTCGTTACAATCCCTTAGTATCCGTGTAAACGCTAACCATACTAAATCCCCTATAATTGAAGTCCTTCCTATGTGTATCGCTAAACGTGCTTCTAACATTACTTCTTTCACCCCAGACAATCCATATAAGCGACACTTGGTTAGCATCAAGATACTTTTTCAATAAGTCTTGCCTTATATATAATAAAGATTGTTTATCGCGATAAGTGTCAACACCATGCTCCTTATAGAGTGTTGCCTTTTCTCCAGCCCTGGTAAAAAGATCATAAGACTGTGGTTGACCCATAAGGTCTAAATAATCTGTAATAGGTTTTATTAAAGTTGTTATTTGGCCTGATTCTCCATCTGTTTTCCCATATCTGAGATCACAAACAGGCAAGACCACAGAATACTCTTCATATGTATTTCTTTTGCCTTCTACTTCTTTAAAAGTAAAAGATACTCTAGCCTCATCATCCATTTCAATGACAGGCTTAGAAATTAAAACTTCCTCTTCTCCATTTACAAAAGAAAACTCATCTATACCATCTGCTTGAAAAGAATTGCTCCAAGGAATCTCTAACCAGAAGATATTATCTAGGTCTTGCTTTTCAGGTGGCCATCGCCCAGTCATATCTTGCTTTTCAAGGTTTTCTAGAATTTGAGGCTTCTGATCGTTTGAAACCAGAAAACTCCGAACAAATAAGAACAGTTCTCTGTTGAGTTTTTTATCTTCCTTAGTATAGTAACCATCAAGTGCAACCCAGGTTCCTTCTTCTTCCAAACCGGAACTGACCAAGTAATGCGCTATGTCGGGGCCTTCTTCTGACAGCACCCACGATTTTGTATCAGAGTTTATATCACCCAAGAGAGATTCCTTAATTAACTCGTCCGATTGAAGAGAGCGTAAGAAGCTTGGATCTACACTACCTGTACCTCTGCGCCAAGAATCATATCTATCTTCAAGCTCACCGCTATCCCGTAGGTACCCATCCATTTCATGATACGCAATCCAAGAATATTTTTTGCCATATCGATCAACTTTTTGCCTGTTCTCTGAACCACGGCCATAACCGTGTAGACTTATAATTCTTTCTTCAACATCATGATACTTATCATGTAACCAACCTAAACTCTGAACTCTCCATAAGATTTGACTTCTAACCTTTATATACTTTTCATGCTTGTAGTTATAGTTAGATCGCTCTGGGATGAGACTTCCTATTGTGTAATTTTCAAAATCCATAGCAAAGGGACTCTCCTTTCGGAAATGATACTCTTCGCTATCAATAGAAGCTTCGCCCCAATTACTCCAGATCTTACTTTGATATGGTGGCTGAGTTTTCCTGAAATCAGTTTCAGTAAAGAAGTTTGGATTTTGGAATTGTGTAAATTCTATAATCTTTGAGGCGTAATCTCGCATAAATTTATGAGTGGTTTTGTAAAACGCATCGACTTTAAACATTGCATCAAAAAGCTGACTTGCAAAGGTTGAAAGAGTAACATTAATAAATGCAGCGTTTTGGGGAAGTATAGTCCCCAATGCTACAGAGGCACCATAGCTGGCAGCCAACATTCGCTCTGGGATATAAGGATCATTTATTTTAAGAGCTGCTAAAGTCTCATCAAATAGCGATTTTGGATTAACTATTCCAAACCTGTAGAGAACGCCAGTCATTATATTCCGTAGTTTGTGATCGGTAGTAGTTAGAAGCCACTTCATTGCTAGAGCTTTTAGGGAATCTGATTCTGAAAGTAGATCGGGCTTTTCTTCCCATTCTTTCTCTAGGAGTAGTATATTTTTGGGTGAATTTCTTTCGGATCTAACCCACTCAGTCCAACTAAGATCGCGTTCGCTAACAGTCATTACTTCCAGTAAAGAGTTTAGAAATTTTGCATTTAATGGGTGTACTGGGTCACTTTTATTCATCCACAAAACATTAAACATCTCATACTGGTGTTCAGGTTTTGTCCTAATAAGATCTGATATGGCTTCAACAGTCTCGGCATCGATATGCGCAGCTTCAAGCTTTGCCGTATATAATAAAACTTGAGTTTTTAAGGCTTCGTCAGAAATATGTTTCCATAGTTGCTCACTTCGCATTTTCATAGGCACTAATGCCACAAGTGACTTTAAAATATCCTCAGACAATGGATGACTTGTAGTGCCTTTGAATAAATTAATATTACTATCTGCATTGAACCATTCAAAATCTCTGTCTTTTTGGTGTTTTTCTAGCAAAGCACTTGCAACTATATGGCCACCTAAAAGATCGTATACAGGAGTCAGAACGTATTCATGTGGCTCGCTACCAGGATTTCTAAATATCAAACCTTCTTGAGAAAAGAGATTTACAAGGCTTTTATCCCAGTCAGAAATATCAGAAATAGTAGCCTTATAATCTGACTCTGGAATATCTCTCGTCTTTTTCTCCCAAAACATTCTACCTAGCTTGTAGATTGCTGCTTGGATATCTTCTACACGGTAATTTACATGACTCATTGCATTGATACGAGTACAAATATTTGAAATATACTGATCAAATAAAGGTGAAAGTGAGGTTGGGAATTTGTGTATTTTTTTTGGTTCTTTCCTTTGTGGATTTGTTACCTCACAGAATATTCGCAAATTTAATGGATGCCTCAAAAAGTCAGAAGGTATTCGAATTCTTTCGGTAACATGAATATTATAATAATCAAAATATTTATGTATGGCGTCCCTCATCTCATCCTCAAATCCTTCAGACTGAAGCTTCCGAATACCTTCTGGTAAAGCCTGCATCGCAAATGTTTCTCTTGTTTCCAGCCCATTTTTCCTCTGTGGAAATCGATACAAGCGTTTATGCTCACCAGTTCTCAATGTACAAATAATTAAAACATTAGGAAAAGCTTTTATTTGTTCCTGGATTTCCAAAAGTATATCTTTCCAATTTTTTGGATTTTCTGCCTCATTAAGCCCGTCTATTATTAATGGAAGTCTACACTTCTCTCGTTTTGCTGCACTATCAAGGGCCGTTAATAATTGTTCAAAACTTTCTAGTGATTTACCATTTATTGTAAAACGTTTAGCAAGATCGTTCTTATTTTGGCCATTCTTTAAATGCTTTCCATGTATTAAAATACCAGCGGGTCGCTTTTTATTAGATTGTGTCAGAGCTGCTGATAAATGGGTTTTACCACCACCAGCATCTGCCAGAATAGCGACGATATCGGCTTTTAAACAATCTTCAGCATCGTTTAATAAAGCTTTTGCATCTCGAATATCATCAAGGGCATTAGTGGCATCAAGAGCAATAGAGAGATTATTTGCTCGGAGCATTCTTGGAAAAGCAAGAGTGCTGCTATCTACAAGTGAGATTTTTTCGGAAAACCATTGATTAATGATATCCATATCCCCCGCATCAAGTACCTCTTGAAACTTGAAAAGCATTTCAGCAGCTTTACAACACGACGATAGAAAAGCCTGCTTTAGCTCTTCAATTTTGGAATCTTGAGACTCAAATCCTTCAAGGGTATTTATAGCTGCTTGTAAGCTTTTAGCGATAACAAGCATGTCTTGCCAAGCCTCATTCTCACCTAACATCTGACGTAGTGTTTGTTCTACTTCTGTTAATTGATGAACAGGCTGTAGCCATCTGTCTTTAATAAGTGCAATTGCTTCAGTACATTTTATTTCCAAATCATCTGATGTTAAGATAAGCTCTCCAAAATAACTTTGACGTAACATAAGTGCTGGACCAGTCAGATAATTGTCGAGTTCTTCCCCAGCCCATAAGTGGAGTTTAAAGGAATAATTTAAACCGAAGAACCAAGTCTGATCACTTTTACTGAGTGTAAAAGGAGTCCATAACACCCAGTCGGTTAGATTGGGAAGATGTTTTATAGTTTTATCCAACGAATCAACAATCTGGCTCTTTGCACTGGCAGTTAAGTCGCCATTGGTAGTGGTATCAAATTTTTTACATTGCCAGCCCCACCATCTCGAAGACTCTCCCAAGACATTAGAGTTGATATCTAGTTTTATATGAAACTCTACACCAGGCTGGTTTTTTAAAGCTTGGAATTTCCCATGCTTCCCCCAATGCAGTTGAACTATCCCCCTACAAAGCTTTTCAAAATTTGTTCGAGAATCGCCCGAAAGATTATGAAAAATACTCCAATCAAGAACCAAGATTATTTACCTCTTATATACTACTCGCCTGGGTAATCGTGCGCTGAATATACTTCCACCTTCGCTGCCTTATGCAAAAAGATTTTCAAAAATGACGAAACTTCCGATTCATCCGTTGTTAAAATAAGAGCATTATCATTTTGGTCTATAGAATAATCATATAAAAACTGTTCCAGTTCCTGAGGGCGAAGCTGGTAAAAGTTATGCTCAATTTGAATTTCTCTTGTTTCATCTGTGTATCTTGATGTAACATCATCAAGATTCGTACATTCTCTCAACTTTACCGTCAAAGCATCTATAAGCTCTTTAGCTTCTTCCAACTCATTCAGATTTCTAAATCGGCCTATCATGACCAGATTCATTGAATGTTCGGATCCATAACTGCTCCATATTTTCATGTCATAGTCTCCTCTGGCCGCCTTTTTAAAATATCCAAAGCTCCCATAATATCTGCATCTTGAATTTTAATTCCATGCAAATCGAAAGAAGTCCTTTTTAAAATTCCCTTGGCATCAATATGAGCATAGGCATTTAGACCTTTCTCTAAAACAAGGGGTATGCAAGTGAGTAAATTTTCACTATGTCTTTCACTTATTGAAAGTCTAACTTTACCGGAATAGTTATTTATCCATTCTTGCAAAATATATTTTGTTTGTGAATCTATAGCTTTTCCTTTGCCTACAGGCTCCTCTGGTAGCAATAAGAACTCTCTTGCTTCTAGAGACTCTGCAATTTCTATAGCCCTATCCAAGTCCTTGATCGTTGCAGTATTAACCATATAGTTAATGCCAAAAGGTATTAATCCTTTCAAACTTGCCATTCTTTGGAGGAGTTGGCTGAAGGGTCTTTTTCTTATTGCTTCATATGTAGAGTCAACCCCATCCATACTGATTCGGATAAAATGCATTTTTTTGGATAGTTTTTCCAAGAAACTCCCATACAGAGTATGCCCATGAGTAGTCATCGTTATGGCTAGATTGGTCTCATTTTGTATAGACTTACAAAGCTCTAAGAAGCGAGGATATAAAGTCGGCTCTCCACCGCCAAAACCAATACCTAAACAGTGATTCGAATCAAGTATTTTAAGCCAAGTAAGTAGTTTTTCAAAGTCAATTTCACTTGTGTCTTTGGGGGCATAACAATGAGAACAAGACAAATCACAAATATTCGTTAAAGCAACTGAAATTTGCCTTGGGGCTTTCGACCACTTTTCAAGAGGCACTTTAATTTCATCGACTAGAATATTTATACCGCTCTGCCTATCAAAAAACAGTAGGCCGTCTGGCCCACTTCGGAGTTTGATTCTTTGTTGAGGTACTACCATAATTATTTACTGCTTAGCTGCATTATTCTCAAAAATACTTCTTAAATACAATTTAAATCAGATGAAACTGAATCAACAATTACAAAGCAGAGGTAAATTCGAAATCTTCAGCGGGAATTAGGATGATATCTAGAAACTTTAGAGTATCGCTACTTAGCCGCTTAAGTAAGCTAGTATAATTCTCAAAGCATTGCTTCTGGTAAATATCACCCCTTGTTCGGCCTCTCAATCCAAAAACAATATACTCCACTTTTTCGCTTACTTACAAAAAATGACCCCGCTTGGTGGGTCATTGATCGTTTTAAAAAGTGGTGCGCTCGGAGAGATTCGAACTCCCGACCTCATGGTTCGTAGCCATGCACTCTATCCAACTGAGCTACGAGCGCACATATAGGGGAAGGATTTATATTCTGGGCTAAACATACTGTATATGCAAGCCCCCTTCCCCTTATGTTCGTAATATCTGCTTACAATCCACCAAAATAAGCCGGAATCTCCCCCAGGCAAGGCATGCCATTTGAGGAAAAGGCTCTAAAATAGAAGATGAGGCATTGATGAAACGCACTGGCAAAGCGCGGCGGCGGGTTGAGCATGATTCCTGAAGACAAGCTAATCGAAACACGGACCCGGATTCGCGAGGTGCTTTACAATGCGGATTTGTACAAATACAAGGGCCGGGTTTCCAAACTCCAGGGATTGACGGTGGAAGCACAGCTTCCTAAGCTGAAGATCGGCGACCTGTGCTTTATCGAAAGCATGGACGGGGAGCCAAAAGCAGCGGAGGTGGTTGCTTTCAAAGGCGATACCGCTCAGATGCTCCTGCTGTACGATGGTGCGGGCATTTACCAGGGAAGCTGGGTAACGACGACCGGCGCACCCATCACCGTCCCCGTAGGCGATTTCCTTCTTGGACGCCTGATTTCCCCCCTGGGTGAACCCATGGATGGCAGGCCATTGGACACCAGCAAGGCTCAATACGTGAATGTGGAAGGCCCGCCACCCGATCCATTGGCCCGGCCCATCATCAAGCACAAGTTTTTTACCGGCGTAAGAGCGGTCGATAGCCTATTAACCATGGGTGCCGGACAGCGGATGGGGCTTTTCGCGGGCTCCGGGGTCGGTAAATCCACCATGCTGGGCATGATTGCCCGAAATTCGGAAGCGGACGTGAACGTGGTGGCGCTCATCGGCGAGCGGGGCCGCGAGGTAAAGGAATTCATGGAAAACAGCCTAGGCGAGGAAGGTATGCGCCGCTCAGTGCTGGTTTGCGCCACCGGAGATCAGCCGCCCCTGCTCCGGATGAAATGCCTGCAAACCGCCACCGCCATTTGCGAATACTTTCGGGATCAGGGCAAAAAAGTATTCCTGATGACTGATACCGTGACCCGTTGCGCTATGTCCGGCAGGGAAGTGGGCTTGGCCATTGGCGAACCGCCCACCATGAAGGGCTACCCGCCTTCCATCTTCTCCTGGCTACAAAAAGTGCTGGAACGCTCCGGCGTGACGGACAAAGGCTCTATTACCGCCCTTTATACCGTGCTTATGGAAGGGGATGACATTAACGACCCGGTGGTGGACACCGTTCGGGGGATTATTGACGGCCACATCTTCCTGTCCCGAAAGATTGCGGCCCAAAACCGATATCCCGCCATAGACGTACTGGGCAGCGTCAGCCGTTTATTTACGGAAATCTGCGATCCGGAGCATATGAAAGCGGCCGGCAAAATGCGCGAGTTAATGGCCGTCTACCAGGACGCCCGCGACCTGATTGACGTGGGCGCATATGAGCATGGCTCCAACCCCAAAATCGATATGGCCATTCGCATGATGCCCGAAATCGATAACTTTTTACGCCAGCGGATTGATGATCAGGTCAGCATGGAAAGCACCCTGGAACGCCTCAAGGAAATGATGACCGAAGTACAGCTTTAAGCGTTTTTTCCTTACGCCAACACACAATTTAAGGACTGGCGCAGTTGCTCAAGGCGTTAGCTCGGCTGTTGAACTCGTAAAGCTGGTATAAACCCTTCAGGGTCAAGAACGGATCGACCATCTGGAACCAGTCTTCCAGACCGCACAAGCGAAGAGCGGCTTGCGACAGCCCGCCGGTGGCAATGAAGGTAATCGACTCCGTGCCTAATTCCTGCCGGGCGGTTTCCATTAATTCCTTGATAAGTCCCCGATAACCGATTCCCACCCCCGCTTCCATACAAGCCAGGGTATTGGAGCCCATGCCCAGTGTGCCAGGTGTTTTATCCAGCACGGAAACCATCGGCAAACGAGCTGTCTTTAGGGAGAGGCACTCGCTAAAAGTTCCCAGCCCAGGGGTAATGGCCCCGCCCAAATACTGATTCCCCGCATCCACCAAATCGAAGGTGGTGGCGGTGCCAAAGTCCACAATCACCAGCGCGTTCTCCGGATAAAGCAGGCGGGCGCTGCAGGCGTTCACCAGCCGATCCATCCCCAGTTGCTCTAACGGATAGCGGCTAAAATCAAGCGGCAGACGAATCCGCTGCGGGTCTACCGCAAAAATGCGATAATCCGGCAGGTTAAAGCAATACTGGATGGTTTTGCGAAAGACCAGCTCAATATCCGGCACCACACTCGTATACGCCAAAGCGCCAAACTCGGCCCCGGCCTTGGCAAGGCTATCCCGCAGCACCGCGCTGAATTTTTCAGGATGCGCGCGCGTCCCTGCGGCGCGCCATTGTTCATGCAACACGCCATTCCTGAAAATCCCAAACTTGATATCCGTATTGCCGATATCGACTGTCAGCAGGTTCATACCTGTCTAATATAGCTCGGAATGCCTATCTCTGTCCAATCAGGCTTTTACGGGCCTCCCGCTCGGCGCAGTTTTCCAGCGCCCTGAGCGTTTTTTCGGAACTGGACTTAATCAACCCCTGAGCGCCCGGCGCATTGAAGCCCGGATCAATATCCAATCGGTACACCAGAAGCGTTTTGGAACCATTATTTTGTGAAGACAACTTGTAGGAGGCGCTCAAGGATTTAAAATCCCCGGAAACCCGGTTGAGCTGCAAATGATAGTTGCCTTCATCCTCTTTGGCCAACACCTGGTACTTGTAGCTGGGCAAAAAGGCCGCTACCCGCATGGCCAAATCCAGCAGCTTGGTAGCCCCCCTGGATTGAAGCACCGTGCTTTTCTCGTAACCCGGCAGGGTATTCTTGATGTTGCGATAATCGGTCAGGGTTTCCCACACCAGGCTGGGCGGGGCGTCAATCAATACCCTGGCCTGCACCACCCGCGCGCTCCCACCATGGGAGGAGGCGGCCACGTTGAGGGATTGCAGCCCGTCCACTTTGGGCGATGCCTGAACCAGGCCGGGACTCGCGCATAACAGGCTTACAAGCCCGCAAAACATCCATTTGCCCCAGCCGGTTTGAACTAATCGTTTTGAAACTACACGCATGCGCTCTTACCCGTCTTGCCTCAGGCGAATTTCACCCGACTACTCTGATTTTAGCAACCCCAGCCAATGCTTCTCATTGCCCATGTGGTTGATTGTATTGAAATCATGTTTGCTTGCAAACATTACAAATGCAGCTTACCAGTTTTTTTGAAATCCGCACAGATAAAAAAGCAATGATGAGCTGGCTTCTCCACCATTTTACCGATCAATAGGGCAAATTCCGGCAAGCGGGCTTCCAGTCGCTACAATATAAAGTATGAAAGCGTCTTCCGGGTTTTCACTCAAATTTCTGGATCCCTTGCTGGCCAACCGTTATTTCCAGTTCGTGTTCTGGACGATCGCCACTGGTCTGGTCACGTTAATCGCGGCCCTGTTGCTGATTAAACAGGGAACGGTTCCCAACATGGAGCTGTCCCTGCTGGATCTCAAGATGCGGTTCCGCACCAATTACTTTCCGGAATCGCACACCACACCCTCCAAGGACATCGTCATCCTGGGAATCGACGGCAACACGGACAAGTACATCCGCCTGCACCCGGAATCCAACCTGAGCATTACCATTCCGCGGGATAAACTGGCCAGGGTGCTGGACTACTTAACCAACCAGGACGCCAAGGCGGTCATTTTCGACTTGGAGTTCAAGGACCCCAAGCCCGGCGATGAGTTGCTGGCAAAAGCCATTCGCCGAAACGGCATGGTTTACGCCGCCGATCGGATGGATTACACGCTGGAGCCTTTTATTAAAGACCAGTTACAGTCCATCTCGGAACAGCAGCAACAAAATCCCCGCTATTTTACGGAAGTGTTCATTTACGAGGGGCTGATTCAACCGTACGTTACCTACCTCTCCCAAGTCCGATCCCGCTTTATGCCGATGAAAGCGGTCAACGCCTTGGATTTCGGCATTGGCCCGGTCTACCGGCCCTATGAATATATCGGCCCCGCCATCGCCCAACTTTCTCGCAGCCTCAATTTCAGCACCCTTTCGGCAGCCGGTTACACCCCGCAGTCCGTCATCCGGGGCATCCCCGTTATGGACGCGGCCACCTATTCGGACGTTCTGGAGCGGGCCTACAGCAAGCTCTGCGTCAACAACAGCTACACGCGGTTCTTCCAGAACAACCAGGAGTTCCTGGATCTGCTGGAGCAAAAGCGCCTGAACATTAACCTGGACAAGCCCATTCCGGAAAACATCGATCGCAAGATTACCCATTGCTACACCTTTCCCACCATCAACAGCCTGATGAGTTCTCTGAAAAGCATTGGCATCCCGTCGATTGACTATTATGACGACGCCTATATCCGTTCCACCATGGTGCTGTACCGGGGCTACAAAGGCAACTTCTATACGTACCTAGGCATTCGCCCGGCGCTGGACTTGCTGAACATAGACGATATTACCTATTCCCCAGGCAAGCTGACGCTGAACGATCGCCAGGTGCCGCTGGTGGACGGGCAAAAAGTGTTGATCAACTGGCGCAGCCCCAAGTTACTGGTTCGCCAGATGCTGATCGACAGCCATCTGGATCCGGATAAAGATCCGCTGCTGCAACAGGATTTGGAGCAGGTGGACGCCGAGCGCAACAACCCCATGCTGGGCGGCGGGCATATTTATCGCCAAATTTCCATGATTGACGTACTCAGGCAGGTGGAAGGCCAGAAACTCGCCCCGGATGAGCTTGGGCGGCTCTATAACATCCCGCATCGCCCGGATAGCGGCAAGTTCTCCTTCAAGAACAAGATCGTAATCATCGGCAACACGGTGACCGATATTCACCGCACCCCCATGAGCAACACCATGTTCGGCCCCGAAGTGGTCGCAGCCGTGCTGGATATGTTTCTGCACGACGACACCTTCGTGCAAAAACCGCCCATGATTTTCCAATGGTCGCTGGTCGGCCTCATGGCCATCGGTATCGCTGCCGCCATTATTACCTTTGAGAACCTCTCCATCGGCTTTTCCATCGGCATCATCCTGATTATCCTCTACTGGCTGGTCAATCTGATGTTATTCGTGTACCTGGGCTACTGGCTGGACTTGCTGATGCCGTTTTTCGTGCATGCCTTCTCGCTCACGGCGGCCACCCTGTACCGCTATTACATCCACGACCAGGAAAAGCACCACCTCACCAACGTGTTCTCCAAGTACGTGTCCCCGCAAATTATGAGCGAAATTGTGAAAAACCCGGAAAAGGCGCTGGACAACCTGAAGGGCGGCAAAAAAGAGCTGACCGTATTGTTTTCGGATCTGCAAGGCTTCACGCACCAGTTTGAGAACGCCGACCCGGAACTGATGGTCAGCCAGCTTAACGGCTATTTCGACGCCATGACCGAGATCATCCTGCGTAACGGCGGCACTTACGACAAGTACATGGGCGATTCCATCATGGCCTTTTTCGGCGCGCCAACTGACGTACCCCACCATGCCCACATGGCCTGCAAAGCGGCCATTGAAATGCAGCAAGCCCTACACGAGCTGAACGCAGGCTGGGCAAAGGACGGCAGCAAGCTACTCTCCCACGGTATTGGCATTTGCAGCGGCGAAATGTTCGTGGGGAACTTTGGCTCCAAGAACATCAAGAACTTTACCGTCATGGGCAGTAACGTCAACCTGGGCGCCCGCTTGGAAGCCTATACCCGAAAGGCGCATTGGCCCATCATCATCAGCACCCGCACCCTGGAATTGGCAGGAAGCACCATTCATGTGCGGGATTTGGGCAAAATCCAGGTAAAAGGCTTTACAGACATCGTGCAGATTTACGGCCTGGAAAGCGTGGAAAACACCAACGGCAGCTTTATCTCCGCCCCCATGCACATGGGGCAGTCCCCCCTGGCGGAAAAAACATCCGGATAAGACCATTTTCGCTACAGCCGGGTCAGCGCTCGCTCCGTCCAGCCTTGCCCGTCAAGCCTGTCATTCAGCGCCTTCAGGAAAGGATGGGGTTCCACTGGCGCTTCCTCCGACAACGGCAAGGTGAAATGGATTTCCAGCATGGAAAAATCCGCAGTCTTAGACGACACGTTGCCATTTTTGAGCAACAACAGTTTGCGAATACAGACTTCCTGCACCTTGAACAGACCAAAACACTCCCTGATCCAGCCCGGATCAATATCGCCATATCCCTTCAGCACATAGGTGGCAGTGTTTGCCATGGTGAGGCACCGTCTATTGGGTTAACTGCAATTTCTCGGTAAAGCCGATTTCCTGAAGAATTTCATAGGAGCGAAGGCCCAATTTGCTTTTTGGCTGGGATTTCACCACCTCGGTTAGTTCTTTCACCGCGCGGGAATAATCCCTCTCTGCAATATAGACCTTGGCGGTTTCCATCATGGCTCTATCCCGCAATTGCGCGAATTCCAAGGCCAACTCCTTCTCCAATTCGGCTTGCCCACGGGCGGAAGGCAACTGGTTGAGGGTTTTATACAGGCCAATGTGGGCTTCGGTCAAGTCCACCAAAAACTGCCGCAGTTGTACCAGGCCCGGCTTGGCCTCGTCAAAGCGCTTGGCGTCCACCAAGGTAATATAGCGGCGCAGCTTGGTCTCCACTTCGGTAAAACCGAGCGGGTTGGTCGGGTCATCCAATTTGGGATGGCCCATGGGAGGCGGATTGCTGGCGTCCACCTGGGGTTCGTCGATTTTGGCGTTGGTTAAGGGCGGCTGGTTCAACAACGGCGGATGTTGCACAAAGCTGCGAGGCTCCGTATCCTTGACGGAGCCTTTAGGGGAAACCACAACCGGCTTTTCGGCAGATGTTTCGGAGTCTTCTCCGTCCTCATCCTTGTTTTTATCAGACTTTTTGCCTTTAACGAACTTGGTAATCGCCTGACTAACCGGGTTTAACTGGGGCGGCCTTTTTTGCGGAGGCTGAGGCCCGACTTCCTGCGCGAAGGCGCCAACCAGGAACCCGCCGGAAAGCACCAGGGAAGAAGCCAGTAACACGCCCAAACTGATAGAGGCGACTTGGGTCAGACGATTGGGGACGGGCATTTCAGTACTCCGATTCGTTCAAACGCTATGCTATTTCTTGCTGTCTGCACCGAGAATCAGCGTATAGTCCTCTCCCGCACTGCAGGCGTTACTCTCAAATGTAGTTCCCACAGGGGCAAAGATCAAGCGGGCGTTTGCAAATCGTGAATCCAGGCTGCGCAGGCTGTCGGTCAGGTCATCGCTGGCCCGGCTGGTGTGCTCGATAATCTGGGTGCTGGCGCGACGGGTTCTGTCCTGGCAAACCACTTTAAAGTTCTTTTGTTCCAGGGATTTCACCAATGCGGGAACGGCAGCGGACATGGTTGAATCGTAGTACAGACCGACTTTTAAGGGCGCACTGGCATCCGTGGAATTCATCGCGCCGAACAGGGGCTGCGGGTTATCCAGAATCAGCCTGTCCAGAATCATCTGGGCCGGTTCCGGGTCAATGACCCAATAGCTGACCTTTACTCCACCCGGATGGCCCGGCAAAGTGGCCGTGCGAATGCCGTTCATGTTCACATCCTTACCAAAGAAGGCCAGGGTCAGCAAATCGTTGGGAGCAAGATCGGTTTCAACATACTGGTTGGAAAGCTTGACCAGTTCCGGAATTTTGAACACGATGCCCGGTTCGCGGAGCTTTTTGGTCACGGCCATCACAAACTGCTGCTGGCGGCGAATCCGGCCAATATCGCCCAGTTGATCATGGCGAAACCGCAGGAAGGCTTCGGCCTGCTCACCGTTCAGGTGGTAGTTGCCCGGCTCAAAGTTAATAAACAGCTTGGCGGTATGATCGGTGTAATGCATGGGCTTTTCCACGTAAATATCGATCCCGCCCAGGGCGTCCACCAGTTGCCGCACCCCACGGAAGTTAATCACGATAAAGTTATCGATGGGGATCCCGAAGGAGTCTTGCACGGTTTGCACCGCCAGTTCAGGGCCGCCCAGCGCATGCGCGGCGTTAATTTTATCGATGCCCCGGTTGCCGGAAATATAAACCTTGCTATCGCGCGGGATGGAAACCACGGAAACACGCTTTTTGTCGGAATTGACCCGCACCAGCATCATGGTGTCGGTACGGGTGCCCTCAAAGGAATCCTCGTCCTTCTTGCGGATGCTGCGGTTGGGCGCGTCCACGCCCATCACCAGAATCACCTTCTGGCCGGGGGTGCCATGCCAGGAGAACACAGGTTCTTTGGGAGACAAGGGATTCGGGATGCTCCACGGGGTCGTCCACAGCTTGATACCGATAAACAGCAGCAACGCGCACAAAACGCCGCTGATCACCACTACCCACAGCAGCGGGATACGGGAGCGCTTTCTGAAAACGGGCTTGCGAACCATTTTAGGCGGGGGCGTTTGTACGGAAGTCACTGGCTGTTACCTTTAACGTTGTTTGTCTGGGACTTGTCAGGCTATTAACCGATTCTGGCCGGTTGCTTCTTAGCCGAAAAGCGCCTTGGGAATTTGAGATGAGGGAGGCAGGCTCTTAAATCAGCTCCACACATTACGTCTTTGTAGATTGTAAACGCTGTCCAGGCTGTCGGCAAGAAGCCAAATTGATAAAAACAAAGGCTCCAGGGGAATTGCTCTCCCCTGCAAACAGGCGATAAAAAAGCCCGATCGCCACAAGGGGCAATCTCGCCCACCATCCCCGTTCCCGGAGATTTCCCGCAGGCCGCCTATGGTATACTGTGGGGCAGAGAGAAGGCCAATTGAATGGCGTACAGATTGAAGGGGCAACCACAATGAGGCTGATGACCGGAATTTCCGTATTGTTTTATCTGGCTTGCGCAGCGGCTTTGCTGAGCGCCTTTTGGAAAAACGGCCCAAAACTTCAGTTGAACTCGCTCACTGCCCCACCCGCCAGAAACTTTCTCCTGTCTGGATTGGGGACTGGCTTAATTACTTATCTGGTCGCCGGTTCCTTTCATTTGGAAATAGCCTCTGGCCTGCCCTATTTTCTGGGCGGCTTATTGGGCTACTGGGCGCTTGCCCTGCTCAACCCCACCACTGGGGCGCGGGGCATCCTGTTGTTGCTGATTAGCTTTGCGCTCACCAATAGCGCAACAGATGCAAACGCCTTGGTCTTGCCCCTAGTTTCGGGGATGGCCGGACTCACCCTGGGCAGGCTCCTGCTGCCGACACCGCAATGGACGGATTACGCGCTGCCCGCCACCTGGTTGATTGGGCTGTACTGGATCACCGTTTCCAGTCCGGAAAGCCTGTTGCAACCCTACCAATCCTTACTGGCTATTTTTATGGCGATTAGCCTGCTGTTAAGCGCCCTGCAAAACTTGCCTATCCTGCCAGAAAAACCCGCTTTGGCTCGCCCCACCTTTGTTTTAGTTACCGGCAGCCTGGGCGCGTGGCTCGCCATCCAAAGCTGGCTGCTGAAACCCGCATTTTTAGTCTGGGTGGGCCTGTTTGCAGGAGGATGCCTGTTAAGCTTCCTGCTTCGCGATCAATCCAAACCCGCCGAAGAGGATGCGAACGAGCCATTTCCAACGGTCATCCAAGGCGCCATTCAACTGGTATTAATCGGCATTGCGGCGTTGGTGGCTTCCCGGCTGTTTGGAACCTTGGGCTGGCTGGTCATCGCCACCGGCCTGCTGGCCAACCGAAAAACCAGTCAGGCGGCAGCGGTTGCTGCGCTGTTTTTTCTGGGGCGCGCTTGGTTGCAAGGGTTTCTATACCAGTACAACCCCAACCTGACCGGCATCAACATTACCCATCCCTACGCCAGCGCGGCGTTATACGCGGGCTTTGCCGCCATGTTGCTGTTACCCGCCCTGCTGAACCGCCTATGGCCCACTATCGAAACCGGCAGTTCCCTTGCCAAAACAGATGTAGCAGCCCCGCCAGCCTTGCCAATGGCCTGGATTTGCCTGACGCTGGGCGCAATAGCTACTGGCGGACTGGCCAACTATTTTTTACACGCAGAAGCCACCGGCAGTTTACTGGTCTCACTCACCGTGGCTGGCCTTGGGGTTGGCTTACTGAGGGCTTATACCCAAACCGCCGCAGCCACTTACCCGATGCTGCTTTCAATCGCAGCAACCACCGGCGCATTGCTGGGGCAGGAACTGATTACCCTGGGCAATGAGGCCGAAAAAACCGAAAAACTGATTGTGCTGGGCATCGCGCTGGCCATTGCGGGCGCAGGGCTGTTTTTAAGCAGCCGGGGCAGCTCACGGAGAAAGCCTGTAGCGATCCCTTGAGATCATGCGCCGGGCCTGAAACACCGTTACCAACAAGTCCCAGCGATTCTTCCGTTGCACCACCCGGCTCACCGCCAGCGGATGAATGGAACCTATCCCTTGTAGTGCAAGACTTAAACGCCCTTCTGCCAGATGAACCACCATCCGTATCGGCTGGTTCAGGGTATTGGCAAAGCGTAAATCCGCGCCACCATACCATACGGTCGCATCCAGGCCGGGCGGTACACTGTGAATCGTTCGTAAGTGGGGTACCCGCTGCTCAACCGCCATGCCGGAGGCCAACGCCATCTGGTAAACCGCCGAAGAGAGCAGGCAGATCCCGCCGCCCAAAGTCGCAGGGCTTTCCCCGCCCAGGTAAGAAGGCGCTGGCCGGTACCCGCGCACCAAGGTTCTCGGCCCCACCACCCGGTTAAACGAAAAACGTTCGCCCGGCTTCAGAATCACCCCGTCCAAGCGACGGGCGGCAACGCCCAGGTTACTCGCTTGCGCTTGCGACAGGCTAGCGATAGACCAATGCTTTTCCATCAGCGTATGCGAAAAAGGCCGCTCGCGCAGGCAGGTCGCCAGCAGCAACACGGGAATTCCCAACACAACTAGCCATTTTGGGCTAATACGCGCCTTGAAACGCATTATTCGCTTACCTGAACCTGATCCAGGCCGGAATACGCCTTGACCCGCTTACTGTACATGCCTTCCAGCAGGATGGGGTTCATCTGGAAGGTTCCCGGCAGTTCCAGCCGCACCAGCGCGTGAAACTCGGATTTTCCAGCAGGCAAGGAGGTCGCGAACATCACCACCCGGTCATCCAGAATATCCTGATGCGCCCACCACCAGTTGCCCCAGTCGCCGCCAATCGCGTTATCTCCAGAATCCCCCTCGGCTTGGAGCGCAGCCACGCGGGGATCATTCGACACCACCTCGCCGCCACTGGGCAAGGAGGCGTCCACAATCACGTAAGGCAAAGCCACCGGGCTTTCCACCAACACTTTCATCAGCACGGTTTCACCCGCTTTTACCCGGTTGTCCGAAATTTCATGCGTTTTCAAGCGCAAGGCGCCTTGCGGCCCCACAGGTTCGGCCTCAATGCGGTAAAAGCGGCGACGGATGTTCAATCCTTCCGGCATGGCCTTTTGGGTAACGGAAGCGCCCGGCTTGAGAGGCAGCATGTAATTTAAAAGGCTGGTATAGTACAAGCGGCCCAGCCCCTGCTTACTTAGCTGTATAGAAGAATCACGCCAGTCAGCCAGCGTGGCTTGTTCGATCTGTTCAGGAGCATACAGGTTTTGTTCCGTAAATGCCCTGACAGAGCGCCACAAGTTGGATGTCGCCGTAAAGTGGGTGTCTTGCGCTTTGCCCTGGGCAACAGCCTTTTCCATTAGCGCCCGCAAGACCTGGGCCGTGGTTTTGGTGTTGCCCCAGCCGTTTTGATCATGCTGTAGAATCAACCACTGCTCAATGGCTTCCAGCCGGTTTTCAGCCTCAACCTTTGCGTTTGGCGCTTCCATGGCCACAGTGGCCCGCAAGGCAAGGGCGGTGCTTTCCACGCCGGTAAAGCGGTAGGTGTAATCGGCATCTTTTAAATTCAGCAGCTTTTGCAAATGCGCCGTATGATCCCAATTGCGCATGCCCGCCGACTCGTCCGCCAACCGATTGAGGGCGGAATAAGTCTGATTCGCGGCCTGCTCGTCACCCAGGCGCTTGAAGGCCAGAGTCATATAACTCAACGCTTCGGGCGTGGCTACCGAAAGCTGACTCAATAAAAACTTGCGGGTCGGCTTCTGGCTTTTTTCTTGATAGAGACTCAGCGCGTACTGCATGTAAGCCAAGTCAATCAACCGTTCCCGCTGCGTATAATCATCCGAGGCGATTTTGGGATCGCCTAGCTGCTTCGTCAGTTCCAACGCGGATTTTTTGAGCCATTCCACCCCGCCTGCATCCAGCCCTTCCGGCAATGACGCGCCGGTTTTCCGTAGCAGGTGCAAGCCTTCCATCACATAGGCGGTCAGGTACGCATTACTGGCATCGAACTGCCACCAGCCCCAGCCACCATCGGCGTTGTGGTAATCCCTTAATTTTGCCAGCGATTTGATCAGCACCGCATCGTAACGTTTGCTCAATTGGGCATCCATCGGCACATGCAGGTTTTTACTGAGTTGCACCGCTAGCACAGAAGGCATCAGGCGGCTCATGGTCTGCTCCGTGCAACCGTAGGGGTAATCAATCAGGGAATCAAAACCGCCCAGCACCGGCCCAATTGCGGAAGCCGACACAGAAAGCAGAATCCTGGCCAGTTCCGGCGATGTACCGACAGGAATTTTAACCGGGATTTCAACCGATGCGGAATCCGCCTTCAAAATACCGCCGGACGCTTCCGTCACTTCAATGCCCAACGGCCGCAGCGGGATTTTCAGTTCCATGGCATCCCCGGCGGTTTGACCAACGGCCTTCACTTTTACCAACCCTTCACCGGGCAAGGTAATATCGACAGGCCAGCCGTAACGCTCCGCGCCATCCGGCTTCAGGGTGAGTTGCCTCACCAGCGATTCTTTCGTTTTGAATTGGGGAGAGGCAGCCAGCGAAAGGGTCACGTGTTGTGGCTGTTCGGTATAGTTATGCACAATCGCAGTCAGGTAGCCCTGATCGTGCTGGGTAAAAAAGCGAGGCAAGGCCAGTCGCACAATTAAATCCTGCGTGGCCAGTACCTTGGAGATAGCGGAACCCACGTCGGTGCCCATGGAAACACCCCGCACAGTAGCCCGCCATGTGGTTAAATTATCCGGCAGCTTAATTTTAGCCGTGGCAATGCCGTTTGCGTTGGTGGTTAAGTTGGGCAGCCAGGCCGCCATGTCCCGAAAATCCTTGCGTACGCGCGGCTCGATTTTATCCGGCCCGCCGGAATATTCTTCGGGAAACGTGGAAAACGTGGACACGGCATTTTCGATGCGATCGTAGAAAAACTTGCGAATATCCTTTGCCGCATCAGGGCGAATGGCGTAAATGCTCTCATCCACCACGCCCAGGGAAACCTCGGTATCCTTGGCCGGTTTCCCGTTAGGGTAAGTGGCCTTTACGGTATAGGTAGCCGTTTCGCCCGGCTTGTATTTGGGTTTGTCCGTGGAAACGCTCAGATTTAAGAAATGGCTGGCCGGGGAAACCTTGATGATTTCGGACTGGTTGTAAAACTGGTGCTTTGGCCCCACAAAAGTAGCGGTTACATAAACGTTGGGCGCAAATTCCGTTTTAAGCGGCAATTCAACCAATTTAGCGGTGGCATCCATCGGCACCACTTGCACCGAATGCAATTTTGCCCCCTCAACAGAGACAATCACCTGCCCATGTTCCTTGCCGCTGACCGGCGCGGTAATCATGGCCTTGGCCACTTCGCCCGGCTGGTAGACTTTCTTATCCAGCTTAACGGAAAACGCCTCCTGCTGGGCCGATTCGCCTTCGCGTACATACGGGTAATTCTCGCTGGCAATCCAGATGCCGCTTTGGTCGTAAATGCCATGCCCGGCGTCATCATGCGCTTCGGCGGTAATGTAGTAGCCATCCGTAAAGTATTTGTCCGTGGTTGGCAGCGTCACCAACGCCTTACCCTGGGAGTCGGTGGTAATAGTAACGTTGCCCAGCGTAGTACTGCCCCGGTATTCACTTTTCACCTTATCCCAGTTCCAGCGCACCAAAGACACCGCAACACGACGGTTGGCAACCGGCTTGCCCTGATAATCCACGGCGGTCACTTGCGCTTTGACGGGTTCGCCCGCTTTGCTCACATAATTTTCCGGTTGGACGAACAGGGCAAAATCCCCGGAAGTCACCGATTCCGTACCGCTACCCACCACGGCTATGCGGCTAAGATCCGTTACTTCTGCCTGAATCGTGTAACGCTTGTCCATGTAATCGCCGCCGTAAAGCTCGTCTTTATTCAGTTGCGCAGGCGTGGTGTCAAACTCAATCAGCGCTTCCCCGGATGCATCGGTCTGAGCATAGCCTTCCGTAATAAACGCCCCGGCGTAACTATTGTCGCCGTATTCCTCATCCTCTTCCCAGTCATCGTAATAACCATAATAACCGGGTCGGGACATGAGGTTATACCGCGCCGACCAGTCCGTATCGGCGTAAACGCTGTATTTAATTCGGGCGTTGGCCACCGGCGCGCCAAAATAATAATTGGCCCGAACCCTGGCCTTGCCTTTACTGCCTGCCGTAATTCGAGGACTGAGCGGAATTACGTCCACCTGGTATTCGGGCTTGCGATACTGCGCCACTTCAAATCGATGATAAGAGTCCGTACCATCGGGGTAATGAACGGTAATCTGGTAAGCGCCGGTTTTGCCATCGGCAGGCACCTGGTATGTACCATTAAAAGTGCCGTGCGCGTTGGCCATCAGCTTGCCTTCCCACACCTTGTTGTTATCCGGGTCTTCCACCACCACGTGCAGGGGCAGGCCCGCCTTGGGGGTTTTAAAGCCATCGGGCGTTTTCAGGCGGGAAATACCCTTGAAATAGACCATCTGCCCCAGCCGGTAAATCGGGCGCTCGGTATAAAAATAAGTCTGGTAGTTATCGCGCGCGTCGTTCCAGTAATCAATCCCTCCAAAGGCCCGGTTGGCCCCCATAGCACCCATGGCCAGGTAATAATAATTGCTGTTTTTCCGTTGGCTCGGCAACACCGGGAAAGACGCAAACCCATCCGAGCCGGTTTTGCCTTGCAGCAGCGGAGAACCCGCCAACCGGCTGCGATCCAGCAGGCTAACGTCCACGTTGGCTAGGGGTTTCAGGGTGTTTAAATCGATAGCCCGCACCACTGTTTTTTCCGGCGCTTGTTTCACCACCAAACCCATATCGCTGACGCTGAGCCACATTAAGTTCCAATCGGTCTTTTTTTTCAGGTTGGCCACTTCCGCCACCACCATGTATTCGCCAAGTGGCAAGGGCTTATCCAACTTGAATTCCGCATGAGACCAATCCTCGCTATCCCGGCTTAATCTGCGGGAAAGCGTCTTAACGGGCTTTTCGCCGGAAAACAAGCGCCCTTGCTTTTGCTGGTATGGTTTATAAATGCTCAGGTCGCTGCTGAATTCCAGGCCGTTTTTAGCGTTGCTATTCTTGAGCAGAGCCAGCACATCCTTGCGATAAATCCGCACGGTGGCCTCATCGCTGCCGGTAGCGTTCAGCCAGAAATGCGGCGTTTCCCGACTGGTAAACACCCGACTGTTGGAGGCGATATTCACGCTGGGTTCCAGAATAGCCAGCGCCACCGGATTTTTCAGCCTAGTGAGCTTAGCTTCGTCCACAAAAATATCCTGCTGATTGGCCGTGGAAAAACCGGCAGCCCGCACTTGCAAGCTGTATTCCCCCACCGGGAGCTGATTAATCTGGAAAGTCCCATCGGGCTTCACCCACACGCCCCGCTCAATGATATCGCCGCCTTGCGGCCCCACCGCCAGCGCATACACCTTGTTTTTGCGAATGTCGTAAGTTTTCAGGTTGAAACCCGCTTCCTCCACGGCAATTTTGCCGCTGATAGAGCCGACCGGCTTTTCGGTGGCAATGGCGATCACGCCCGCCGTAAATATCAACAGGAGCGCAACGCCGCCCCCCAGCACCGTTCGGTTCGATTTATCGATAAACATCCGCAATCATCCTGTATAGCTGAAACTTTTCTCCCGGCCTGACGCCGGCTTTTAACTTGCAAAGCACCAGTTGATATGTAGCGTCTTTGGCCTCTCCCGGTAAAATAACCGCCGAGCGACTGCCCTGGCGCAACATGAGTCCATCCGTCAGCGGGTTTTGCCCCCGCAAACCTGAAATAGGCTCCAGGGCTTTTACCACCGTCACCTGGGGTTTCAGGGATTTCCATTCCGCACGGCTGATCGGCCTGTATCGGTATTCCTTGGTTAAAGCGCCCAGGGTGGCGTAAACCGTGGCTTCCTGAACGGTGTTGTACTGCGGGAACGCGGAACCCCAGCATGCCCGCGACTGCCCGTTGCGGCTTAGCGTTACAAACACGCCCGCCGGTTTTTGGGCGATTTTGGCAGGCTGCGCCCGGCGCGCCAACGCCTGATACGAGCGATTCCGCCCCGGCAAGTCAGGAGTTTCTGACGAGGAGCCAGCAAAATAAAGGGCCATGGTTTTGCGTACAATATCGGTCAGGGGAATTGTTTCGGCGTAGGCCGGGCAAAGCTGCCCAACACCGAAACAGGCTAGCGCCAGCAAGGGCATGGCCCCCCTTGCAACAAACCGCTTGCCCAACAGTGCGATAATAGCCGTAGCCCCTTACAATCAACCAGAACAAAACATTGGACTCTTCGATGCAGGATTATTGTACCAGTTCCGCGCTATCCAGGCGCCAGTTTTTAAAGGGTCTGCTGGCCTGGGGCGGATTGTGGGTTGGCCTGCCAAAAGAGGCCGCCGCAAGACCAATCCCCGAGCTGGCGTGCACCCACCGCCAACAGCCCGGTTCGGGAGTCTGGACTGAACCCGTCTGGATGGTATCCCTCGCGGATAACCGCTACCTGTTTCCGGCCAATCAAGCTGTCCCTCACGGCCTGCCCGGCTCCCTGATGAAACTGGTGGCCGCCACGGCCCTGCTGGAAGAAAAGTTGCTGTCTCCCAATCAAGCGTTGGAATGTCGCGGCTCAATCACCCTCAACGGACAAACCTTCCATTGCCAGCATGCCCATGGAAAGCTCACCATTCAGGAAGCGATTGGTTTGTCCTGCAACGTGTTTTTCGCGCAAGCCGCCAACACGCTGAGTATTCGCCGGTTTTTGCAGTACGCGCAATTATACGGGTTGAATACGCCCGCCGCCCAAAACGCTTCGTTTATTTTTCCGGCGGAATTCGCCAACGGGCATCCTTCCCAGGCGTATGCCCTGGGATTAAACCGCAATCTGCAACCCAACGCCCTGCAACTGGCCAGAATGGCCGCGCTGATCGCCCGGCGCGAAATTCGGGGTCTCCATGACAATACCTGGCAAGTCCTGCAGCAAGGCATGCGGCTAGCCGCCTCTCGCGGGACGGCGTCGGAATTACAGGCCGCAGCCCGGTTACGAATTGCCGCAAAAACCGGCACAACCGTGCATGGCAACACGTTTCAATCCTGGCTGGTGGGTTACTTTCCGTTTGACAATCCCCGTTACGCGTTTTGCGCCCGCGCCGCCGCAGGCACGGCAAAAGAAGCCGCAGTGCCGCTTGCCCAACGTTTTTTACTGGCGCGGCAATGGGATATACAGTAATGCTTAACAAACGTTTGGCGCTACAGGCAATCGGGGCCAGCCTCTGCGGCCTGATGCTGAATTGGCCTTGCGGCCCCTTGGCCGGGGCGGAGCTACCCGACACCGTGAATGTTTCCTTGTTGGAAGCCTATCCCCAAATCTCCTCCATCAAGCTACAGGGGCCGTTGCAAATCATTTATCCGGTTTCCCGCAGGCTTGGGGGGCAAGCGTATCTGGCGACAACCCGGCATGGCCTCATCGTCATTCGCCCCACATCCACGGCAAAGGCAGTGTTTCAAGCGTCCCGCGTCATCCTGAGGCATCCGCAGGACAGTCCCATTGCGGTACAAGCCCAAACGTTGGCAATCAGGAAATATCCGGGACAACTATCCCTTCGCACCAACGCCAAGGGCCAATTACAAATCGTCAACCGCTTGGGCTCACGGCGCTACGTGGCGCTGGTGGTGGCCAGCGAAACGCTTTCCGGCTGGCCCAACGAGGCACTCAAGGCGCAGGCGGTACTCACCCAAACCCGACTGTCTCGCTATCGGAAAGGCGATGCGCTGGGGGATTCCACCCAACAGGAAGCCTACCTGGGCAGCACCCACCAACGGACGGAAGTAGAGCGGGCCGTAAACGCCGTATGGGGACAAACCTTGACTTACCGGGGACAACCCGTTACCCCCTTTTACCATGCCAATTGCGCAGGCCACACCAGCGATGGCCGCTATTTTAACCCGCAAAAAAACTTGCCCTGGCTATCCCCCGTTCGCTGCCCCTACTGTCGGAACGCACCGTTTTATGTTCCCACCCAAACCACGATTCCAAAATCCGCTTTTGAGAATACCTTTGGCGCCGGGCCGCCTCAAATTCTGCAAAGGGATGAGGCCGGAAGGCCCACCGCGATTCGATCCGGCAACGGACAGGCAATGAGCGGTTATGCGTTCTGGCTGAAACTGGGGCAGCGTTTTGGCTGGGGAAAAGCGCCCGGCACCCGGTTTTCAATCCGCCAGCTTCCAAACGGCGATTACGCCGTCCGCTCCACCGGGGCGGGGCATGGAGTAGGTTTATGCCAATGGGGCGCGGCGGGTATGGCCCACGCAGGCAAATCCTACCGGGAGATTTTGCATTTTTATTTTCCCAAAGCGCAATTAACCGGACGTCACTCCACACAAGCCACACCCAGCCATTCCTCCTTTTAGGGCTTCGGCTTGCGGCCTTCTACTTTTTGCCGGGGAGGGACTTTTGCTTCTTTTTTCCAGATTTGTGCTTTTCCCCGTTTGCAGGCGGCATGGGAGCAATGCCGCCTTGCATTACGGTAGGCAGCGGGGCTACCATTTCTCCCATGACGGGCCGATTTTTGGGCGGCGTCGCGACATTACCCATGGATGGTTCCTGGCTGGGAAGCTGGATCATGGGTTTTCCCATCAGGATTTGCCGGGACTCCCGCTTCTGCTTCGATACCGAAACCGTCGCGCCCGTTCGGGCCTTTTCCGCATGGCCCACGCAAAACGAACCCATCACCGTAACCAGGGTAATAACAGCCGCTACTCTACTCAAACGGGTGGTTTTCCTCTTGTGGATTGCTCTCAAACCAATCGGGCAGTCCTGGGTAATGATAGTGCCATCGCCGCGTTGGAAAAACCTCACGCACAAGCGCCCCTCCTTGTTCAGAACCAGCGCCTCCGCCGCCTCTCGACTCATGCCGGATAAATTATACACGTTCAATTGGCAATCCCCGCAAAAGCGGACTTGCTCATTGCCCTGCATCAGGCTCCAGTTGGCCTGGCACGGCGATGCGACGGTAACGCCCCGTAACGGGTGAGACATAAAAAGGCTCCTTGATGACTGCGTTAAAGTGGAAAACAGGAAAAAAATAGGGATACTGGGCATGACGACAACTCGGCCATAAAAGTTGCATGCTGTTCCAAAAGACTAAAAAGACATTAGTCCCCAGGGGCGCTTACTCTAGCCACCCAGCCAATTGTGGGGAATTAGGCTTTTCTTTACAGTGTTCATTACTAAAATTCAGGCAACTCGAAACGGTAAAACCCTGTCGTTTCGAGCGTAAAACGGGTTTTAAATTATCTTAACAGAGGGATATGAAGGGAGAGTACTATGACTAGCTATAACGCCTCGGAACGCGATTTAAAAGCAGTGTCCGGCATTTTTGATTCACAGGCGGAACTACAAACCGTTTTGAGCGAACTGGATCAGCGAGGACTCGCCAATCAGGTGAGCGTGCTGATGAGCGAGCAGACTCGCGGCTATTATGGCGATTATTTTTCGGAAGTTTCCGGCACCGAGGGATTCAAGCACACCAGCAAACTGCCGGAAGGCACCGCAACGGGCGGACTGGCCGGGGGAATTCTGGGCGCCATCATCGGCGGGTTGACCATGGTCGGCAGTGTGCTGATTCCGGGCGCGGGCTTATTGGTGGCTGGCCCCTTGGTGGGGGCGATTACCGGCGGGGCCATCGGCACTGCGGCAGGCGGGTTGGTCGGCGCGCTGGTAGGGGCAGGCATTCCAGAAACGGAAGCCAAGTTTTACCAGGAATCCCTGAAAAACCAGGGCAACGTACTGGTAGTGGCCCATGTGAACCATGATATGGTGAAAGAAATCAAGGAACTCTTCAAGCGTTGCGGCGCAGAATCCGTCAAGGTGGTATAGCCAACTAAGCACACGCTTTTCGCTTACCAACCGCAAAAACGGGGAGTCCCTCAGACTCTCCGTTTTTGATTGAAATAAAACGCAGAAAAATCGGCGGACAATTCCCAGCCAAAAAATGTTTTTATTTCATGTATATATCCCCTTGTGATGTTTTTCCCTTCCACTGTGTGCGCTACTGGAGAGGTATTTCCATGCCCAAAACCCACCTGAGCCATATGAGCCTGATGACCGCGCTGGCGGCCCTATGCCTGTTAACCTGCAGCCCGGCGATCAGCCAGGAATTACAGGGCGGCGCGCAGGATGGCGGATTTTTCCCGCAGGAAGACTTTGTGCAGATTAACCCGACTCTGCCCAATTCCAAGCTGAATTTTGACGATGATTCCCAGGAATCTTGCTGCGCACGGGATTACACGCCCGCAGGCAAACCCGTTTCCCCTGCAAGCGCCACTGGAATACCCGAAAGAGGCCCGGACACGCCGGGCAGGGTAAACGTGGCAAAGTCGGAGTTTGAGAAATCCAATCCCCGCTACCTGGAAAACACCACCCCTTCCTATCTCGTATCTTGCGAACGGTTCGCGCAGATGCCCGAAATGGCGTCCAACACCATGCCCGCAGCCTCTTTTAATGGCCGAGAAGCCAGAAACAGCCTACCGATTGTGTCCTACAGCACTAATGTTTCCCAGCGACCCGGCGCGCAGTATTACACAGATCCCGCCATGCGCCTGACCAGCGATTTCCACATTGAAACCATCGGGGGCGAGGGGCAACTGCAATTGCAGGGCGTAAACGATTATTCCGTTTGCATGGCCCGCGGCAACAACGTGGCCATGGTCGCCAATACCGATAACGGCTCCATTCTGACCTATAACGGCAGCGACCATATTTACCTCTCCGGCAACAACACAAACATGCTCACCCGCACCGGCGCAGGCGAGGACTTGATTGAGCTATACCAGGCCCGCCCCAGCGACGGCAACAGCGCGGCGAACTGGAGCGCCTATAACATTTATAAAACAGCTATTAGCGGCGGCTCCGACACCGATACGCTGGTGATTAAAGGCACTCCCATGGGAACCAAGTGGTGCCACATTGGCGGTTACCGGGTTTTCGGCGAGTATTTCTACGTAGTGGAATTCGCCCTGCCCCCATCGGTTACGGATGGCCCGCGCCGCCAACGAGTCAATATCGGAGAATCCGTTGAATTCGTGGTGATTAAAGGCAAAAAATACCGCCTGAACGACTTCCTGGTGCATGGCGCCCCCGTGGATACCGTGGCCCGTTCCATTCCCATTGGCGACCCCCTGCCACGCGTGGCGTTGCGCCGTTAGGGAATCACTACTCAGGCTTTGCCTGTAATAGTCCCCTGGCCTGGGCAGCCAGTGCCTCAGCCGCCTGCGGCGTACTTCCCAACGCGGTAATGTGGCCCATCTTTCGCCCCGGCTTGGCTTCTTTTTTTCCGTACAAATGCAGGTACACCGGGGAAAGCGCCAGGCAAGCAGCCCAGTCCGGCTCCCCACCCTGCCACACATCGCCCAGCAAATTCGCCATGGCCGCCGGTTGACGCAGGCTCGTATCGCCCAGCGGCAAGCCGCAAACCGCGCGAAGCTGTTGCTCGAACTGACTGCAAACCGCCGCTTCAATGCTGTAATGCCCGGAATTATGGGTGCGAGGGGCCAGCTCGTTCACCAGCAGGTAGCCTTCCTCGGTCACAAAAAACTCCACGCACAGCAGGCCGCGCATGTTCAGGGCTTCCATAATTTTGCGGGTAATATTCAGGGCGGTTTGCTCCATTTGAGGGCTAATCTCCGCCGGGGCCAGGGTCATATCCAGAATATGATTGCGGTGCCGGTTTTCCACCGGGCGATACGCCTTGAACGCCCCATCGGCCCCACGGGCCGCTATTACCGAAATTTCCCGATCCAGGTTAATAAACTGCTCCAGAATGCACACCTGCTCGCCCAGCGCCTGATAGGCCGGTTCCGCCTCTTCGGGTCGGGTGATTTTAGCCTGACCCTTGCCATCATAGCCAAAACCGGCGGTTTTCAGCACCAGCGGCAAGCCGATTTTACGCATGCCCGCTTCCAAATCGGCCAGGCTATGCACCGCCTGAAACGGCACCACTGGCACCCCCAAATCCGACAAGAAAGTTTTCTCCCTCAGCCGGTGCTGTGTGGTTTCCAGCACGTTGGGCTGCGGGTAAACCGGGACTAGGGCTTCCAGTACCTTAAGCGCTTCCGCCGGGATATTCTCAAACTCAATCGTCACCACGTCCACTTGGGCTGCAAAGTGCTTTAGCGCCTCAACATCCAAGTAATCCGCCACAGTTTCAACGTCCGCCACCTGCCCCGCCGGAGTGTTCTCTTCCGGCGAGTAGATATGCGCCTGATACCCCAGCCGCTTGGCGGACATAGCCAGCATACGGCCTAACTGGCCGCTGCCCAGAATTCCGATGCGGCTGCCTGGCCCGTAAGTCATACCGGCAAATGACGGTTCTGCAAAACCGTCTCGGTCTGCTCGGCCCTGAATGCCCTCAGCTTCTCCCGAATAACCGGGTTCTGGTTGCCCAGAACGGCCACGGCCAATAAGGCCGCGTTAATGGCGCCCGCTTTGCCAATGGCCATGGTGCCTACCGGGATTCCGGCGGGCATTTGCACAATAGAAAGCAGGGAATCCATTCCCTTCAGCGCCTTGCTTTCCACTGGAACCCCGAAAACCGGCACCAGCGTTTGGGCTGCGGCCATACCGGGCAAATGGGCAGCCCCGCCTGCCCCGGCAATAATGGCCTGAATGCCCCGCTCCTCGGCCTGAAACGAAAATTCCGCCAGCCACTGCGGGGTGCGATGCGCGGAAACCACCAGGCATTCATGCGGCACATCAAAACGCTGGAGCGTCTGGTGGGCATGCTGCATAGTTTCCCAGTCGGACTGACTGCCCATAATAATGGACACCAGCGGTTTTGGAGAGTCGGTTTGAGGGGACGGGTCGCTCACGGGCCTGTTAACTCATGGGTCTGTTCAGGATGCGTTTGGGTGTTTCCACCAGACGGGCCGACAGCGTGATGTTGACGCCAGCCAGCGCCTTGGAAACGGGGCAGCCTTTTTTCGCAGCCTCGGCCTGCTCTAAAAAAGCAGCTTCATCAATATCCGGAACGACCGCCTCAGTCTCCAGCTCAATGGTGGTAATGGCAAAGCCGTCTTCCACTTTTTCCAGGCGCACTTTGGCGTCCGTAAGCACATGGGAGGGGTTGAAACCCGCCTTGGACAAGCCTGCAGCCAGAGCCATGGAATAGCAGCCCGCGTGAGCTGCGGCGATCAATTCTTCCGGATTGGTGCCAGCGCCGTCCTCAAAACGGGAAGGGAAAGAGTAACTGCCTTTAAAGGCGCCGCTACCCAGTTCAACGGTACCCTTACCATCTTTCAGGTTGCCTTGCCAATGGGCCTGGGAACTTCTTACAGGCATCAGAGCGCTCCTTCCAAATGTCAAAACAGATTCACAGCCCACATCATAGTACGAACCCTTCCGCTTTAACAGAGCAGGGCCACTAATCGCACAGGCTATTAATACGTGCAGGCAATGTTCGCCGCAAGAACTTTTCCACCATACGCGGCTTGCCAACGACCTGTATGGAAACGCCTTCCATTGGCCTGCGGCCCCAGAAACCTTTATTGATTACCGTAAAGCGTTGCACATTAAACAGTTCCGGATTTTTAGCCAGCTCATCAACCACCTCTTCCGACACTTGCCTGACAATGGGGCGACTGAGACTCATAGCCGACCCAAGACTATCGGAAAACCCCGCGTAAGGAGCCACTCGAAGGCGGCCTTGCGGCGAAAGGCCCGACAAAGCCCGCGTATAAAACTGAAGCGTTTCCTGTGGACTCATGGCGTATTGGGGCAGAGAATTCAATGCCCAAATTTCATCGAACTTTTCCTTGCGAAACAATGCGCCAACCGCTTTATCAAAAAAGTTGTAAGACACTTTCCGGTCTTCATTGCCAGGTGTGAATTCCGTGAAAATAGGATCGATATTGATCACATGGCAATCAACTTTCGCCTGCGCAAACCCTGTTTTCAAGGGGGAATTCCCACCCCCGACCAGGCAAAGCCTTTTTCCATCAAGATTTTGCAGCTCCTCTTCCGAAATCGCAAGTCGCTGCTGATAGTCCTTCAAATCCCGATCGGTTTGCTTGGCAGTCTTCATGCCTTGCGCAAAATCTTCGATACGCCCCGTTTCGCCCTCTGGCAAAAGCCGGGATACTTCTTTGGAAAGTTCCCAAAGCTGTTGCTTGCGGATCAGATCCTCAGGCTGATTAGCCAGGTTAAGGCAAAAACTTTCAACCAAACTCTTCTTGTTGGCGCCTGACGCCTGGTTTAATCCCAAAGCCACCATTTTCTGAAGCAGCGGCTTCAGGGCGGCATGCTCACCCCGCTGTAGCAGCGAAATAAGCGCTACACTGGTATAGCTGACCTCCCCGGTCGGATCCTGCTTCAAAGCCAGCTTTTCAAGCAAACCTCGATTCAACCACTGCGGATGATGCTTAAACAGCACTGCCGTATCCCAGGCAAACTCCTCGGGGATATGAACCGGCAGTCCGGCGCTTTCAGGAAATACCAACGCATCGAGCAACCGGGGGAAGTCCTGGGGATGATCGCGATGCGCTTTTTCCAATATCGATTCATAGCACTTGGAGCGCTCCCGATATTCCAGCGGCAAGTGTTCGGTATCCAGCAACTGTTGGACAATCGGCGTAATATCTAGCCTGGGCCGGGAAACAAGCTCAAAACTATCCCGCATGGGTGCGATGCGGGCCGTAACAGGCCCAGGTAAAAGGACAGCGGCGCCTTGCTGGTTGCAGCAACTGAAGATCGTCCTGAGCGAGGGAAAACGAAGCCCGGCAAATTGTCGCGCCGATGAAATGCCTGATGATGAAAACATTGCCAAATCTTTATTGTGGATAACTTGATAACAGGTCGGTGATAACGCTTTGAAGGGATTCCAAGCATTTATCAAAACAGCAAAACAAGCGGCAAGCAAGCCTTCTCACACTGGAGCGCACCGGCCATGCAACAAAAAGGCCCGCCTGTAGCGGGCCGGAACCCAATTACGATGTGAAAAGAAGTCTGGCTTAGAGAGGTTCCTCCGGTTTGCGACGCCTCGTTGGTCGGTATACCCCTCAGATAGAGGGTCATCAACAGGTGATGTCAACCCCTGATCCTGAACGGATAAGCGGGCAACCGATATAAACACTCCCTAAAACCAGTGATTACAGGTTAACAAATTATGCGCCCGATCGAAATTACCGATATGGGCAGTATTTAAAATGGATAAATAGACTGAGCCATGCCCTTTAAACTTGCAAGGTGGAACTGTTCATTTATTCAACTAACCGATCAAACCGGAATTTGTTTCTGCTATACTTATGCGCATGACAAAAGCAGTGATCAGTGGAATCGGCCCGGATCAGCCGGGAATCGTCGCCGCAATAGCCAATATCCTCTTCAAGCGTGGTTGTAACATCGAAGATACAACCATGACTCGCTTGGCGCAGGAGTTCGCGGTTATTTTGGTCATTTCCCTGCCGGAAGGTGTGGCTTTCTCGGAATTGCAGCGCGAGTTCTCAACGCTGGAAGAGAGCCACAACATGACGGCCCTGATTAAGCCCATCCCCGACAGCGTTAGCTTGGATTCCCACATACCCAACAACCCCTATATGGTCTCGGTGGCCGGGCAGGATCGCGCGGGCATTACCTACCATGTGTCCCGCAAGCTGGCCGAAATGGACGTTAACATCACCGACCTGAACGCCCAGACCATCCAGGGCGATGATGGCTCCGTCTACATTATGATGGTGGAAGTGGATATTCCCAATACTATCGCCGTTGAAACAGTTCGTCACGAACTCCAGATTTTAGCCAAAGAAATCGACATGGAAATCCAGTTGCGCCCGCTGGAAGCCGTCGCTTTATAAAACAATTAAGGTTATCCCCAGAATGGCCGTTCTCAAAGTCCTGAAGTATCCCCATCCAATTCTTCGGGCGCAGTGTGAGCCAATTACGGCGTGGGACAACAGCCTGCAAAAGCTGGTGGATGACATGACCGAAACCATGTACGATTCCTTCGGCGCGGTGGGATTGGCGGCTTCGCAGATAGGGGAAGCCGCCCGACTGATCATTCTGGACGTGTCCAGCCGCACCACGCGGGAAGACTACAAGGTGCTGATCAACCCAACCATCGTGGAAGCATCCCGCAACAAGGTGATGCGGGAAGGCTGCCTGAGCTTTCCGGAATACCTGGCCAATATTAAACGGGCCACCAAGCTGGCTTTTACGGCGTTCGATCGCCACGGAGAATTACAGACCTACACAGTACGCGGTCTGGAAGCCATTGCTGTGCAGCACGAGATTGATCATCTGGACGGGGTGTTGATGATTGACCGCATCAACTCGCTGAAAACCGACTGGATTCGCCGCCAGCCAAAAGGGGAAACCGCAGGGGAGTTTACGAACAAAGCGCCTTCGGGTAATGTAGGCTTTGAGGATGAGCAAGGGGAGAATTCGCCTGCACAGCCTCCGGTTATCCAAACTGTCAGCCTCACCACGGAAAGTGCGCCCTATGACAACCTATCCTGAAGCATCTCCCGACACGGCCCCGGAAGCGTTGCCGGAAGTCCCGCCTAAAACGCTGAACCTGGCCCAGCCCGTGTTTATCGGCGCGGAACGCCACCCGGAAAAAACCGCGTTCCTATGCCGGGAAGGGGTCACTTCCTATGAAGCCCTGGCCGATCGTATTACCGCGCTGGCAGGCGCATTGGAGCAACTGGGCCTGCAAAACGGCGATAAAGTGGGGCTGCTGCTTTACAACACTTCCGCCTTTGCGGTGGCTTATTTCGCCCTGCTAAGCATTGGGATTGCAGTCATCCCGCTAAATACACGCCTGACCGCCCCGGAACTGGACACCATTTTAAATGACGCCGAAGCCCGCCTGCTGATCAGCTCCCTGGAGTTTTACGAGGCCGTAACCCGCTTGCAGGTTCCCGCACTGGAAGGCATCATTCTGGATACCGAACTGCTGCAAAACGAATCCGAGCTGGACCCGCTGCTGAATTCCTTCCCGCTGAGCTGCGCCCTATACCGGATGGATGAATTGCTGGAGCGCCAACTCAGCCCGGCCATGCCCCTGCCCTACGATTTACCGCCCGACACGCTGGCAACACTCATTTATACCTCTGGCACCACCGGCAAGCCCAAGGGCGTAATGCTCAGCCACCAGAACATTCTGGCGGACGCGCGGGCCAACGTAGCCGTAATTGAAGCAGTGCCGGACGATCGATTCATTACCATCTCCCCGCTGTTCCATGTATTTGGGCAGACCAACATCCTGGTTTCCGCGATGCTGGCAGGAGCCAGCGTGGTGCTGGTACGAAAATTCAGCCCCAAAACAGTGTTGGAGGCCATTCAGCGGCACAAGGTTACGTTTATGGCCGCCGTGCCGACCATGTACCTGATGATGCTGACCCACCTGCGGGAAAAAATCTTTGATTTATCCTCGCTGCGGGTCTGCCATTCCGGCGCGGCCCCCATGGCGGTGGAAACGTTTCACGATGTGGAAAAATTCTTCGGCGCGCCGGTGCAGGAAGGTTATGGTCTGTCCGAAGCCTCTTCCATCGTGTGTTCCAACCCGTTGCACGGCGTTCGCAAGCCGGGCGCGGTGGGTTTACCACTCAACGGCGTAAAAATCAGGGTTTTGCTGGAAGATCGTCAGGAAGCCGCACCGGGTGAGATTGGCGAGTTGTATATTCAGGGCGATATCGTGATGCTGGGCTATTATAAACGCCCGGAGGAAACCGAAAAAACGCTGCTCTCCTTCCCCGATGGCATTTGGCTTAAAACCAAGGATTTGGCTTATAAGGACGAGGACGGGTATATTCACATTGTGGATCGTACCGACGACCTGATTAACATTGGCGGGGTCAAGGTTTACCCACGCGAAATCGAGGAAGTGTTTTACAAGCACCCGGCGGTGCAGGCGGTGGCGGTCACCGGGGTTCCTTCCACGCTGCACCATGAGGCGATAAAAGCCTTTGTGGTTCCCAAAAACGGGCATGAATGCACCAGGGAAATCCTGCTGGAATTCTGCCGGGGACAGTTGGCGGACTTTAAAATCCCCAAGTACTACGAATTTGTGGACGCCATTCCCCAGGGCGCTACCGGCAAAATCCTGCGCAAAGACCTCAGCCGGGATATTTAACCGGAAACGCTTGCAGGCTTGGCAACGGGAACCGTATCACTCAATAGCCGCGCCAAGGCATAATTCCCCGGCATTGAGGCAATCGCAATAGCCTCACCCAAGGCCAGATTATCCAGATTTGGTAAAGCTGGGTGCTGGAATGGAGTAGAAAACTTATTGAATGAGCTTTAATTACGGAAAGGTCGTACCCGGTTTTTGTAGTGAGCGCATATCCGAAAAACTAAACGTTTTTCTCACAGGACTTCCCTCCAGGTTGTCGGCTTCTGTTTCAGACCATTCAGCTTCAGGCTGCTCAGCATTGAGTAGCTCTTGGATATTATCCATTGAGCGTGACAGCAGACGTGGGGACGTCGGTTTTAAGGTAGTCGAGTGAGATTGCACAGCCGGTTCAGGTTCATGTGCTTCCTCTAATAATTGCTGCGCTGTTGACAGTTGCGTCGTTAAGTCTTCGTGGGTTGATGCGTCTTGGATCTGACCTGCTTTAAATGGCTCCAACTGTTCCTTCAAGGTTGCAATAATACCAGTTAACTCTTTAATCTGCTGAACATTCTGATGGCTTTTTTCCCGCAGCCCATAAATCATCCGTTTATCTTTTGACGTTAATTGCTCCCAATTCTCCAGTGCGTGTTTTCCTCTATACGGATTTGCCGTGGCTGTGCTGGTTCTGGATGCCGGTCTATGGTTTGTTTGTGTGGCAGAGGGGGTGCGGAACGGATTTACCGCTCTCTCTCCTGATGAAGCTGTGGAAATAGCCGCCTTTTTCTGGCGTTGGAGCGCTATCAACTTTTGCTTGGTTTGCTGGGCGGATTTTTTAATTTTTTCCAGCTCCGCCTGTGCCTTGGCGGTTTCCAATTGCGCCTGTTGAGTTTGTTCTCGTGCGGCTTGCAGGGCTGCTTTCTGACGTTCCGCTTTACGTTTCCTTTTTGCTCTATCTTTTTCTCTTTGAGCATCCGTTTTTGTAGATGCCGGAGGTTGTTCTGTTGTAGGTGGGGCTTCTATTGCCCTGGCGTTTCTGGAAGATTCTGGCTGTAATTGCCTGAGTTGCTCAAGATAACTGAATGATCGGGATTGGCTTTCCTCAAACTGCTTGGTTAACTTCTCAATAGCAGGTAAATGTTGTTTTTGATCCTCAGGATGACAAGCTTGATACAATATATGCACCATATTTAGAATATCAGGATCATGCTTGATCCCAGCGCCCATGTTGCGATTCAGATCTGCTAACATTTCGCCCAGGCTGTCACTAATGTCTGATTTTGGTGATTGGGCAAGGCTTTGTTTAAAACCTGCCTCCAATGCCGCAGGACTCATTGTTTGCACACTTTGGAAAACATCCCCTGAAGGTTCCTGATATCTTATTACTGGTAAATTGTCGGGTTGGTTTTGCCTGGGTTTCCGGTTACCGCCAAACTGAAGTGGAAACGAAACGGGGCTTAAAACTTTCATAAAATAAAAACAATCCAATGAGTGCTAACTGACAACCCAGTCTAAAATAAACAGACCAATTTCGTAGAAACAGCTCTTTATATTCACGTTACTCCGGCTGACAGGCCGGGCAAAAATAGGTAGTTCGCCCGCCGATGGTTTGAACGGCCAACGGGGTCTTATCGCGCGGGCAACGGCCTTTTTTACCGCGATGGTGAATCAGGTATCCCTTGGGCAACTGCTCCCGAGCGGCCTCCGCATCCACGGTGTTTTGCAATACCGCGACCATTTGGGCGTATAGGCAATCCAACTGGCCCTGCGAAAGGTCGGCCACCCGTTTTTCTGGATGAATACGGCACTGAAAGAGCATTTCATCCGCATATACGTTACCAATGCCCGCCACCAGGGATTGATCCAGCAATACCGGCTTGATTTGGCCCTTCCGTCTTTTCAGCGCCGCCAGAAACGTTTTGCAGTCCACATCCAAAGCATCCGGCCCCAGGCGTTTTGCGTCCATATACGCTTGCGGGTCATCCACCAACCCGGCCTTGCCGAACAACCGCTGCTCGTGAAAGTCCAGATGGCTGCCATCCTCAAAGGCGAAGCGCACCCGTACATGGGCGTCCGTTCGTGCCGGGTCGCCGTAGGCATTCACCATCGTCCGCCCTTGCTCCGTATAGCTCAGGTAGCCAGTCATGCCAAAGTGAAGATACAGCCAAGGCAGGGCTTTTACGTTTGTTTTCCCACCAGCGGGGGCCAGACCAATAAAAAGATGCTTCCCCCGGCGCACGGTGCGTGTAAAGCAATTCCCCTGAACCGCCGCAATCAATGCGGCTTGCGTCACGCCTTCCAGAATTTTGGGGTGCAGCACCTGCACTTCCTGAACCGCTCGCCCCAGGGCGTAACGGTCGATAAAACGCTTGAAGGTTTCCACTTCGGGTAATTCAGGCATCGTTCAACCACTTTTTGATAGTTGGGGTACAGACACTTTTCCGCCGAGCGAGCCTGCCATTCCGTGCAACGCTTTACAATCATTCAAATCGGCACGGCGTCATACATCCCGGTGAAACTCAGCCCCACCGGAAGGCTGCCAGTTTACCACAGTTTAAAAAAGACGACATTCCTCCCGGGAGGCTTCCTAGCAGGCTATGTTTGGGGCATTCTAGAATCTTGCGTACTGAACGCAATGCACATTTATTCTTTTCATTTGACTTTTTATAAAGTCAGCAGTCTTTCCCGATTAAGCAGGAGTTGAAGCGATGCCAGAACAGGCTTCCAAACGCGGTTTTCCGCCCATTCTCATTATCTTCCTGACCATCCTGATCGATATGATCGGCTTTGGCATCGTCATTCCGGTGTTGCCCTACTACTCCAGCCAGTTGGGCGCAAGCCCCTGGGAGATTGGCCTGCTGTTCGGCAGCTTCTCACTCATGCAACTGTTGTTCGCCCCCATTCTAGGTAAATGGTCGGATCGCATCGGTCGCCGCCCCGTCCTGCTGCTAAGCATTCTGGGTACGGCCATCAGCTTTGTAGTGCTGGGACTGGCCAACTCCTTGTGGATGCTATTTTTGGGCCGAATGCTAGACGGCATGTCCGGCGGTAATATTTCCACCGCTCAAGCCTATATTGCGGACGTAACCCCGCTGGACAAGCGTTCGTCCGCCATGGGCATCATCGGGGCGGCTTTCGGGTTGGGTTTTGTGTTTGGCCCGGCCATCGGCGGTTTGCTGGGACATTATTCCATCCAGTTGCCGTTTTTCGTGGCCGCCGGGCTGGCATTTATCAATGCCATGGCCATTTTACTGTTCCTGCCGGAAAGTTACACCGAAGAGCAACGAAAAGCCCATCCCGCCGCCAGAGGTTCATTGTTGCAAACCCTGCGTTCCGCCAAGGACACTCCGCTGGGCATGATCATGTGGTGTTCCTTGCTCTGTACCGTGGCTTTCTCGCTGGTTACCGCGCTGTTTACCCTCTTCACGCAGCATCGCCTGCAATGGAACGCGCGGGATAACGGGATTTTATTCGCCTACATCGGCATTCTGGGCGTCCTCATCCAGGGCGGAATGCTACGCCGGATGGTGCCTAAAACCGGGGAAAAACCGCTGATTATCGTAGGTAGCGTCTTTCTGTGCCTGAGCATTGCCCTGTTGCCGCTCAGCAGTACAGTCGCGCTGGTGGTGCTGGCCTCAACCGGATTAGCCATTGGCAATAGCCTGGTTACGCCCATGCTAAGCGGCCTGGCCTCCAAATCCACCGATGCCCAATCCCAAGGCGCGGTACTGGGGCTAATGCAATCCATCGCCAGCCTGGGCCGTATGGTCGGCCCGGCCATCGGCGGCTTCCTGATGACCTATGACGCCCAGCACCCCAGCCTGCCTTTCGGGATTTCCCCCTTCTGGTTCTCGGCCATCCTGATGGTGTTTGCGGTCATCGCCTCCCTGCGGCTGATGCCCGCCACCCATTCCGTGCATTTGCAAGAAGCCCAGCCTTAACAACTGTCTGTATTTTTCTCGCGTATTTTTCGCGATTGTAAACTGACAGGCCCGGCCTCATTTTGTAGACAACCGGGCAGTTTCCTGTGGATGACCTTCAATAGTAGACTGTTCCTTACCAAACGAAACTTTTGATTAGGGTTTCTTTACCTAAGCAATCTCTCTCATTGCCCGGATTCTAATTACTTAACCCTCCTGTGTCCGCCCTGTGTCCGCGATTCCAAACCGCCCGCCCAGCCAGGAGGTACACCTATGACTTCCTTAACCTTAACATCGATAGGCATTCTGTAATGCGAAGCTCCGCCCATTCCGAGATAGAACCGTATCCAGCCACGGTTGAGATTGAAGGCATTCCGGTAACCGGCTTTTCCAACCCGCAAAGCCTGTTTGAGCGCATTTGCCAGGAAACCCGCAAAAACCGGCAGACGCTGGTGCATTACCTGAACATCCATGTAGCCAATTCGGCTTTCGGGAACCGTAAGCTCAAGTCCATCCTCAAGCAGTCTGACTTGGTATATTGCGACGGCGCGGGCATTGTGGCGGGTTCCAGGCTCCTGGGCACACCATTGCCCACCCGGCTTACCGCGGCGGACTGGTTCATCGACATGCTGGACTATTTTGCCCAAAAAGGCTGCAAGGTTTACCTGCTGGGCGGGGAACCCGGCGTACCGGAAGCCGCGCTGGACACCATTGTGGAACAGGTTCCCCAGCATTCCGTGGTGGGCATGCACCACGGCTACATCCTGAATTCACCCGCGCTGGAAACCCAGGTAATTGAGGAAATCAACGCCATTCAGCCGGATGTGCTGATTGTGGGCTTCGGCACCCCGCTACAGGAATTCTGGATCGAGAAAAACCGCGCCCGACTAAAAGTATCCACCATTTACGCCATTGGGGCGGTGATGGATTTTGTCTCGGGCCGGGTTTCCCGCTGCCCCCGCTGGATGGGCGACGCCGGTTACGAGTGGCTGTACCGGCTGTTTACGGAACCCAGCCGCCTGCTGGGTCGCTATGTAGTGGGAAACCCCTGGTTTCTGGGCCGGGTTGCCTGCCAGGTGGCGTTCTCCAACCTGGGGCATTTCCTGTTCGGCAACCGTAAAAATCCAGCCATTTCCAAGCACTGAAGTCACATCCGCCAGCCGAAAAATAAAAAACGCCCTCTGAAAATTCAGAATGCGTTTTGGCGGAAAGTTGACAGGAGGAGAGGATAGGCATTGGTTTGGCCAATGGGGATTTTTCGCAATAAAAGTAGTCGTTATCGGCAGGCGTTAACTGCGAATGGGCAGCAGGGCCAGCACACGGGCGGGCGGTTGCGGCGGCTCCAGCCAGGCCAGCGTTTTGGAGAGGGTTTGTTCCACGGTACGGCCCATCGCCTCTCCCCAGCCATATACGCTCCACTGGAAGCCGCCTTGCAGGTAGTCCTGCTCTTCTCGCACCATCAGCTGCGCCTTTTGAAGCTGGAAATAGGACGGGGCGCTCAGCGTATCGAAGCGGAAGGATTGCCCCCCGCAGTTGGGGCAGCAGCGTTGAACCGGCACCACCTGCCGCAGGACGGTTCGGCTCTCCAGACGAACCCGGCAGGCATTGCAACGGGCCACCACCCAGTGATAGACTAGTCCCCTACCGCAATCCGGGCAATAGCATTTGCCTTCGTTCACCGGGGTACGCAAATGGTTGCAGGAAAAAACGCACTTGAGCAGCCAAAACAGCGTGGACACTAAAAGCAAGAGTTGTCCTCCAAAGGGATATTTCTTTGATATTGGAATAATATTGAGAATTTTCAGAAAATCAGGGTTGCCTCAGTGGTATAAGTGGAAACTGGCAAGTACGCTGTCGTTACCTTGTTGCTTATTGTGTTTCCTCCGTCATAGTCGGTGTTGTCGAAGGTGGTTCCTTAATTAATAAGACCTAGGGAGGCTGGAGTGGGTATCCATGTTCATCGAAACATTTTTTGAAAAAATCAAATCCGCGCTTCAAACCCAAGCCTGCCTGTTGTGCGAGCAAAAACCGGGTTCCGCCAGCCAGTTTTGCGGGCGTTGCCATGAAAAACTGGGCATTCGACCGGCTACGCCGGTTATTGAGACCCCCTATTGCCTGGGGCATGCCGCTACCACGTTAAACCCCATGGTTAAACGCTTGCTATACGGCCATAAGTTCCACAACCGCAAGGAGCATATCGGGCATCTGGCGGGCATGCTGATCCAGTACTGGGAAGCCTTGCCTCCCTATTACGGCTTTACGTCGGTTCATCCGGAAAATGTGCTGGTAATGCCCATTCCGCCACATGAAGGCAACGTAAGCCTGATTGACCAGTTCGCCAGCCGCTTTGCCCGGCATTTTGGCTACGACTACCGCCACGATGCCCTCGCCTGGATGCGCGAAGTTCGGCCCCAACACCGGATTCACGACAAGCAAGGCCGCTTCAGCAACATCGGGCAGAGCCTGCACTTAAAAAGCGGCATTATTTCCGGCTATGAGCGGGTAATTATTGTGGACGACATTACCACCACCGGGGCCACCCTGCTGGAAGCCAGCCGGGCGTTCCACAATGAAGTGGGCAATATGTCCCGCCAGAATGATTTAAGCTGCCTGGCAGTCACCAAGGTGCCGTTGGGCGAACAGTTCCGTTCCGGGGAAACCGAAGAAGAGCCCGACATCCGCCTCAAGCGTTGAGCTTTTGCCAGTCATCGGGCGACAGGGTAGCGATTTTACCGTCCTGATTCAGCAGCTTGCCCAAGTCCCTGGCGCTCACTGAGGCTCCGTTGCCGTCCAGTTGGGCCACTTTGTCGTAGTTTTTCAGCATCATATCCCCCATCTGGTACAGCTTGGCGGCATCGCCCTTGCTGGCCAGCCCGGAATCCTGAAGCTGCTTGAGCCCCTGGGTGAGTTCATCCTTGCTGATTTCGCCGTTGCGATCGGCATCGAAATAGCGCATAGAAGCCAGCACCTGTACCCCGCTGATGTTGTTTGGGTTGTTATTCTCCTGTAAGGCGTCGATAATTTGCTGGCTGATGCCCTTGGGCAAATGGAACCTTTCCGCAATTTTGGCGAACCCTTCACCGCCCGCCTTGCCCAAGCCGGTCAGCCCGCCCAGGGCCGCGCCAATCTCTTGCCGATGCTGAATCAAGCCAATGCCAATAGAAGCCGCGGTGCCAAAATTCATGCAAAATACCCCTTCACGTTCTCTCTTTTCATGTTCACTGTAACCGGCATGCGCGGCGCGTTTCCTCATCCGCATAGCCGATTTGGCATGCGCGATCCACCACATTCCCAAACAGCGCAACCCAGCCCGGAAAATGATGTTTACCCCAGTACGGGAAACCACTCCAACAGGCGGGCCAATAGCGCGCCAATCCCAAAGGCGATGAACCAGGAACCGGCCAGCACAATGGAACTTTCCAATACGCCCCGCTCTTTCCAAATGACCGTGGCGGAAGCGAAACACGGCACAAACAGGGTAATGACCATTAAGCAGGTCAGCAACTGGGCGTGGGACAGGTGATCCGCCATAATATACAGCCCCGCCGCGCCAAAATCCCGGCGAACCAGGCCCATAATAAATACCTGCGCGGTTTCGTAGGGCAAGTGCAATACCGCTTTAATGGCTGGCCCCAGGCCGTTCTGAATGGCCTCCAACAGGTGTGTGGCCTGCAACACCGCCACCAGCAGGGAACCCAACATAAACAAGGGGGCCGCCTCTTTCAGGAACACCACGGTACGCACCCAGGTTTTGCGGGCAATGTTCTTGAAGTTGGGAATCCGCATGGGCGGCAAGTCCAGAATCAGGCTGGTGGAGCGCCCCGGCAGCAGCTTATTCAGGATGGTTCCCAGCACAATCAGCGTGGAGAACAGCACCGCGCAATAGACGCTCCAGGCTTGCATGCCGCCCGCCTTTGCCATAAGCGCGATTAAGACGCCCAACTGCGCGGAACACGGAATGGTAATGGCCAGAATGGTGGAAGCAATGGTGCGCTCCCGGTTGGAAGTAAGCACACGGGTGGACACCGTGGCCATGGTCACGCAGCCCAGCCCCAGAATCAGGGGGATAACCGCACGACCGTTCAGGCCAATCTTGTTCAGCAAACCGTCGCTGATCACCGCCACGCGCGGCAGGTAGCCGCAGTCCTCCAGAATGGAGATATACACGTAAAAGCCCAGCACCAGCGGGAATAGCACCCCGAAAATGTAGCGGACGCTCATGGTCAATACGCCAAATTCGCCACCCAGCACCGTATATAAAAAGCTGTTTTGAGGCACTAGCTGGCCAATCGCATTTTGCATCAATGGCACCAGGCCCGGCCAGCCCCAGGCATCCTGCCCCAACATGAACTTACCCTCGGTCAGGCCGACCAAATCCCCGGCCACCCAAATGCCAATGACCTGATACAACGCATAAAGCACCACCAGCATGCAGGCAAAGGCAATCAACGGGTTCAGCAACGCCTGCCCGATACGTTGGGAAACCAACTGGGTCACCGAATTGGGTGGAGTGGTGTCTTTGACCACCTGGGCGGCCAACGCGTTTACATACTGCCTGCGCAGGCCGTAAATCTTCATACGGTGGCCGATGTTGGCCTCCAGTTCCTTGATTTCATCCGGCTCTGGCGCATCCGGCGTAGGATTACCCAATCGGGCGGTAAAAATAGCCAGCTTCACCTGTTCCAGGCCATCGTTGTGGACGGCCACCGTGGGCAGCACAGGCACCCCCAGCAATTTTTCCAGCTTGGGCAAGTCCAGTTCCAGGTTGCGGGCCTTGGCTTCATCAATCTGGTTGATGGCCACAATCATGGGCTTGCCATAGTCAATCATTTGTTGAGTCAGGAACAAATCCCGCTCCAGACTAATGGCGCTGACCACGTTGATGATGATATCCGCTTCCAGAATAGCGTTTTCCGCCACCTGCTCCTCTTCGCTCAGCCCGGAAAGGCCGTAGACGCCGGGCGTGTCCATCAAGCGGGTCTGGTCATCAAGCTGGCCCTTGGGCACATCAATGGTGGTGCCGGGAAAATTGGAGACATTCACGTACATGCCGGTGTAGGCATTGAAAAACAGGGATTTGCCCACGTTGGGATTACCCGCCAGCACCACCTTTTTCATTTCCTGTACAGCGGCAGGCACCTGCCGGGATGAGACGATATTGGGATCTGGTACTGCGGTCGTGCCCATTGCTACGCTCTTTCCGCCTTCTCGACTTCAATGCCCCGGCAAAGCTCACGGCCCAAGGCAATTTCCACTGCGCCACGCCGAATGACCACCGGCCCGCCGGGAATTTTAGAGGCCAAATGCAGGATTTCCCCTTCGGACACCCCAAGTCGCATCGCAATAGTGGCAGTCTCCGGATTGGTAATCCGTTTAACCAGCAGGGCATCTCCCACGGTAGCCAAATCAAGGGTGAGAGGTGAAGTCTTACTTGGGGTCATCCGTTTTAGGTTTTCCTTTTACGGTCATCGGATTGAGACTGATTGGTTTCGGCCTCACTTCCGGGGACATGACGAATGAATTTACTGACGCATCGGCGAGGGGTCTTATTGAGAATTATTGTCAAAATAGACAAAAAAGACAATCCTCCAGCGCCTTTTTGCGACTACTAAAATAAAAAGGCCGTTTCCTTCAGGATTGCCCCCATGAGCTTATCAGAACCAGCCCCAAAAAGATTGCCCCTACAAATCTGAAACCTTAAACCCAAAGAGAAGGCTCCCCAGCGGCTTAAAGAAACTTTATGTTTTTTTGCCAGCGAATGCCTCTCTCATCCTATGCGATGCCATTCTTTTCGTAACGCCCATCCCAGATGAGGATCAGCCGTAAATCTTCTTTCAATAAGGCAGTCTTGAGGTCGATTCAAGGCTTGATCCGCAATAAACAATCAACTATTGCTGCTTTACTTTATTTTGTGATGTTGTAGATTAGCGTCTAATAGGTCATTTTTAGGTTCAAATTGGTTTTTAAAAATCCTTTTTTGGCTGCCAAGTTTTGCCATGGGTCGGTAAAGCGGGCAGTAGGTTAAATGATGTGATAGAAGGGAGAAATCCAATGCAGGTAATTAGCCATAACGCACCCGCAGCAAAGTTTGGTAACGCCGGGGCTGCTAAAACCGTTGCCAAAAAAGCTGTGCAACAAGGCGTTCAAACCTTTACCAAACAAGCACCGAAAGCCCCAATCCAAAAAGCGGGTGTAGGTAAAATGTTTAACAAACTGGGCTAGAATCCGGTTCAAATTTAAACAAAAAGAGGAAGGATTGCTCCTTCCTCTTTTTAGTTGGTGAATAAAAAGCCTGGCAAACCTTTTGCCTAACTTGTATGACCGATATGCCAGGTTTTAATGCTACTGGGCTAGGCTGGCGAGCTGCTCTTCAAGGGCTTTTACCTGCTTGTTCACTTCTTGCAGGCGGGCCTTGTTTTTCTCGACCACCGCCACCGGGGCGCGCTCTAAAAAGTCAAAATTGCCCATCATTTTATAGAGCTGCTCCTGCTCTTTCAGCAGGGTTTCCATTTTCTTGCGAACCCGATCCAGCTCCTGGCCAATGTCAATCAGCCCTTCCAGCGAAACCACGATGCGGCTGTGGCCCACCACGTTCACCGCGGCCTGCTCGGACTTGCCGTTGACATGCTCGCGCACCTCAAGCCCTTCCAGCTTGATAAAGTGGTTCAGGATGCCTTCGCCGGTTTCGATGGCTTCGCGTTCCATCGGCTCGGTAGTTACAATATGAACCCTGATGGGCTGATGGTGCGGCACCGTGTACTGCTGGCGAATGTTTCGCAGGGAGCGCACCACTTCCAGCACGTAATCGATGCGCTGGCTGATCCCCTCGTCAATCAGGCTTTCATCCGCCTGCGGGAAGCGGGACACCATAATAGATTCCGTTTCCCGGTGCGGCAGTTTCTGGAAAATTTCCTCGGTAATGTAGGGCATAATGGGATGCAACAGCTTTTGAATGCCGGTCAGCACATGCAGCAGAATCCGCTGGGTGTTGGCCCGCAGCGCAGGATCTTGCAGTTGCTTTTTGGCGTATTCCACATACCAGTCGCAAAAACCGTTCCAGACGAACTCGTACAGCAGATCGGCATACTCGCCGAACTTGTATTCGTTGAGCGCCCGATTGGCTTCCCGCACCACCGTATTGTAACGGCTCAAAATCCAGCGATCCATCAAAGACAGGTTGCTGGTGTCAATCAGCTGATTATCAACCGCTTCGCCTTCTTCCGGCAGAATGTTCATCAGCACAAAACGCGATGCGTTCCAAAGCTTGTTGGCAAACAGGCGACCCTGATCGATTTTGTCTTTCGCCAGTTTAATATCCTGCCCGCCGTAGGTAATCAGGCTGGTCAGCCCAAAGCGGAAACCGTCGCAACCCACTTCGTTAATGAGTTCCACCGGATCAACCGTGTTGCCCTTGGATTTGCTCATCTTCTGGCCTTTTTCATCCCGAATCAGGCCATGGATGTAGACGGTATGGAACGGGGATTGGTCGGTCAACTCCAGCCCAAACATGGTCATACGGGCCACCCAGAAAAAGATGATGTCAAAGCCGGTTACCAGCACGTCGGTGGGGTAGAAGTTCTTGTAATCCGCCGCGTTGGTGTCCGGCCAGCCCATAGTGGAAAACGGCCACAAGCCGGAGGAGAACCAGGTGTCCAGCACATCGGTGTCTTGCGCGATGTGGGCAGAAGCGCAATGCGAACACTGGGTGGGATCTTCCAGCGCCACGGTGACACCTCGACATTCATCACAATGCCATGCCGGAATCTGGTGGCCCCACCACAACTGGCGGGAAATGCACCAATCCTGAATATCGGTCAGCCAGCGGGTATAATCTTTCGTCCAGCGCTCGGGAATAAACTTGATTTCGCCCGCCGCCAGCGATTGCAGGCAGCGATCGGCCAGCGGGCGGGTTTTGACGAACCATTGCTTGGAGAGCAACGGCTCAATGGTGGTTTGGCAACGCTGGCAATGACCAACCCGGTGGGCATGGTCTTTTTTATCAATCAGTGAGCCTTGCTGCGCCAGCAATGCCTCGGTACGTTTACGTGCATCAAAACGATCTAGCCCCCAGACCTCTTCTGGAATCCAGCTTTCGGGTCTTATTTGACCTCTTTCATTAATGATCCAGCAAGGATCTAAGCCGTGTTGCTGGGCAATTTTAAAGTCGTTGGGATCGTGCGCGGGGGTAATTTTCAGCGCGCCTGTACCAAAGGCCATATCCACATAGGTATCGCCAATGATGGGGATTTCCCGGTTGGTGAGCGGCAACTTGACCGTTTTGCCAATGTATTGCGCATACCGGGGGTCTTCCGGGTTTACCGCCACGGCCACATCGCCAAACATGGTTTCAGGTCGAGTCGTTGCAACCACTAAAGAGGCTTGCCCATCCGCCAAGGGATACGAGATTTCCCAGAGGAAGCTCTCTTCATCCACGTAATCGGTCTCGATATCGGAAATGGCCGAAACGCAACGGGGACACCAGTTAACAATGTAAGTCCCCTGATGGATCAATCCTTTATTATAAAGATGCACAAAGGCATGGCGAACCGCATGGGAAAGCCCTTCATCCAGCGTAAATCGCTGCCGCTCCCAGTCCGGGGAAACGCCCAGCCGCTTGAACTGGTTGGCAATATCCGATTTTCGGGCGTCCGCCCAATCCCACACCAGTTTTACGAATGCTTCGCGGCCCATTTCATCTTTAGTGGGGCCGCCTTGTTCCCGCAGGTTGCGCTCCACCACGTTCTGGGTGGCGATTCCGGCGTGATCCATGCCGGGCATCCACAGGGTTTTATCGCCCAGCATACGGTGCCAGCGAATCAGGATATCCTGAATGGTGGAATCCAGCGCATGACCCATGTGCAACACGCCGGTCACGTTGGGCGGGGGAATCACCAGGCTAAACTTGCTGGCGGCATCGGGATTCGCTTCGGGCTTGAACAGCCCTTTTTCTTCCCAGTAGGCGTACAGGCGGGACTCGACGTCTTTGGGTTCGAACGCTTTGGATAATAAAGTGGAAGACATATATAAGGATACCTGACTTGCGGTTGGCTTTCTTGTAAAAATAGTGTGGAGACTGCTTAAGGTCTTTCAAGGGCTGGAATAAGTTATAGTACAATAACAAAACAGGTCACGGGAGCCAACCGTTACATTGAATATGCAGGAGTTCGCGCTTACCCGGTCGTTAGTGGGCTATGTTCCGCCGAACAGAGAGAGTTGACAGCCCTTCGGTTAGAGAAAAAGAACTTTTGGCCTACTTTCGCAATTTTGTCTCTCATTGTATTAGATGAACAGGTTTTTTATGATGGTGCCTAAAGATTTCGAGCAAGATTTCGGAGAAGAGAAAGACATGCCCTCAGACATGCAAGAAAAGACCCCAGGCGTTTATGTCCGGGCCGATAACAATGAATTGCCTCATGAGCTGGACATGCTGTGGTCCGGTTCGCGCCCTTACCATCGGGAGGAACGCTCCCCACTGATTTCCTTTATCGCCGGGCTGGTGGTAGGCGCAATCCTTACTTCTGCCGTGTTCTGGCTCATCTTCCTGCGCCCTCAGGTCAAAACCAACGAGAACGAGATTACCGTTCCGGTCAGCGAAGATTTAAACGGCAAGGCCACCCAGCAAGAAGGCGCAGCCTCTCAAACCAGTGGCGGAAATCCCAATGCGGCGGCCTCTCCTCAGGGCGGGCAGGGCGCCAGCACCACCTACACGGTAGTCAGCGGAGACACGCTGGGCCGCATTGCGGAAAAAGTCTATGGCTCCAGCAACCCGGACTATATCGATAAAATTCAGCGGGCCAACAACATGAGCAGCCCGGATCAGTTGCAGATCGATCAAAAACTGGTAATTCCCCCCAAGGATTATTAAGGATCTTTACAGCTAAAGCCTCTTAAAAAAACGGCCAACCTTTCATCAGGTTGGCCGTTTTAGGTTTGGAAACCGCCCTGCACGGCAATGCGCGCCACGACTGAAAGCATAGGGTTATTTTGTGGCGCTGAATATTTTTTAAAGATTTTTTGTTAGAAATAGGCAATTTATTCCAACAAGTTGTTTTTATTAATTCAGAGAGTTTTAAGAGCGGGCATTATAGCTTTTATAGGCTTTAGGTTTTTGAGTTTTGGCTTTAAACAGCAGTTGAGGACATCTTGAAGGCTGTTACTGGGTTCTTTATCGATTTTTGGACTTTTATAGAGGAGAGACAAGGCTATGCATGTTTACACCGGGGGACAGAATCAGAATTATCTGATGATGAATAAAGCGTCCACAACGGACAATGGCAACGGCGACAACGGCAATGACGGCAACGTATTTAAAAACGCCACCGACAGCATCCAGTTGGAATCGGCGCTAAACGCCCTGACGCTTGCCGATGACAATGGCGACGGCAAGGTGGACAGGCAGGAAATGGCCAATGCATCCTACCAATTGCTGAGCGACCCGGAAGCCAGCGATTCCGACAAGGCAACCGGACAAATGTTCGCCACCATGCTGTTAGGCGGCAAAGACGGCAAAGGGTTGTTTGCAGACTTTAACGATGATGGCGGCGTCACGGCCAATGAGCTGACCCTGCTTGCCAAAGGCGATGACGATGCCACCAGCATTTCCACGGATGATTTCAAGCAGGCCTTTGGCACCCGCTACAAAAAAGGCGGCAACGAATTCAACCTGCAAGACCTGAAAGACATTGCCAATACCCCCGTAGAGGGCGGGAACGACCCCTATGGCAACAATGATAATAACAATGGATGCAATAACAACGGTAACAGCAATAATAATGGCAATGGCAACGGCAATAATGACCCCTATTCCCAACTCAGGGATATCATGAGCAGTTTGAGCCAAATTATCAGCCAGTTGTATCCGGGGGCAGGCGCCCAGGGCAACAATGGCCAAACCCAGGGAAATAACGGGCAAGTCCAGGGCAATGGTCAACCTCAGGGCAACAACGGCCAAGTCTCAGGTAACAATGGGCAGGTTCAAGGCAACAATGGCCAAACCCAGGGCGGCAACCCTCAGGGCACCTATGGCAGCCAAAGCAACGGCGGCCAAACCGCCAGCAACAACCCAATGGCTATGCTCATGCAAATCTTCACCTCATTGATTCAATTGCTGACCAAGTTTCTGCCCCAACTCCAGGGCGGCAACACGGGCGGCGTCATTCGCTAAAATCCCGATAAAGAAAACCAAAATCAATAAAGGCCCAAAACAAGCAAGCGGGACGCTGTTAGCGTCCCGCTTGTATTTCAGGAAGATGTTTTTCGCAAAGGGCCATTAAAACGGGATATCCGACTCCTCAAAACCGGGAGGCTCAAGCTGAATGGTAATATGGCACAGGTTAAACGCATCCCGAAGCTCTTTTTCCAGACTGCGGGCCATTTCATGCGTAAATGCGCCATCCTTCACCTTGACGTGGGCCAGTAAGGCATCCTTGCCAGTGGTAATCGTCCAGATGTGCAGGTCATGCAAGTCATCCACGTTCGGGTAACGCAATATGAAATCCCGCACCTTGGCCATGTGCAACCGCTTTGGCGCAGACTCCATCAGGATATTGACCGCCTCGCCAAAAACCCGGCTCGCATTATAAAGTACCAATGTGGCAATAATAGCGCTAATCGCCGTATCCAGCCAATAGAAACGAAACAGGAGGATACCGGCGGCGGTAACAATCTCCCCAAGGGAATTCAGAATATCCGTCAATACGTGAAACAAGGCGCCCTTTACGTTCAGGTTCGCCTCTCGCTCCGGATACAGTATTTTGGCGGAGATACAGTTAATCAGTAGCCCGACTAAAGAAGCCGCCAGCATCATTCCGCCTTCTATCTCCACAGAGGAATGGCGCATCGCCCTTTCATACGCTTGCCACAGAATCACCACGGCAATAAAAACAAGGCCGGTTGCGTTGATGAGCGCGGCAAGAATCTCCATACGGTAATACCCAAAGGTTTTACGGGGAGAACTAGCCAGACTGGAAAACCAGGAAGCAAACAGAGCCAGCGAAATCGCCGCAATATCCGCCAGTTTATGTCCGGCGTCGGCCAATAAGGCCAAGCTGCCAGACAAATAGCTTCCTATTGTCTGCATAACAAGATACAGAATAGCCAAACCAACCACCCATTGCAGTTTTACGATATAGGATTGGGGGATTCCCTCCGCCAGTCCTAGGTGATGGTGGTGATGGTGATAATGGTGCTGACCGTGACTACAATCGTCCGACATATCAAAACTCTTTTTAAATTTTAAATAAAATTTGAATAAACTTATTAAAAACAGGCCGTTTTTACTCTAAAAAATTTACAGTTGCTATTTATATATACTTTACTAATGCGATCGGTTTCATCCTTCATATCAAATTGAGTTTTTTCATATATATTTTTGAGACCAAAAAATTCAAAATAGCTTCAGAAGATATAAGCAAAATGTAAAGACGAATGCCTCAAAGGTTGCAGGATCGAACTTACTCAGTGTAAGTTTGGATCGCTCAGGAGGAACCAGTACCGAGTGGCCAAAAATGTCTATTGTGGACTATTTTACCCCAATTCCTCCCAAACTCGTTGATATAGACACAGGAGCGAGCACGAATGGTAAATAAAAAACTGGCGGCACTGCTGGCGACAGCGGTAATGCTAGGTCAAACCAGTTTAGTTGCGACGCTTTTCGCGCAAGCTGACACCCAAATCCCCTTATCCTCCATCGGTAAACAGTCTGAATCCCTTCAAGTGGCATCCGTGATTCAGCATGCCGGTATCGATACCGCCTCCGATGCCCCCATTGGCGGAACCTCCAAACCCTCCTCCCCCGATATTTACACCATTGGCGGCGGCGAAGGCAAATTGCCCACCATCGTGCAAGTGCTGCCGCAGGATGATAACGTGACCAGCCTGTTCGTCAACGGCACTGAAATCCTTCGTTTTGAAGGCACCGTAGGCGAGCAAACCGCCTATGCAAGGGTCAAGGCGATTGCGGCCAAGCTAAACCGCTTTCTGGTCACCGATACCGATAGTTTGTCCAAAATCCACCCCGCCCTGAACAGCCGGAAAAATGCTGAGATCCTGATTGGCGATGAGGTTTTGGCCCCTATTGACGCCCAAACCGCCAAAGCAGCCAAGGAAACCCAGCCAAAATTGGCTTTCCTGTACGCCAATCGCCTGCGTCAGGCTCTGGGTGAAACCACTTTAAAAACCCAGTCGTTCCCGGCAATGAACGAAGTCGCCAAAAACGAGCCTCACTTCAAAGGCACCGGACGCACCCAGGTTGGGATGGCCTCCTGGTACGGCGGTTTCTTCCATGGCCGTCGCGCGGCCGACGGCAGCCGGTTCAACATGAACGCCCTCACCGCAGCCCACCGGACCTTGCCATTCGGCACCGTGGTTAAAGTGGTGAACCAGCGCACCCATAAAAGCTGCTTTGTAAAAATTACCGATCGCGGCCCCTATGCCCACGGCAGAATCATCGATCTGTCCCGTGGTGCCGCAAAAGCAATCGGCATGCTGGGTTCCGGCGTAGCCCGCGTATCCCTGGAAGTGGTTCACAAGGGATAAGCCCTCTTTAAACAAAGTACATTTGAGCTATTTTTAAAGGCCGCGGTTGAATCCCTGCGGCCTTTGGCTTATTCTAGGGAGAATTGTGGAAAGCATCCAGGTTAGGCATCGCCCCCTCCCCAAAAGGCTCAGCCCGATGCAGCGACCTGATAGACACGAAAGCTATGACTACTGAAATTCGAGTTCGCATTGCCCCCAGTCCTACCGGCTATTTGCACGTAGGCACTGCCCGCACGGCGCTTTTCAATTACCTGTACGCCCAAGGCCATAACGGCAAGTTCATCCTACGGATTGAAGATACCGACTTGGAGCGCTCTCAAGAGGTTTACACCAAAAACATTTTTGAAAGCCTGAAGGCATTGGGCCTGCAATGGGATGAAGGCCCGGATGTGGGCGGAGAGTATGGCCCTTACGCCCAATCCGAACGGTTGCCGATTTACCGGGAATGGGCCGAAAAGCTGGTGGGAACCGGCCACGCTTACTATTGCTACCACACCCAGGCGGAACTGGATGCCGAGCGCGAGCAGGCCCAGGCCGAAAAACGCGCGTACATCTACAGCGGCTCCTGCCGGGACGCCGCATTTCGCGAAGCATTGGCCCAAAAGCCAGCCGATGACGGTTCCCAACGGAGACCCTCCTTGCGGTTCCATATCCCACAAGATCGCGGCGCCTTAACGTTTAACGACCTGGTGCGCGGTGAAGTGTCTTTTGATATGGCGCTGATTGGGGATTTCGTGATCATGAAGTCCGATGGGACGCCGAGCTACAACTTTGCCGTGGTGGTTGACGACATGCTGATGAAAATCTCGCATGTGATTCGCGGTGAAGACCATATTTCCAATACGCCCCGCCAGGTTGTGGTGTACGAGGCGTTGAACGCTACCCCTCCCCGGTTTGCGCATGTGGGAATGATTCTGGCGCCGGATCGCACCAAGCTATCCAAGCGACACGGCGCGGTGGCGGTATCCGATTACATTAAGCAGGGCTATTTGCCGGAAGCCTTCTGCAACTTTATCGCCCTATTGGGCTGGTCCCCGCCAGACGGTGAGGAAATCGGCACGTTAGAACATTTCGCCAAACAGTTTGAGTTGGAGCGGATTACGCACAGCCCGGCCATTTTTGAGAAAGACAAGCTTAATTTCATTAACGGAAAGCTGATTCGCACCATGCCGTTGGAACGGCTGCTTTCCGTGGCGAAACCCTACCTGCATGAGTTTGATTTGAACCAGTACAGCGCCGAGAAATTGCACATGATGCTGGATGCGGTACGGGAGCCGATTACGGTGCTGGACGAATTGCCAGACGCCGTGAATTACTTCTTCGGACAAAAGGTGATTCTGGATGCCCAATTGGTGGGCGAGGTGCTGACCGGGGCCGAACCGGCGCAGGTGCTGGAGCGGTTTCGCGATGGTTTCCTGGCGAATGCGGATTTCAACGCGTCGGAAACACTGGCTTTAGCGTTGAAGGAATTCACCAACAGCCTGAAGCCGATTAAAACCAAGACCATTATGTGGTCCATTCGGGCAGCAGTCACCGGGCGCACCCATGGGGCGGACTTGTCCAAAACGCTTTATATTCTGGGCAAAGACGTGGTTTGCCAGCGGGTTGAAACAGCCTTGGCCCTGACGACCGGCAGCCCGGCATAGCCTATTTAACGTGTAAGTATGTTTCGGCGGATGTGTCCGAATGTAACTTCACACTTCAACAAGATTACTTTTTCTTTGTTTTTTTAATGATATATTTTTATCATTAAAAAACGCGAAGGAGAGAAGTGATGACAGGACTCGTGGCCCATTTGAGCCAGATAAAACCGGGCGCATTGATGTTGGACACGCTGCGGTGTCGGCGAACCATTCTGGAAATCGTCAGCTTGCCGCAGGAAACCCTGCCCGCAATGACCTGCACCCGGATAGACGAGGATGAGAATTACAGCGTGTGCTCCTCCTGGCTGGTGCGGGTGCGGGATTTAAAAACCCGTCGGGAAGACACCACCCGGATTGATTGCGACGCCATGGGGCTGGTTGATCGCTTTCACGTGCTGGAGTCGGAAGCGTACCTGCAACTGACCGGCAGAAGGGGTTGATTAATCAGGCACGGTGATGCGGTGCAAATGCTTGGGCGGTGGACGGTGCCCGTGACGCGTTACCAGAGGGGACAGGAACCAATAGACCAGGTAGCCCACCAGCAAGGCGAACAAAAAGAGCCGGATGCGCCTGTTCATGGTCTTGGACAATTTTCTCAAAGTGGGAACAGCCTATTTTAAAGCCTGAAGGCCAGCTTTAAGAATGGAATCAAACACGCCTCGCCCGTCACCATTCCAGTTTGCCCCGTGCGGTTGCGAAGCGGGCCACAGATTCCGTTCCGGGTGGGGCATCATGCCAACCACGTTGCCCTTTTCGTTACAGATACCGGCAATGCGGTTAACGGAACCATTCACGTCGCTCGTGTAACGGAATATCACTTGGTGGTTGTCTTCCAGTCGTTGAGTTACGTCGGGGTCGGCAAAATAGTTGCCGTCCGCATGGGCAATGGGCAAACGCAGGGTTTGACCGGCCTGGTACGCGCTGCTGAACAGGCTGCGGTTGTTTTCCACCACCAGATCCACGTGATCGCACTGGAACTTGAGGGAGGTATTGCGCATTAGGGCGCCGGGCAGCAAATGTGCTTCGGTCAGCACCTGAAAGCCGTTGCAAACGCCCAACACCGGGCCGCCTTTGTTGGCAAACGCCTTGACGCTTTCCATAACTGGGGAAAAACGGGCAATGGCCCCGGAGCGCAAGTAGTCGCCGTAGCTGAAGCCACCGGGGAGCAACACGCAATCCACACCTTGCAGATCCGTATCGTCATGCCACAGGAACACCGCTTCTTCCTTGAGGTAGAGTTGTACGGCGTCCGCCATGTCGCGCTCGCAGTTGGAGCCGGGAAAAACGACAACGCCAAATTTCATCGTTTTATTCTCAATTCAAAATCTTCAATCACCGGGTTGCTCAACACGGTTTCAGCCAATTTGCGGGCCTGTTGCTCGGCTTCCAGCAGGTTTTCGGCTTCCACCTTCAGCACAAAGCGCTTTCCGGCGTTCAGGGATTGAATACTGCCGTAGCCCAGCACGTGAACGCCTTCCAGAATGGCCTTGCTCTCCGGGTTCAGAATGTTTTTGCGGCTTTGCACAAACACTTCGGCCTGATAGGTCTGCTTTTCAGACGGTGCGGCAGGCGTATTTTCCTTCAATCGCTTGAGCAAGGTACGGTAAGTCTCGGCCAGATCCGCTAAATCAAGGCGGAAGACATCCTTATCCAGCACGGCGCCGGTCTGGCTGTCGCGCAGGCGGAAGTTATCCGGGCTTAGCTCATCGCCCAGCAAGAGGTTACCGTTTTTATCCAGACCGAACTCCAGTTTAAAGTCGGCGCAGCGAATGCCCCGCGCGGCAAAATAAGCCAGAAACAGCTCGTTGATTTGCAGGGCCATCAATTTGATGGCTTCCAGAATGGATTCGGTCGGTACCAGGTGCAGTTCCAGAATCAGATCCTCGGTAATTTGCGGATCGTCATCGGTCTTGTGGAAGAATTCCACCAGCGGCTTGCGGAAGGACATGCCTTCATCGAAGCCGAAACGCTTGACGATGCTGCCATAAGCGTAGTTGCGCACCACCACTTCCAGCGGAATCATGGTGAGGCGTTTGTAAACCAGTTCGGCAGGATTACTGCCGCCGCCGATAAAGCAGGTAGGAACGCCATGGCGGCCAAGCAACTCAAACAACAGGGTGGATATCTGGGCGTTTAGTTCGCCCTTGCCGGGGATTTCGGCGTATTTTTTGCCGTTGAACGCGGTGGCCGCATCCTTAAACTCCACCAATACCTCATCCGGCTGGCTGCCCGGTCGCAAAATCTTGGTTTTGCCTTCCGCCAGAATATCAGTCGCAACAGTCATGTGGCACCTTTTTCAGCTTGTTTTCAAATTGGCTTGGTTGAAAACTTCGTGGAAATTTCGGGAATCCCGACGAGAAATATAAAACGGGTTCGGCCTTTCGGAAGCAGGACTCAAGCTTTTTGAAAACCTGCCGATAACTACTCTACAAGCAAAAAAAACGGCTGTAAATCATTAGCGAAAACGGACGGGCCTTGATCACCCGTCCGTTTTTTGTCGCCATTTCCCTAGCCTACTACGCCAACCCCGGTTTTTATCAATAAAGCTTTAGTTGTCGGAATCGCCATCGCTGCCTTTCGCGTCATCATTCTTGGTTTCCGGCGGCTTATGGGTAGTGGGGTGACTGCCAGCGCCGTTACTGTGGCTGGAGTGGCCGCCATTTCCCTGGTTGGCATGCCGTTGCGCCAAACGCGCCTTAATAATGGGAGCCAATTTGGCGATGAGCAAGCCGAACATCATACCGAACATCTGTATCATCATGCTGGAGTTATTGCCGCCCGGCTTTTGCCCGCCACCCATGGGCGGCATCCCCGGAGGACCCATTTGCCCCAACTGGGAGGCATTGGCCATGGTGTTGTTCAGGTTATCGATAAACTGGCACATGCCGGAGCCAGGTTCATAGGCGTAACCGCCGCTCAGTCCTGCAATGCCGGTCACGGTATACTGGGTGCGCTGGCTATAGCCCATCGACATTCCCATCCCCGGACCCATCATACCTTGGCCCATCGACATTCCCATCCCCGGACCCATCATACCTTGGCCCATCCCCTGGCCCATGCCAGGCATACCCATTGGGGGCATCATCATACTTCTTCTCCTCCATCCGAAAGCGCGTTGGGCGCGTTGATATTTTCAGCCGGAACAAAGCCCGGAATCGGCAATTCCATCTTGTATGACCTACCTCTACTACACCACTACTACTTAAGCTGGATTAATAGACCTACTCATTCAAGCGGGTTGCCGAAACAAACCCTGCGGAGGAATGCGCGGGCCGAACTGAAACTTCTTTCCTACACTCCATCCAAATAAATAAAAACAATCAATTGGGCTAAATTGCCTTTTAATTGTTCATCTTGAAATATTTGGTAACAAATTTGCGCCAATGAGCCGACAGGCGCAAATCTACGCAAATTGCGCCGATATCTAAAAAACTATTGCTGCTCCCGCTTCAGGGATTCCTGCACTTCCAGCCCTTCGCCGCCCAGCACTTCCAATGGTTTTCCTTCCACGGAAAGGCTAATTTTATGCTGGCTGTCTACGGAATAAACCGTCTGCTTCAACTCTTTAAAGCGTTGTTCCATACTGTTGGAGCCGCCGCCGCTTTCAAACTGGCTGGATAAATTGATATTCACGGTATCGTTTTGGGTTTTCAAGCCCAATAACCTGGTTCCTCGCGGAATTTCGCTGTAAAAACCCTCGTTTTTCTCCTGGGGGGTCGGGCCTTTCAGCAGCTCTTGCAGGGCAAAAGGCAGCGGATCGCTTTGGGCTTCCTTGGGCAGCTTGCGAATCACGTCTTCCACAATGCTCTGGTTGCCCTGGTATTTGCTGAAAAAAATCGTGACCGCATCTTTGGGCAAGCCATTCTGGCCGTACATGCCGTTATGCGGTTTGGGGTTGCAGCCCACCAGTCCCAAAATTGCGCAGCCCGCCAGAAAAACCGCAAGAATCACCATTCCCAACGGCGATTGAAACAACGGACGCTGCTTGTTCTGATCGGATGGCATTGCAAACCCTTTAAACTCGACTGGCACTTGCGGAAAACCCCGGCTGTCGCCATCTATATTTTACCAGATGGAAGCCTTTGCCGGGAATCCGAAAACACTTTGTTTGTGCTATTCTCAGCCATGCAAAACCCATCAGAAAGACACTCGGCACCCCGCATCCATACCATTCCCGTCTTTTTCTGACCGTAGCGGCCCATTCGCTTCCCCCATCAAGTTTTATCCAACCGTCGGAGGACAACATGCCCAGCTTCAGTGATTTACGCGGTTATCTGGATTTGCTGCGAGCATCCAACGAACTGGTGGAAATTAGCGCGCCGGTTTCCACGCACCTGGAAATTACCGAAATCGCCGACCGGGTGAGCAAAGCCCCCGAAAACCAGAACAAAGCCCTGCTGTTCACCAATGTGCATGGGAAAAATGGCGAAAAATACGACATTCCGGTACTCATCAACGCCATGGGTTCCCATAACCGCATGATGCTGGCCCTGGGCGTAGAACGTTACGAGGAAATCCAGAAGCGCATTGAATTCTTTATTAAGCCGGAAATTCCCAACAACCTGTGGGAAAAAATCCAGATGCTGCCCAAGCTGGCCGAACTCAACAAGTTCCTGCCGCGCGAGCATAAAGGCCCAGCCCCTTGCCAAGAGGTCGTGATTACCGACCCCAGCCAGCCCATGCTGGATACAATCCCGGTGATTACCTGCTGGCCGGATGACGGCGGCCCGTTTATGACCTACCCGTGCGTGTTCCTGAAAGACCCCGCAACCGGGGAGCGCAACGTGGGCATGTACCGCATGCAGAAGTACGACAATACCACCACCGGCATGCACTGGCACAAACACCATGACGGCAACCGCATTTACGAAAACGCCCGCCGCCTGGGTAAAGATAGAGTGGAAGTAGCCGCAGCCTTCGGGTGCGCGCCGCATGTTATTTACAGCGCCACGGCTCCCCTGCCGCCGGGCATCGATGAAATGATTCTGGCCGGATTTTTGCACAGCGACCCGGTGAAAATGGTGAAGTGCAAAACCATCGACAACGAAGTACCCGCCAACGCCGAGCTGGTGGTGGAAGGCTACGTGCTACTGGACGAGCTTCGCTGGGAAGGCCCGTTTGGCGACCATACCGGCTATTACTCGCTGGCGGATGACTTCCCGGTATTCCATGTCACCGCCGTTACGCATCGCAAGAATCCCATTTACCAGACCACCATTGTGGGCAAGCCCCCGCAAGAGGACTGCTACCTGGGCAAGGCCACCGAGCGGATTTTTCTGCCGCTGCTGAAAATGTTCATCTCCGAAATTGTGGATATGAATCTGCCCTGGGAAGGCGTGTTCCACAACTGCGTGATTTTAAGCATCGACAAACGCTACCCCGGCCACGCCAAAAAGGTGATGAGCAGCGTATGGGGCTTTGGACAAATGATGTTCAGCAAGTACGTCATTGTGGTGGACAAGCACGTAAATGTGCATGACATGGCGCAAGTGGCCTGGCACGTGTTCAACAACACCGATCCCAAGCGGGACATGATGTTTGCCGACGGGCCGATGGATATTCTGGACCATGCCACCCCGTTATGGGCTTACGGCAGCAAGGTTGGCATTGACGCCACCCGCAAGTGGCCGGAAGAAGGCTTTACCCGCGACTGGCCGGATGAAATTGAAATGGACGCCGACACCAAAAACAAAGTGGATGCCCGCTGGCATGAGTATTTTGCCAAGCAGCCCGTCGCTGCTCGCTAAGGTTTTTAACCGCACCAATATCGCCACGGCGTTTGTCACCTCCGCTTCGCGGATGGTGGGCGCATCGTATCGCGTGTATGACGCCTATGATCCCAAGCTGAGGGAAGGGGCCATCAGCCCACAGCCGGAAGTGGTCATCAAGCGGGAAGGCATTTCGCTGGCGCTGGCCTGGATGTTCGGGCTGTTTACCGCAGCGGTGAACAGCAACGTTAGCCGCAAGCTGGGACTGAAAGACAAATCGCTGCTGGTCAGCTTTTTTACCATTGTCATCGCCAATGCCTTAGCCGAAGGGGTTTCTAGACTAATCTCCTACCAAGGCGTCAGCTCAAAGAAAACGTCCACACCAACGCAATATCCACCAAAAGGGCAATCGGCCCCGTTCTCCGCCCTACCCAGCCTGGCATCCAACCGGGCCGTTTTTCCATAGTCGTTGCCGGACTAAACCCAGGCGCAAATAAAAACCGCAGAGATCCAATGAAGCTGCTGCGGTTCTTTTGAAAGAATTCAGTTAGAGAAATTAGGGTGTTGAAACCAGAGAGTTCTCTGATCCCAAGAGTATTATAAGGATTTGGGCATGAGGGGCGTTAATTTTTAACATTTTCTTAAAGAATGCCGGTTTTGGCCTGGCTGAATTTCGTCTAAAGGGCAAACACTGTCAAGCTTTTCAGTCATTAGGCATGTCAAAAAAGGCGACCTGCATGCGCAATGGTCGCCTTCTGATGAAAAGCAGCTAAATTTCGTTGAGGTGAGTCATCACGCCAATCAATACACCAATCCATGGTCGGCCAATGTCACCCGCGTGTAAAAAATCCGCTCTTATTGTTCCCAGCTTGAATATTCACTTGAAATTGCCTAGTCAAAGGCTTCCCAGCTCACTCTGAAACCCAGAATGCCAGTTTATAGAGATTCAGATTGTTTCGTTAGATCGGGGGAAACTCGAAGTTCTCATTCTGACCTGCAAGTAACAAGGTATTTAACGTATTGCCGTGCAACAGTCCCTTATCTTTCACATCGCTCAACGACAACTGGCTGACCCCGTATACATTTGCCGGAACGCCGTCGCCGCCCGCAAACAAGAGATTGTTGGTGCGCACAAAGGTATCGCCCTGAAGGCCGGAACCTGGCGCCGTAAAACCGCTGAACGGGGCCGCCCCTGGAATCGGGGTGTTCACATTCAGTTTTTGGACTTTGGGCGTAAAATTCAACCCGCCGTTTAACCAATCGCCGCTCATTATTATCTCCTTTAACTGCTTCTCTCGAAAATGCTTGTTTAACCCGTCGAAGATAGATATTACTCTCGTAGTTGTATAAAAACCGTTTTTAGGATTTTGATGTTAGTAAAAACCACGATTGTTTATTTATGTTTACAAAACACCAAACAACCCAGTAACGACGGCTTTTTCCAGGTTTACACAACAAGCTCCAAGAGGCACTCTCTAAAAGAGATTTTAGTGGCATGCGGCCATTGTGGCAATTTCTTGCACTGAATCTTTACGTTCCAGCCAGCTAAATACCAAACTGGCTCTCGTCAAACGGCGCATTCTGCAAGAAAGCCAGCGTAGTAGGATTCAGCGAAAGCCCGTGCGGGTCTTTGGCCACCGCGCTACGCACCAGACCATGCACATTCACCTGATCCGGGTTGACCCCCTGGGGCACCACGGACAAGTTGGTGTGATTCAATGAAACCAGATGATTGAGATCGACCGTTCCGGATAAGGAAAACGGCGCGACGCCTTCACTGGCCACTTGGGGTTGCGGAACGCTGAACCCTTTGACTCCTGGGTTTGAAAACAAACCGTTAAACCACATTTCTCCCATAACTCTACTCCTCTTTTCCCTGCTTTTTCCCTACTTCTCTTTCTCTATGCCATCCATTGAACAAACCACCATTCAACGAATGTTTTAACTCCCAATGGACTTCCCACCAAAAACAACCTACCCGTATGAAACATTCTCCACATGAAAATAAAAACAATCATAAGCGAAGAATTGCCCAGGTCTTCCCAAAAAGCTGCCTTTTCAGCGTAAATACTCGTCCTTTCCCATATTTAAATGAACTTTCCAGTTTGAAAGCGCATTAACGCAGCCCGAACGGATATGATAAAAGCATCCATGCGTGACGATTGAGCGATGCAGAGCATTTCCATACAGGCAACCCTGAAGTGGGTGTACAACCGGCTTGTGCCCACTTTGCTGGCATGCTTCGCCCTGGCCGGGCTTTGGCTCATCGGCCAGCAGTCGGAGCCTCACGCCTTCAGTCTGTTTATGCGCTGGTCCGCCAGAGAGACCAAACACAGCCCGGTTCGATTGGTTTTAATTAATGACGAGTCCATCGCCAAGCTGCAAAGCCGGTTCGGGCTAATGCCATGGCCGCGCAAAACCTACCTGGAGATTTTTGAGCGGGTGAATGCCAGCCAACCCGCGCTCATGGTATTCGACAGCCATTTCGTGAACCTGAGCCAGGCCGATGACGCCCGCTTTTTTACGGAACTGAAACGCTTTCCCAACCTGATTGGCGGGCTGGCCATGGAAGAAACGGATCGTGGAGCGCGGCTGGACAACAGCGCCAAGCCCGGCTGGCTCAACCCCCAAAGCCCCCAATACTACAACCTGAGCCTGGGCGTGGTCAGCATGAGCGAGGACGAAGACGGCGTGGTGCGCTCCCTGAAGCCCATTTATCAGGTGCGCGCCGGGCGCTCGCAAATCGGCGTTTTCCCGGCGCTTTCGCTGGCGGCGGCGGTAGAAACGCTCAACCAGGCCCATCCCGGCAACACATGGAGCGTGGACGAGCAAACCCAGGGCAAGGCATCCGCGTTGCGGGTTTACCCGGAGCAACAAAGCGCCGGGGGATTCTCCATTCCGCTGAACGAAAACGGCGAGTTCTACATTCGCTGGTCGCGCATTCGCAATGCGGGGCAGGCCGAATACAGCCGCAGCCATGAGGCGATTCCGCTATGGCGCTTTTTCGATCGCCATGCCCCACTGCCGAACCTGTCCGGCAAAATCGCGCTGATTGGCTCATCTTCCACCTTTTACCGGGATTACCACCAAACCCCCATGGCCAACCGCCACCTTGGGCCGGATATTCACGCCACGGCCATAGACAACATCCTGCAAGACCAGGCAATTCAAAAGGTGGATATCTGGATGAACCTGGCCGTGCTGGTCTTTCTATGCCAGCTCATTTTCTTTTTAAGGCTGGGCATTCGCGGCTTCGGCAAAACCCTGTTGTACACCCTAGGCACCATGATCATTTATTGCTGGGTGGCGTTCTGGTTTTTAGCAGAAAAATCCCTGTGGCTGGATGTTATTACCCCGGAAATGTTTATTGTGGCTGCGTTCCTGGCAGGCAGCACCTTTCGCATTATATTTAAGGAAAAACAACTGGCGGCAATGGAAAAGAATCTGTCTCAACTGGTTGACCCGGAAGTGTTTCAGGAAATCCGGCGACTGTCCCACATTCTGAAACCGGGCGGACAGAAACTGGAAATTACCTCCATGTTCGTGGATATCCGCAATTTCACCTCTCTGGCCGAACACTTGCAGCCCCATGAAGTGACCGACATGCTGAACGAATTCTACGGGGACATCGTCAACATTGTGTTCAGCTACCACGGCACCATCGATAAATTTATGGGCGACGGCATCCTGATTATTTTCGGCGCGCCATTGCCCAGCGAACAGCATAGCGCCATGGCCGTGCAGGCTGCCAATGCCATTCTGGAAGCCACTTCCAGATTATCGGGCCGGTGGCGTGAAGCCCTGGGCATCGATACGGATATCGGCATTTCGCTAAACAGCGGGGTAGCCTTTGTGGGCTTTTTAGGCCCGGCGGACAAGCTAGAATACACCGGCGTGGGCGACACGGTCAACATTTGCGTCCGTTTGCAGGAGCATACCAAGCAGTTCCACACCCGCTTAATCATGAGCGAGCACACCGTGGCGGGCTTGCCGGAGCAAATGACCGAGTTCATCCCCGCCGAAAGCTACGTTGAACTGGGCGAAGTCGCCGTGCGGGGCAGAGAAGCCACCATTCGCATTTTCACCCTGCGCCACGCCTTTCTGGAACCGCCCTCTTTATAAGCGATTGCACATTATCTCTATATATAAAGAGGGCAGGCAATTTTCCCGAAACAAATGCCTTTATTTGTGTATATATTTTTTATACCTGAATATAAAGGGACACTGCCATGACTTCTATCCTGATATTGTTTGCCGCCATCTTTTTAATCGGCCTGGTGTGCTACGCCACCGAACCCATGTTCACCGGCGAATAAACGCCGACCATGCTTTCAGCCACTTACGGCAGACGCTTGCTGCTTTTTTGCTCTTGGCTCGCTTCCGTAAACGGTTAGCCGCCACAGGCAATTTTACTCCAGAGCAGCCATTCCCGGCTGGTGTTCAACCGCATCCACAAACACATCCTGTTTCAACAGGTGTTTTACAGATTCGTACAACGCCGTTTTACGCCGCGATTCGGGCATGAGATCCAGGGGGGTATTGCCTGCCTCGTCGGTCATATTCAGCACCTCCGGCTTTTTTTGCACTTCCGCAAAGAAAGCCCCGTGATCATTATCTTTAGCCGCCTGCCAAATCGGTTCCTTCATCACATGCTCCTGAACGGCCACCGCATCAAAAAACTGCTCTTTTTTCATTAACGGCTCCAGTATTTTAAGTAACTGATCTTTCCGGGGGGAGTCCGACATCAGATCCAGCGGCTTATTTCCCGCCCGATCGGTCATATTCAATAACTCCGGGTTCTGCCGAACCTGCTCGAAGAACACGCTGTGATTATTCTCTTTGGCGGCTTTCCACACGGCGGTGCGCTTGGCCAGTTGCGTCTGGGGGCGCGTAAAGTTCGTCCGCACCAGGGGCCGCTTGATCGCAGGTTCCAACAATGGCGGCTTGGATTGAAGCTGTAAGGGCTGCGGCACAAACGCATCCTCTTTCATCGGGCTGACATACCGACACCAGGAACTGGGAAGTTCTTTCGGCAACATGGCCCTTAACCCGGAAGTGATATCAAACACATTCAAATTACTGAATAAGCCCATCCCATTGCCCTTTCATTGTTGTTGCCCCACGACCCGCCACACCTTGAACAACAGCAGTCCAATTTCAAAACTATCTGTCATTCCTGAACAGTCAAACATTGACCTATAGAAGATAAAACAATTTTTTGACATTTTGTGCCACTACTCCGTTTCAAGCACTTCACTAGCGCCATCTCTGTCCTAAAGCGTACTTCCTTTTTATAATGGTGGGGTTTGTACTGTGGAGATTGTTCATTCATGCGGCTGCTGTTTTGCGTAAACCGGGATATATACGCCAACCTAGCCCTGAACCGGATTCTGCCCAACCTGCAGCCGGATGACGAATGCCTTGTCTTTTTCTCGGAGAAAGTGGGCGGCCCCAAAACGCCCAAGGCGGCCGCGCTGGATTTCCTGAAATTCTACGAACAGGACTTACCCAACCAATACCTGTTCCCTCTCTACGAATCCTGGCGGACAAAAGCTGACGGCAGCGAAGCAGGGGAACTGAAAACCTTCCGGCAGTTAAGCGACTTGCACCGGGTTCCCATGCAGGGCGTTCGCAACATCAACAGCCCCGAAACGCTGGAACAGATTGCCGCCTTGCAACCGGATTTAATTGTTTCCATCCGGTTCGGGCATATTTTTCGCGATGCGGTGTTGAAACTGCCCAAATACGGGGTCATCAACCTGCATTCCGGGCTGTTGCCCGAATACCGGGGCGTTCTGGCGACCTTCTGGAGCCTGTTGCATGAAGCACCCCAGTATGGCTACACCTTGCACCACATCAGCGATCCGTCGATCGACACCGGCGATATCATTGAGCGGCAAGCACGGCCCACCCAGCCGGAATGCTCCCTGTTCTGGCATATCGTCAACCTGTACGCTCCTGCCGCCGACAGCATCCTCAAAGCAATCCAGGCATATCGTTCCGGCGTGGCGCCGCCGGTGCTGCCACAGGCCCACCAGCACGGAGCCTATTACAGCATTCCCACCGCGCAGGATTTCGACGCCTTCCAGCGCAATGGCCTCAAACTGCTGGAGGAGGCCGACTACTTCCAGCTATTGCAGCGGTTTCATCCCGCTCAGCCGGACTTGGCCACTTTGCCTGATTTCCGCCATGCCGCAAACCTGGCGCAGCCCGAACCGCTTTAATTGCCGTTCATGTGGCTCAGCACGGATGAGGCATAGGCGTCATCGTAATAGCTGTCGCCCGTTTCGTATGCGGCGGCGGTATGCTTTAAATCGCCGCCATACTTGGCGTTGTACTGGGCCAGCTCATCAATCCCAATGCTCAGGTTGAAATCGGGGTTATAGCGCGGATCGCTGGGATCGCCCACCGGCGGCTCCTTGAAGCCATTACCCACCGCAGCCTGAAAACCGCCGTTACCAGTGTTCAATTGCAACAAGCCCCGACTGTGGCCGTTATCGCCGTTGTTCATGGTATCGCCGCTGGATTCCTGCATAATTTCGGCCTCCACAAACTGCCGGGTGAGGTGAGAACCATACTTGGCGTTTTTCTCATCCACCAGTTTCTGAATCTTATCGCCGTACTTCCGGTCAATGTCCTTCAGGTTCTGAGGCGTCGGCCTATCAGGATTGGGCGTGTTATTTCCGCCTGCGGGGGTTCCGCCGCCTTCCTCATTACCGCCGCCGGTGGGCGATCCCAGCGAGCCGCCGAAGACATTACCCGCAGCGCCACCCAGTACCGTCATCAGCAACTGGAGGATGATGGTGAGCAGCGGCAGCAGTAAGTTGGCCATCTGGCTGGAATCCAACGGCCCAGCCCCACCGGATGATGACGGTGCGGGCGTGGCCAATATACTCGATGGCGAAGACGCCAGAGGATTGACGCCAATAGAAGCCGGACTCTGCAAGGCTGCAGTAGACATCAACCCGGCGCCGGGATTTAAACCGCTCAAGGAAAAGCCCATAACATGCTCTCTCCGTTATCCTAAATTTGCCTGAAAAGGCAACGCCTAAAAAGTCATTAAAGTCTTGGCTTTCAGCTATGTCTGCCGAGCAAAAACTGAACCCCGTCTGCTTAAAATACGCCTGTATAAATTGCCGGTTATTTTGAAATACAAAAAGGCTGAATAGTAATTTCTAAATATATAAAAACATCACATTGTTTAAAATTGACCGCAAGAACTTCTATTTTTTGCCGGCCACGCATGGCAAGCGGGAAAAGTGTACACGCCAGCTTGCCGATATAGACTTTGAGGGCATAAGATAGAAACATGTTCCAAGTCTTTGAGTACAAAGGAGCGGATGGCAGCCCGCTTCGTTACGGGCATCTATCCAGTCCCAACCGCCCTTCCAATGGCAAGGCCATGCTGTTTGTGCCGGGATTGGGCGGCTCCGTCAAAAACGCGCTGCATTTTCTGGAGCAGTTGCTGCCGGAATACGACGCCATTTACGGCCCAGACTTGCGGAGCTTCGGCCTCAACTTGCTGGAGGAACCGATTCACAGCATCAAAGAAGTCTGGCAAGATCTGGAAGCCTTTTACCAGCAGGTCATTGCGCCAGCAGGCCATACGGAACTGCTGCTGTGCGGCATTAGCCTGGGTGGGGTTCTGTCCACATTAATGGCCATTCGCCACCCGGAGCGCTACAACAATCTGGTGCTGCTGGCCCCGGCCTACAAGCCCAGTTCCAAAACCTTTACCCTGGCTTACACGCTGCGCACCACCGCAGTCTTTCTGATAAAAGGTAAGCGGGCCAGAACTCAACTGCCTTACGGCTTACCCGAAATTACCAACAACCCGGCCATCCTGAACGATCCGCAGTACAACACGGCGCCGCCCCTGGTGTTGTCTCCCGCGTTTTTGCTGAGCGTACGGGACTTTGCCAGCGAAGCCCTTTCCGGCATTCGTACCCTGAAGCTACCTACCTTAATGGTAATTCCGGGGCAAGACGTGATTTGCGACCCTGCGGCCATGCGTCAGGCGTTCAACCGCATCCCGGCCAGCACCCCCAAACTATGCAAGGAATATCCCGATTTTTACCACGACGTGCTATTCGACGTCGGACATTCCGCCATCGCTCAGGACATACTGGACTGGCCGCTTTCCTTGGCTTCCCGCTCCGCTTCCTTGGCATCCATTTGAGGCTGGATAAACTCGATCGCCTCTATATTGATTTCGATGAACGGATAAGTTTTGGGATCTTTCGTGCCGTTCATACGGTTAATGATATGCACGTTGGTCATGGCGATGAACTTGCGATCGCTGTTGAGCATGTTGGATAAGCGTCGACCTTCCTTGCCCAGGCGAGGAAAGTGGATATCGCCTTCCAGATTGAAAAAACGGGTTACCACAATGGCCCGCAGCACATCGGCAGAGGCTTTTACTGCGTGAATCGGATCGCTCACCTTCTGTCTCCCAAACATTGAACCGGAATTTGATTCATATACTATAAAATCTTGCCGGGCCAGCCACATCCTATAAAACACCGACTTTTAGCCGCCATAGTCGGGCTAACGCGGTTTGGGATTTTGCTGCCTTGGCCCCATAATAGAAACACGGCGCTTCGCATCGCGTCATTTTTTGATCAGGCGCGCCGATCTTTTCAGCCCGTTTGTCTCCCCCCCCAGTTCGCCTGATGTTCCTGAATAACAGCCAGCGTTATTATGTCCACCCACGCCAAACCAGACTTCGACTTCCAGGCCGCGCTCAGTCGGCTGCCGGATCAGCCCGGCGTTTATCGCATGTACAACGCCACCGGAACGTTACTCTACGTGGGCAAGGCCAAAAACCTGAAAAACAGGGTGCGCAGCTATTTCCAGAACCCCGCAGGGCTGGCCCCTAAGGTACACGCCTTAATGCAACAGGTGGCCCGCTTCGACTACATCGTCACTGATTCCGAGATCGAGGCGCTGATTTTAGAATACAACCTGATTAAGCAGAACCGGCCCAAGTACAATATCCTGCTGCGCGACGACAAGAAATTCCCCTGGATAGGCCTCAGCGCGGACCCTTACCCCAGGCTGTTCATTACCCGCGATCCCAGCGGACGGGGCAAGTTTTTTGGCCCCTACGCCAACAGCGGCAACATGCACAAAACCTTACAGGTCATTCGCAAGCATTTTCCGCTGCGGCAGCGTCGAAAGCCCCTGTTTAAAACCCGTCCCTGCATGAACTATTACATCGGCACCTGCTCCGGCCCTTGCCAGGAGCTAGTGACCGAGGCCGATTACGGCGAAGTGGTGAAGCAGGTGGAACTCTTCCTGAAAGGCAAGGCCGATGACCTACTGGCGCGGCTGGAAAGCGAAATGGAACGGGCCAGCGAATCGCTCCAGTTTGAGCTGGCAGCCAAGCTGCGGGATCGTTATTTGGCGGTGCAGGACGTGGTGGCTCAGCAAAAAATGTATTACCCCGACGCCAGCGTGAACCAGGACATCGTGGCCACCGCTTCGGACGCCCGACGGTGCGCGATTGTGGTGCTGAACATTCGCCGGGGAAAACTGATCGGCAGCCGTCCGCATGAAATTATGCTCACCCACCAGACCACGCAGGAAGAGGCTTACCAGGCATTCCTCAACCAGTTTTACCAGGATGAGGAGGCCGACGACCTGCCGGATGAAATCATCTTGCAGCGCCCGGTGGAGGATGAGGCGGTGTTTCAGGCGTGGCTGAGCGGCAAAAAAGGCAAAAAGGTCAGCATAACCCATCCCCAAAAAGGCATTAAAAAAGACATGCTGGAGCTGGGCATCAAAAACGCCGCCGAAACCTTGGAGCAAGCCTACAGCCAGGAAGCCAGAAGCCACCGCAACGACCCGGCCCGTGCGCTGCTGGAATTGCAAGAATCGCTGGGGCTGCCCGAATTTCCGGCGCGAATGGAATGCTACGATATTTCCCATTTCCAAGGCTCCCAAACGGTGGCTTCCATGGTGGTTTTTACCAACGGAACGCCGGACAAGCAGGAATACCGCCGCTTCAAAATCCAGTCCGCAGAAGGCGAGCCGGATGACTTTAAGAGCATGCACGAGGTGATTACCCGCCGCTTCACCCGCGCCCTCAAAGGCGAGCCGGGCTGGGCCGAGCCGGATTTGGTGATTATCGACGGCGGCAAAGGCCAGCTTTCTTCCGCCGTGGCCGCGCTGGAGGAACTGGGATTTCAGGGGCAGGCCATTATTTCGCTGGCCAAAAAGTTCGAGGAAGTATTCCTGCCCGGACAATCGCGACCCGTTTTATTGCCGCGCGATTCGGGCGCGTTGTTCGTGTTGCAGCAGATTCGGGATGAGGCCCACCGTTTTGCCATTACCTTCCACCGCAACTTGCGGGGCAAAAAAAGCATGGAGTCGGTTCTGGACAGCATTAGCGGCATTGGCGAAAAACGGAAGCACAAGCTACTGGAACATTTCGGAAGCATCGGCAAAATCAAGGCCGCCTCGGTGGAAGAACTGGCCGCGGTGCCGGGCTTTAACCCCAAGGTGGCCCAAAGCGTGTTTGAAACTTTGCACGGCGATTCCACCACAGAATAGCAACGCCTGCCATGTGGCAAGGCATTCTACGTGGCGACTTTGCGCCAGGCAACAAATCCGCTTGCGGGGTTTTAAAAAAGCACCCGCACATCTTCAAAAAAGAGGATGGAACGCAATTGTTATCACCCGCCATAACGCCCTATACCGGCATAGTTCCACTTAGAAAGCCCAGCCCGCCATCCACTGCACCGCAACTCACGTTTGTATTGCACGATGCGGGCGAGACCAAGGCCATGCAGCCCGTAATGAACGCCTTGGAGCAAGAGCGGGTGAACTATGCCATTTTGGCCGATGCCACAGCCGCAACGCTTTTACGGGGCAATCCCCACCTGGTAAAGCTGCCCGTTGGAGCCTCCAACCCATCGGATGTGGTTTCTCTGGCCAATGCCGTACCAATTGGCGGCCTGCCCTCCCTTCCCAAGGCGCAGGCAATGGCCTGCCTGCAACAACTGCAATCCTCCCGCTGCGTCGTCACCGGCCTGGTGTCGGAGTTCCAGAAAACCTGGGCCAGCTTCTTCAAACAGGGGAGCCAGCCGGTCATCGGCTATTACGATGGCTTTAACTGCAACCCCAGCGATGCCATCGCGGAAACCTTTATGGACGGCCGCAGCGCAAGCAAGCTGGACGCCCTGATGACCCCCAGCGAAGATACGGCCAACTTCTTCAGGCAGCGCGTTCAGGCTTTAAACTCTCAGACATTGAATCCGGCGCAGCCCGTAACGCCAATCATCGCAATGGGGCAACCCGTTCTGGAGGCGACCAGCAAGGCAATTCAAGCAACAGACCCCATCGCGCTTGCGGCCCGCCTGGGCATTGATTTGCGCAAGCCCACCATTTTATTCGTGGGCGGTTACGGCCCCCGTTATCCGCAAGCCTTTCGCCTGTTCTGCCAGACCATGCGCCAATTCCCCAACACCAATGTGCTAGTGGCCCTGCACCCCAAGGTAAACGGCGCGTTGGAAGCCCAACTGCTCGCGGAAAACCCCATGCCCAACCCAGTCAAACTAGTGTCCAGAGACATTGACGCCACGCAACTACTGGCCTTATCGCCCGTGGTGCTGTCCCAGGATTCCACTTTTGTGACCCAGGCGGTGTTACAGGGAAGGAGAGCGGCGTTTATCGGGGAGCCGGTTTCCAATGCGCCCGACGCATTCAACCCGCTCGTGGACAGGGGCGTCGTCAGCCGGGAAAAAGACTCCGGCAGCCTGACCGCTTTCATTCAAAACGCCATGGGCGCCCAGCCTTTTTCCAATGCGCTTGCCAACAGCCCAACCGCCCTGGCGAAGCTGCAAAGCGATCTTGGGATTCCGCCGCAGGCCACAAACCGGATTGTAAATTATTTAAAGGCGTTCCTGAGCCGCAATACCTCAAGCCCGCAAGCAACCGCCTGAACAATCCTCCATACAGCCCCATGCACAAATGGAGGCATGCCGCTAAAAAGCGCTTAATGGTTACTGATCAGCGCAGTCTCCCAGCCCACCTCGGCCAGAATAGGCAGCAAGGCTTGCGGCAGGTTAACCTGGGCTAAATGGCCCGTCTGGGAAGATTCCTGGTAGCAGACCAGTGGCTTGCACTCAAATACTTTCTTCAACAGGGTGAAATAAAACAGCAGAATGCCCTTGGGCAAGGCCAGAAACTCTTGCAGGCAAGCCTGCTGGCGCTTCGGCAAGGCTCGCAGGTAAGGTTGCCCGTCCGGCGTCAGGGCAAAAGGGGGCATGCCGCATATTTGCCGACGGAATATCACCCGGCTCATTAAGCAGCCGTGGTGAAAGAGGAACGTGGCATCCTCGAACTGGAACCTGTAGCGGCTCCGCCCACCATTCAGCACAGCGCGCAACGCGGGCAAGTGATGGGCGCAGAGGCCATCGTAATCAAATAACAAACCCGTTTGCAGCCAAAGCCCATCAATCGGCACACCGTTTCCCGGCATGGTCCCTATTGGCGCATGATATGACGTGAGCATCCCCTATGCCTCTCTTTTTTATATCAATTTTATGAGTGTGTATACAGTCGCAATACCAGAAACACCGCTGAGTTCCACTGCATGTTACTACAAGCCTGCCCAATGCGGGCATCCTGATCGGCTCCGCGAAGAATGTTTACGGACTCATCTGAAGCGTGGAGATCGCGGCGGCAAACCAGGCAAGTTCCTGAAAAATGCTAAAATAGCCGTTGGGAGTGTGTATCGCGTGGCATCTTCGCCCTCAACCGTGCAAAGTAAAAACCTGCTGGTCAATTACGTCAGCCTGCTGGGCGGCGCCACGCTGGCCAAGGGAATGGGGCTGATTACCGTCCTGATGCTGACCCGCTACCTAGGAGTGGAGGACTTTGGACGCTACTCGCTGGCCTTCAGCGTTTGGGCGTTTTTAAACACCCTGGTGGACTTGGGCGGCTCGCACATTGCGGGACGGGAAATTTCCCGGCAGCCGGGCAAACTGCGCCCCGTAATGGAATCGATTATTTACCTGCGGCTACTCGGCTGCCTGCTGTTCCTGCCGGTGGGCTTTGCGCTGGGGCCGGGGCTAGGATTATCGAAAATGCTGGTTCTGATAGTATTTATCGGCATTCTCACAGGGTTTGAGGCGTATTATGATATTTACTTCAGCGCCACCATGCAGCTCAATAAATCGGCCCGCGCACGATTTCTCGCCAGCATCGCCAATACGCTGCTCATTGCGCTCGCCATTATGCTGAAATGGCCGTTGCTCGCCATTATGCTTTTGGCCATGCTAAACCCGTTACTGAAACTGGGGCTGGATTACGCCTACGGCGGCGCTTTCCCCATAAAAATGGCCCTGCCGGACTGGGACTGGATTCACCGGATTTTTACTGACGGCTGGCCCCTGTGGCTGGGCGGGCTGCAATCCATTGTGCTGGCCCGCATCGATACCCTCATGCTACAGGCACTCTCCCCCACCGGGCAACACGATTTGGGCATTTATTCCGCCGCGTTCCGCTTTTCGGAAGTGATGGCCCTGCTGATTAACGCACTATGCCCGGCCATTTTGCCGCTGCTGGTTCAGTCCGCGCAGCATCCGGCAAAAATTCAGTTCCTGGCTCAAACGGGGCTACGGCTGATTTTAACCGTCCTCATCGCCATCAGCCTGCTGATCTTCTGGTACGCGCCCTGGATCGCCAAGTTGTACGGCCCCGGTTACGCGGAAGCCGCCGGGTGCATGCGCATCCTGATCTGGTCGCAGGCGTTTGTGGCCGTGAACGCGCTGTGTTACTACCTGTTGCTAGTGTATAACCAGCAAGGCAAAAGACCGGTCATCCTGGCCAATATCGGCATGACGCTGCTGAATATCGCACTGAACGCTCTGCTCATCCCCAGCCTGCATGCAGAAGGCGCATCCTGGGCGACGGTGATGACCGAGGCAGCCATTTTGCTGTGTATGTTGGGGTTTATCCGGGCGTACACCCCTCTTCGGCTTGGGAAAGACATTTTGGCGATGGAGTGTCTGGCGCTGTTCAGTTGTTTGCCCATCCTGTTTACCAATCGTTTATATGGCGGATTCAGCGCATTGCTATTTATAGGGCTGGTTTTCACCGCTCGCCTTCTGACCCCGCAGCGCCTGAAAGACCTGGCCCTAGAAAAGCTACCTGAAGCCCCCCGGAATCCCACGTAAGCCGGTATGCACCGGATTGGGGAAAGCAAAGCGCCACGCTGTCTCCCAACTTTTGGCAAACAGGCCGGTTTTGCGGGGTAAACGGCGCCAGCACCCAGCCAAAGCAATCCAATGGCTTGGGTGTGGCGGCAATTAATTTACCGGGCCTAGCCAGGGAAAAACCCGCGCTGTATAAATTCAGGTTCGTGCGCCAGGGTGCGTAATCTGCCCATTCTATTTTGCTGAAGCCAAAGGGAATTACCAGCAGTTTTTCCGCCAGGGTAAACACCGAATCCCGGTATTCAATGCCACAATCCGGGTGAATATGCAGCAGCGAATAACATTCCCGCCCCGCCGGAATCAAGTGGGTCAGCCAATCCTGAACCACCCAGAAGGTCTCGGCCACCCCATACACCGAACGCTGGTGCTGGTATTCCCGGCTGTAATTTTCATAGCGAACCGTGACCTTGGCGCCTTTCGCGTCCTGCTCCGCTTCCGCGCCCTGAAAATCAGGATATTCCGCCACCCGGAAACCGCCACATATTTCCGCCTGATCGGCTCTTGGCACCCAAAGCGCGTTATGGGCCGCGCTGCTTCGGAAATAATCCCGCAACAGGGACGGCGCATATTCCGACACGCCGCAATCCACCACAATTGGCGCGTCTTCCACATGCACCTCAAAACTGCCGATATCGCAATGGGAATGGGCTGGCAGGCAGCGCGGCCCAAAATCCCCGCAATCCAGAACCAACGAGGCGCTTGGATTCTCCAGCCGAAACACGGCCAGGCCCGCATCGGGCAAATACGTCAAGGCGGCGGGATGCTCATCGGGCAAACCACCCAAAACGTCTTGCGCGTAGCGTTCCAGTAGGCTAAAATCCGGCGCTTGCGGCAGCGAGGAATCCCCAAGCAGCGGAATTTGCCCTGAACTGTGCAAGATGGAGCGGCCCGCCGCCAGCATGCGAACCGCCAACGCCTCCAAAGATTGCACCGAAAAATCCGGTTTTTCCGCTTTCAGAATATGAATGCATTCCAGCAAATTTTTAAGCACCCAACCGTGGTACATGGGAGTACGCTCATAATGGAAGCCGTCCGGCAACACCTGCGATTCAAAAACCGGGGCCAGCATGCCGGAAATTTTTCGCCACCAACGTTCCGCCAGTGGTCGGGTGACTGGCAATTTTTCAAACGCCAGCGTTACCGCCAGCCAGGCGGTTAAATCCTGCACCAGGTGGTTTCCACCGATATCCACCTCCAAAAACGCAGCCAGGAAACATGCCTCCTGGTAAAACACCTCCCAGAACGCCTGTTGAAACAAAGCAGAAAAACAAGCCAGCGATTTCAGCAGTTCGCGATACACCAGCAAACGGCGGGCCACCCCGTAGGTAGACCAATTCCGCTCCCGAAACGGAAGTTGCCAGAACAACTGACACTGACTTTCCAGCAACTCAATCCCCTGCGTATACGCCTGCAAATCCAGTACGCTTAATTGCCGCAGCAAGGGCAATAAAAATTCGAGATAGCCATACGCCTCTCGCCAAAGCGGTGTTTGAACGGCAAGCCCATCCTGCAATTCCAGCCTGTTTTGGAACAACTCAAACGGCTGGTTCAACAACTCCCCCTGACCAGCCAGCAATCGCTCGGATAGCGTCTGATTGCCCGACGCATTCCATAGCGGGCCTTGAACAACGCACCATTCACCAAGCCCGGCGGGCAACCATGTAAAATCCGTTTTTTCTGCGAAAACCGCCCGCCATTCCTGATATAACGCCAAAGGCGCCTGCGGTGGCCGGTAGCGTTTCCGCTTGATTTTCAATCGCAACCGATGCCATAACGAGCTGACTGGAAAATGCCGAACCGTCCTCAGCCACCGCCAAAGCGCAATCATACGGCTAGCTTCCACAAAAGCCGCACATTATATCGATTGCAAAATCGCTCGTAAAAAAGACCGTCGGCAAGTAAACCACATCCCAAATCATGCTTCGTCGCGCCCTCCGCCAAACAGGGGATTTCAGCCCGCCAGAAAGGACAACGCGTTCCTCAATGATACAATTTTTATGGTGCTGGGAGCTAGTGGAATGAGCGGATTTTTCAAAGCAATACCTAACACGCTCAAGCGGCGCGGGTTTTGCCTTGGCGTGGCATTCTTCCTGTTGGCGGGTGGTTCCGGCCGGTGCAATTCGGTTGCGACAAGCGATGTCTCTTACATTCTGGATGCGGGGGATGAAATTTCAATTGAGGACGCCACAATGGGCGCACTGGCAAGCGGCCCGCTCCGGCTGGCCGACGACGGCCTGGTGGATTTGCCGATGGTCGGGACCATGAACTTGGCCGGACTTACCGTGGAACAGGCGCAAGACCTGCTGAATAACCAGTACAAGCGCTATTTGCTCAACCCGGCCATTAACCTACAGGTGCTTTCCCAGCATCCGCTGCGGGTTTACGCGCAAGGCGCGGTGAATCATCCGGGCGTGTTAATCAGCGGGAAAAACACCCAGCCCGACAGCAAGGATCATGCCACGCTGGGCAGCATGGAGGCTGGCGGCGGGGTTTCCCGCTTTTACCTGAGCGATGCTCTGATTCAGGCAGGCGGGTTGCGGCAGGATGCGGATTACCGGGACATTCAAATCCATCGCAGTTTCCCCTCCGAACAGGTATTGCATGTCAACCTGTGGGAACTGTTCCAGCATGGGGCAAGCGGCCAGGACCTTCCCTTGCAGGAGCGCGACGTGATAACAGTGGCTGAAATGCCCCGTGCGGAGTTGCTGGGCAGCGACGACTGGAAAACAATGAGCCGCATCAACATCAGCGTGGGGCGGTTTCAGGTAAACGTGATTGGCGCGGTGAAACAACCCGGAAGTTACCCGGTGGGGGTCAAGGATACGGTGCTGTCCGCCATTGCGCAGGCGGGCGGTTTCGCCGCGCAGGCCAGCCAGAGAAACGTCTATTTGCTGCGCGCCAATTCAGTCGGGCAAATTTTCAAAAAACGAATCAACGCCTCCGATGCACGATTGCTGGGGAAAGGCAAAGCAACCTGGGTTTCCCTGCTGCCGGGCGACCTAATTTTTGTGGATGACTCCCCGGCCAAAGAAGCGTTAAGCACCGGGCGCACCCTGGTGGATCGAGTAACCGGCGCAGCCTTGCTACCCCTGTTTAGCAGCCTGCTGAGGAACGGACGATGATGAATGCAAGGGTGAATGCAATCATGATGGCCCGTTCCCTGTGCTTGCTGGCTCTGGTGGGGAAACTGATTTGCCTACCCGCCTGGGCGCAGAGCCTGCTGCCCATCAATGCGCCTGTCAGAGCCGCCATGCGAGTAAAGCACATACCGGCCCAACCAACCCTGTTAAACAATCCGCTTAATTTGGCGCAACCGGCCATTACCGGGAAAGTCACCCAAAGCGACTACCTGCTGGGCGCGGGAGACTTGCTGGACATAGACGACACCGTCATGGGCAGCCTCATCCGCAACGGACGCCTGTCGCCCGATGGCAGCATCAATCTGCCGCTGATTGGGAAAGTCCTGCTAAGCGGGCTTTCCCTGCCCCAGGCGCGGGAACAGCTTTCTCTGCGGTATGCCCAATATTTCACGCAACCCCGGCTGACCATTCGATTGGTACAACAGCACCCGCTCCGGGTGTATGTCACGGGTGCGGTGGCCAATCCGGGCATGTACCTTAGCGGGAAGGATCTGCGGCCCGAAAACCTGCCACAAGCGCAATTAGGCAATACCTCCCAAAATCTTCGGTTCTCAAAACTCTATTTAACCGATGCATTAATTCTGGCGGGCGGGCTGTCCCAGAACGCGAACGTGCGGGATATACGCATTCACCGCGCGCTGCCGGAACCCAGAACCGAGCATGTCAACCTGCTGGCCTTGTTCAGCCAGGGGAACCCGCTTCCGGATCTCAACCTGCAGGATCAGGACGTGATTGAGGTGGAGGCATTGCCTGAAAACACGCTGGTTCGGGATCGGGACTGGGAAACTTTCGGGCGAAACAATGTCGCCACAGGCACCTTTAAAGTAAGCGTGCTGGGTTCCGTGGCAAAGCCCGGCGCCTACCCGGTGCAATCCCAGGATACCGTACTTACCGCCATCGCCAAGGCGGGAGGGTTCAGCGACGAGGCGGATCGAAAAAGAATCATGATCTTGCACACCACCGGGCAAGGTCAGGTTCTTTACCGGGAAATGGATCTGCGGGACAAAAAGCTGCTGGCAACCCGCGCCATTGGGAGCTGGGCCGGATTGCTGCCGGATGACGTGGTGTTCGTGAATGACTCCAACGCCCGTAAGCTGGCCCGTTTCGGCAAAGACCTGGTCGTGGATCGGGCTTCTTACGCATTGCTGTTTCCCCTGTTTAACAACTGGTTCAATCGTCCCTGAAAAAACAGAGGCGGCCTTCTATGGATTCCGGGTTTCACTTGGCTAAATCAGGCAATAAAAAAGCCGACGCTTTGATCGTCGGCCGCAGAACAACGCCGGTCGCCTGAAGGTTCCCTTAACACCCATTCAGGCTCCGGCAAAATCCCCGTTACTTCCCCTCTGCTTCTCCCGTATCGCCTTAATAAAACCGGGGATTATTTTCCGCTTGAATTGCTGAATCCGCTCAAGCTCCCCATCCGGGAGGTGAGTCGCTGGCGCATACCGGGTCTCCGAAACGAGACTGGCGCCTGTATTCACCCGTCGGTTGGCACGTTGCGCCATGACCAGATCGATCGGCAGCTTGCACATAAACGCATCGGAAGCCACATGAAAACTTTCCAGCAGGCGGTTGAACCGCGCCACCCGCTCCGGCTGGCCTGTCACCTGGGCCAGTTTTCGGGCGACCCGAAGCGCCAGGTTCATTCGAACCCAATAGGCAATTTTAGGGTGCGTCAACGCCTCCATCATGGCCACCCGCACATGCTTTCCCGACAGACCGGACAAGGGTTTCGACGACCAGGCCGGTTCAGCGGCGCGAGGCGCCAGCAGGTAGATTTTTCGGAACGAACGCTGCTCATCGGGCATCATCGCTTCCAGCAACCCCAGAAAGCGCGCAGCCTGCTTGCAGTCGGAATGTAATTCGCTCATGTCAATCGGCTCCTGTCTTGAATGACGGGTATACAAACGGGGAGGGCATCGCTCAGGCGGTAGCCGTTTCCTTGGCTCGCAGGGCTGCCATCACCCCTTGCAGCCATTGCTCGTACGGCAAATCATAATCAATGTCGCATTCCTGCAACGGGTGCAAGCGCCTAGCGCCCTGTTTTGCCAACGCCTCATCAAAGTCTTTCCCGCATTTGCAGAATTGATAATAAGCGGTATCACCCAGCGCGCAAACGCTAAACGTGCTGCCTGCCAAATTCACGGACTTTGCCTGCAATTCCCCCAGCAAATCCATGGCGTTGGATGGCGGATCTCCGTCGCCCCAGGTACTGGTAATCACCAGAATTGTGGGGTAAATAGACAACGACTCCAATTGAACGTCGGACATATCAATCGCCTGGGATTGGAACCCGGCGGCATTCAGCTTCATTTCGGTGGCTTCAGCCAGATATTGCGCCGTACCGGTTTCAGAACCCCATAAAACAGCAATATTGGGATGGCCCATGGATATCTCCTTTTCATTCGGTAACTGACCCGCTTAATTCAATGAACTGACGGTTGTGAGAGGACTGCGCCACAAACTAGTGGCATTGGAATGCCTTGGCAAGATATGGCGCCAACAGGACAAGCTCTCATTTTCCACCGGAAGCGCCACAGGCGTTTCCGACCAGTAATTGAGAATTATTATCAATAATACCACTTTACTGAGAATAATTCTCAATGATTTTTCTCAACAATCCAAAAATTTGCCAATTCTTCCCCAAGCAAAGCCCAAAGCCTGCCCGAAAAGCATCAACGCGCCATACGCCATTGCCAGAAAAGAAAAAAGCGCCCTTCACCCGCTTTCACACGCGAAGGGCGCTGTATACCGTGTATGCCAATTAAATGTTCGTCAGGCTTACCTGCTTTTCGGGCTGTACTTTCTCCCTCAATTGCCGTGCGGCCGCCACCATATTTTCCAACGCCGGTTTAACCTCTTTCCATTGCCGGGTTTTCAACCCGCAGTCCGGGTTCACCCACAGGTTGTCGTCCGCTACGGCGCCGCGCATTTTCTCCAGCAGCGCCACCATTTGCCCAACCTCAGGCACCTCCGGCGAATGCACGTCATAAACGCCCGGCCCAATTTCATTGGGGTAATGGAAGCTGTCCCGCTGCAACAGCTCCAAATCCGAGCGGGAGGCCTCAATGGTAATCACATCGGCATCCATGGCGGCAATGGCGGGCATAATATCGTGAAATTCCGAATAACACATATGCGTATGAATTTGGGTATCATCGCCCACCCCGGAGGCAGCGACCCGAAACACGCGACTTGCCCACTCCAAGTACGCATTCCAGTCTTTACGTTTAAGCGGCAAGCCCTCTCGGTAGGCAGGCTCATCAATCTGAATCACCCGGATACCGGCCTGCTCCAGATCGCACACCTCGTCCCGAATGGCCAGCGCGATTTGCAGCGCCGTTTCCTCGCGGGATTGATCGTTGCGATAAAACGACCATTGCAGAATAGTGACCGGGCCGGTCAGCATGCCTTTCACCGGCCGCGTGGTCAGGCTTTGCGCATAGCGAATCCATGACACGGTCATCGACTGCTCACGCCACACATCGCCGTAAATCACCGGTGGCTTCACGCAGCGGGAGCCATAACTCTGCACCCAGCCGTGTTGCGTAAAGGCAAACCCCTGAAGCTGTTCTCCGAAATATTCCACCATGTCGTTACGCTCCGGCTCACCATGCACCAGCACATCCAGTCCCATTTTCTCCTGCATCTCAATGCATTCCCGAATTTCCGAGCGCATGGCGAATTCGTAATCAGCCCCTGAAATTTTGCCTTTTTTAGACGCGGAACGCAACTCCCGAATCTCATCCGTTTGAGGAAAAGAACCAATGGTAGTGGTGGGAAACAATGGCAGGCGAAATTTTTCCTGCTGGCGTTTCTGCCGGATGGAAAAATCATGCTGGCGCATGGCGGCATCCGCGCTCAGGTTCCGAATACGTTCCCTGACCTGCGGGTTACAAATATGCCCGGAATGGGCGCGGTTTTGCATGGATTGGCGGTTTGCCGCCAGTTCGCCCTGAATACTGGATGCGCCGAGATCCAACCCTTGCCGAAGGGTATTCAACTCCTGAAGCTTTTGCAAGCCAAACGCCAGCCAGTCCTTGAGTTCCGGCTCTATTGTGGTTTCCTGCGCCAAATCCACCGGAACGTGCAACAGCGAACAACCCGGCGCAACCCATAGCCGATCGCCAAGGCGCAGCCTGGCTTTTTCCAGCATCGACAACGCCGCCTGCAAATCCGTCTTCCAGATACCGCGACCGTCCACCACCCCCACAGACAAAACCTGATCGGCATTGTCGGGCAAGGACAAATAAGCCTCCAGTTGATCAGCCGCAGCCGTTAAATCAAGGTGTAGACCCGCAACTGGCAATGACTTCAATAGAGGCAAACTATCGCCAACGCTCTCAAAATACGTGGTTAACAAAATTTTAGGCGCCACCTGGGCCAACGCCTTATACGCGGGTTGAAGCTGCTGAACCCAAGCTTGGGGCAGATCCAGCGCCAAGGCAGGCTCATCCAACTGAACCCATTCAATTCCCCTGGCCTTGAGTTGAGACAAAATGGACTGATACGCCGGAATCAGCCGGGATAGCAGAGACAAGCGTTCAAAGCCATCTTCTTTTTCCTTGCCCAGACATAAAAAAGTTAACGGCCCGATTAAAACCGGCTTGGCCGCCAGATTGAGCTGGAGCGCTTCTTCCACCATGCCCAGGAATTTTTCCGGAAACGCCTCAAAGGTCGTTTCAGCGGTAAATTCAGGCACAATGTAATGGTAATTGGTATCAAACCACTTGGTCATTTCCAGGGCGGGTTGCGCTTTGTTGCCACGGGCCAGCGCAAAATATTCGGCAAAGCCAATCTCCCCGTCAAAACCAAATCGCTTGGGAACCGAGCCCAGCAGGCAAATCATATCCAGCATGCGATCGTAATAGGAAAACTCCCCTACCGGCACCCAATCCAGCCCCGTTTCCTGTTGCAGGTGCCAATGTTTTGCCCGCAAGTGGCGGCCAATAGTCACCAGGGTTTCATCATTGCATTGGCCTTGCCAGTAAAATTCCAGGGCTTTTTTCAATTCACGTTTATGCCCAATGCTGGGGAAACCCAAATTATGCGTCGTTGTCATTCAAAATGCCTCTCTCTATACATTTTTCTATACGTTTCTCTAAAATAATTTTTCAGTGTCGCGTGTCAGGTTTTACGCAACCCAAAACAATCGCCTTCAACTCACGCATAATATCGTCACAGAAGGCGTTGCCGTCCATCCAGCCTTTCCAGCCAATACAATTTAAACTTGGCAATTTAACCAGTGCAAAACTGTCTGCCAAAAAGCCGGAGCCAAACGGGCGTCAATATGGATCAATCAATTCAATCAGGCTTATTCAGAGTGGATATGGCGCTTGGACATCGCTATTTTCCTCTTGTGCTCGCAAGGGTTGGGAACCATTCGCCCCGGTTTCGCATTCTGACTTTCTGACAGGCAGATTACAGCTGCGGCACAGTTCTGGACTTTCACCAGATTTCCGAAACCAAGACTGCCCTATTGTACACACGCTTTCCCCGAAAACACAAGAACGGCCCATTCAACCCAACCGGAAGAATCGAACGCAACATTCCAGCACATGACGCTTGCCCTGCTCAAAAAACCAAGCATATTAACACATTGAAATTATTTTTTGCCCGGATCTCCAAAACGCTCCTTGTAAACCGCCCGCCACTCCCGTTCCCCTTGAATAAACATCCAGTCCCCCTCGATAAAAGGACGCATGGTATACAGGCAAAGCGGCGGCTGCACCGGGAAAAATTTTGCCTTCAACAGGCTGTCGGCATGCCCGGTCGGAAAAAACTGCCCCAGCGTCACCCCTCGCCGCATCATTTCAGTTTTCAGCATTTTCGACTTTTGGGGATGGGACAGCATGTCCTCCGTGGCATTCGGGAACAGCACCAGCAATGCCCTCAACGCGGCGTTCTGCCCATCCTTGGGCGCCATATGGTCAAAAACATCGCTCAACCTCAGCAGCACTTCGTATACATCCTCATACGCAAACAATCCCGACATGGGCGGAATACACAAATAAAAAATGGAGGCGTCTATCGAGGATTTTACATACGGACAAACCGCCCCGTTTCTGCCCAGATTGGGGTGGGGCTGCATAATAAAATTGTAAATCCAGCCCATGGCGGCTTTCAAATGAACCGCTTCCGCCGGTGGAATCCCGTTGGCGGCTGGCGCTTCAATATCCGCAGGGCCGTACAACCGAAACCCGGTCGCCCGGTAATAAGTTTCAGAAAATCGCTCTTTGCCCTCAGCCATCGGCACGGCTTGCGACTGTTTAAGCGGCTCGTCCACAACCGCCATCGTCGCCCCTGCCATAAATGCAGGTTCCGGCGGATGGTTGCCGATTGCCTCTTCCATAGATGTTTTAAACATGGTCTGCCATCTCACGCGAATCATCCGGTACAGCCCGCCGGTCCATGAACAAACCGGATTTCAGCCTCTTGAGCGCCTCATCGCCTTGCCAGAGCAAGCTGGCCCATCGGCTTTTAAACAGCAACAGGTTCCACAGGGGCATTTTGCGGATATGCCACTGGTTTTTATAAGACGCATCGCCCCGGCCAAACTCGAACCGTTTGCCGCCCAGCCTGATAGTATGTTCAATTAAAGCCTCAATGTGCAAAATACCGGGGCGATATTTTTTGAATTCAGGGTTATAGCAGGCCAAATAGCCCATACAGCCGCCCTCGTGCAAAATATCGATATGGTAGCTCATGGGCTTGCCATTCGCTTTGAGGATGGAAAAGCAAAACTGGAGATCCTGCTGACCCGGCTTCCCCATCGCCTGGTAAACCCGCCGGTAGAATTCGGCCAGTTCCGGGTGACGACCCGCCTGGGTTTTTTGTCCTTTTTGGGCCCAGTAACGCCGATGGCAGGCCAGAAACTCGTCCAGCTCTGAAACCGATGCTTCGGACGGCGGCAGAAATACCAGTTCCAGGCCGTCATCCCCAAAGTCGCGTTGAATATGATTACGAATGCGCCTTAAATCAGCTCGGTAACTCTTTTTATGGCAATCGACCCGATAGCCTTCCAAGCTATCCGGCAAATCCAGATAGGGAATAGTCATGGATTCTGAAATAGCCGCCGCTGCAGACGTCCCCCGCCAGGAGAAATGCCCGCCCAACCGTATGCCCAACGCTTCCAGTTGCGACTTATCTTTGCAGAAACGAAGATCGATTACGTCCCACTGCGAGCCTTCCTGCCGCAATTTGTCCGCCACTTTGGACAAGATAAGCAACTCATCCTCATCGGGACGCACCAGGATTTTCATCCAATCATAGATATCCGGCTCCGTACCTGCAAACTGCAACTTTCGCAACCCGCGCGTTAAAATGCCCGATTCCCGGCTGCTGATTTGAAACGGGGCTACCGCCGCCAATTGTTGCTGCTGGTTGAATACCAGAATGACAAACGGCCGCTTGTTGGCAAAGCATCGCCACCATTCCCGCAGCCAGCCGTCATGCAGGCCCAGGCTTATTTCCCCGGTAGCCCGCAGCAGTTCGCGCCATTTCGGCTCTAGCGCCAATAACGCTTCCGATGTACTAACTAGCTCGGCCCGGTAACACATTGCTGGCACAACGCACGGCTCAACGGGAGCCTGAACACAGGGTATCCGCTCAATTACCGGCTCTCCAATTGAAACCCCCATGGCTGCTTGCATACCCTCAAAAACGAAGCATTCCTCCCATCGCCGAACCGGGACAGGAAACGCCTGCCAAATAACCTTTCATTTCTCCCCCTATTGTATAAAGCTGAGCTTTTGCCACAACTGGTTATGCAGACAGTAAGCACCTAGACAGTCGGGCAACTTCGCCCGACGCTCAATTATCCGATCAGGCATTCAGCCCGTTTTGCAAAGCCCCAAAGTCCGGACTAATTAAAATCCCCCCAATTTGCCATTCTGGCCTTAAAATATACAAAAGATACCGAATTTTGAGACGATTCCCCAAATGCACCATCGATCCCTGGCTCAAAAATGCTTCTTTTGCGGGCTGCTTGGCTTAATTGCCATGGGTTCCACGCCGGTTTTCGCCTATGTCGAGCCGGGAGCCGGAAACCTGCTCCTGCAATTGCTTTTTGGCGGCCTGGCCGGTATCGGTTTGCTGGTAAAGTTGTACTGGAGACACATCGCCACTTCGTTTTTCGGGTGGAAACCATCACCCCCCGAAACCAACAACGACGATAACCACGGCGACACGCCAGCCCAACCCTTGCAGGATGACTCGGATCTCGCATCCTGATCCCCAATAACCGGACAGCCTGATTCAATCAAGCCGGGTTCCCCGTTCGCCGCAAAGCGACAGGATATCAGTAGTGAGAGAGAAAACAAATCACACGCCTTCCCCAAACCGCCTGGGCGAAACCGGGCTTTCCGTGCTGCTGCTCTATATTTTCAGCCTGTGGGGGTTTGTGGTGGCGCAACCCATTTATACCGACATGTTCCAGGATGGCGGTTATTTCAGGGTACACCAGCTACCGGTTTCCGATATCTGGCTGGCTTTGCTCATTCTTTCCTTTGCGATTCCCGGCGCCTGGATACTGGCATTGTGGTCTCTCAACCGATTCTTTCCCGTTCTTGCCCGCACTACATGCCAAGTCCTAATCGCATTGCTGCTCTGCGGCTTCTGTCTGCTGGTTCTTCGCATATTTCCGAATGCGTCCACGTTACTGAAGCTGGGCATCAGTGCATTCTGCGGCTTTCAACTGACCCGGCTAATTCTGCGAAATCGGGAAAGCAGCTTTTTGCTGTACTTTATGGTTCCCGGCGCCATTATGTTCCCCATCTGGTTCCTGTTGAGCTGCCCCTTAACCACGCCCTTCCAGTTCGAGGCCTCCGGCGCATGGCCCTCTTCCGCCGCCCATCGGGTTTCACCGACGCCGGTGGTGATGATCGTGTTTGATGAATTGCCCCTGACCTCGCTGCTGGATGACAACGGGCAAATTGACGCGGTGAATTACCCCAATTTTGCAGCCTTGGCCCAAAAAGCCACCTGGTTCCCCAATGCCGCAACGGTTCATAGCGCTACACGCGGCGCTATTCCGGCCATTCTTACCGGAAAATACCCGCCCGTCGAGTTTGATTGGGGGAGCTTGCTCTCCGGACATCCGGAATTCAAATGCAAATCGCCTTTGCCCACCACCGAGGCGTTTCCCCATACAGTGTTCAGCCTGTTGGAAAAGTCGCATGACATGCAGGTGTTTGAGTCCCGAATTTACCTGTGCAACAGCGCGGGCTGCCAGAGCCGGATTGCGTTCCAACCGCTGCGAAAACGGTTTCTGTCCCTAATGCGCCGATGCTCGGAAGAATACCTCTTTAAAATCCTGTTCAACAACAACGAGCTGAACAAATTCTACTTCGGCTTCAAGGCGATCAGCCAGAAAAACCAAAAGCAGATGGAAGACGTCAACAGGCCGGAATCATCGCTGGTTTCCCACGAGTACGATCTGGCGTTGTTCCGGAAATTCCTGGCCACCATTCAAGCGCGCAAACCCCAGGAAAAACGGCCCCCCTTTTATTTCATACATCCCATCCTGCCCCACTCCCCCTGGGAATTCTATCCTTCCGGCAGAAATTACCCGGCATCGCGCATGGTCAATTTGTCTGCCGACGTGCTGTGCGAAAATTCCCCTTCCCTGCTTTACTGCCAGAATACGGAGCAGCCCCGAAGCCAATACCAGCGGCACCTGTTGCAAGCCGGTTACGCGGACAGCCTACTTGGAGAGGCCATTTCCAGACTAAAGGCGGCCCATCTCTACGATCAATCGCTGATCATCGTAACGGCGGATCACGGCATCAGCTTTATGCCGAGCGAACATCGCCGACCGATCAGCGCGCATAATTTCGGCGACATCATGTCCGTCCCCCTGCTCATCAGGCAACCGGGGCAGACTGTCGGCAAGCGGGACTACCGGCAGGCAGAAACCGTTGATATTGTGCCGACAGTGGCGCACAGCCTGAATATTGCGATGAACTGGCAGGCGGACGGGGAAAGCCTGCTCCAGCAACCTGCCATACAACGGGCCAGCCATGCCGTCTGCTCTCCCCAGACCCGCCTGAAGTTTTCAGCCAGCCAGCTCCAGGCGGCAAAACAAGCCGCGTTACATAGAAAGCGGGCCAACTTCGGCGAGTTGCGGCTGCGCCCCGAAGAAATTTTCAATACCGGCCAGCATCGCCAGCTCATTGGCGTACGCCTGAGCAACAGCCAGGTCGCGGGCAATTCACGCATGCGCTTTACCCTGTCGCCAGCACAGCCATTCAACGCCTCACACCGGCAGGACACCCGACCCGTGCTACTCACCGGGCGCCTCTTCCTGCCCGTCCGTTTTAACCAACCGCGCCTCTTGGCGGAAACCGATCTGGCAGTGGCCGTCAAAGGTTCGATTGTGGCTGTCAGCCAGCCGTTTCACTACAACAGAACCTTGCAGCAAGCGGATCTTGCCATCCTGATTCCCGAACACAGCTATAACCCCAAAACCGATAACCTGCAATTACTGGAAGTAACCGGCCCGCCCCTGCGATTTTACCGGCTACCAATTCAGCCCCACCCTGCCGGGGCCAAGACTGAAAACAAGTCCCTGTGACGGAGCGAAGCAGCTAAACTCAAGTTTTTCGCCACATTGCCGATACCCGAATCAGGACACTAAAAGAAGCGGCTCCAGCAGTCTATGTGGCACTCGATGAAGGCGACTCAACCACCGCAAGGCATTTTGCCGGGGCAAAACGCCCATCAGGGCTTCTCCCTGATTGAAGTGCTGATCATCATCAGCATGCTTTCCGCTATCATCATTCCCTACACGCTGATTATGACCCAGACCACGCAGGGCAGCCGGGGGAGCTATCTGCAATCGACCCGCAGCATTCTGCTGAACAGCCTGCTGGATGAAATGAGTCCGGAACGAACGATTTACTACACCCGCTTCAACGACTCCAGCATGAATACCAGCACCAGCGAATCGGGGCAGACCATTCCCTATATGCGCAAAGTGGATGTCACCAACAGCGGGGCGTCCACCGCCATGAGGCGAACCGTCAACATATACCTGTACAACAACAGCACCGATGCGAACACGGCCTATCGCTACAAAACCAAAGTCATCCAGTCCGCCAAAACCCTGCGGTTGAGGATGGGGGCTAGCGCCTCGCTGATTGACACCTCCAGCCTGCTCTGGCAAATCAGCTCCTCCACCTATGATTCCACCTACAAGATTCCCGGCCCGACCGCCAGTTATTCGTCCGACGCCACGGCCTGCCCCAACATCGTGAATACCAGCGGCAACGACGATACCCTGTTTTGCAACAATTCCCTGGGGGCAACCATGAGCTACAGCATCGATGTGGATAACGGCCCCTACACCGTCAAGCTATACTTCGCCGAAATCAACACCGGCATTAACGCCACCACCAACCGACGCCTGATGGATTTCACCATTGAGGGGGTGCAGGTCAACAGGTCTCCCTACAGCCCTTACGAGGCCACGGGCGGTAATTCGCGGGGGCACGTTAAAATGTATGATGTGAACGTGACAGACGGAACCCTGAACATTACCATCGCCAAAAACGCTAGCTCCAATGACCCCAACGCCTTTGTGAACGCCATCCAGATTATCAGAAGGTCATATTAGATTGCCCCATGCCGTACCCACGCCTTAAAAGCCTGCTAACGAAACATCCCGGCTTCAGCCTGGTGGAACTGCTGATCGCCCTGGCGTTGATGGGTTTTATCTCGCTGTCTGTCAGCAACTTCCTGGTGAAAAGCAACGTCACCACCAGCTCCATCAGCATGCGGTACAAAGAGGCCAGCGAAATCCACGCCTTGATTCAGGATCTGGAAATCGACTTGCGCCAGGGCGCTTATATCAGCGATAACTCCCACGACAAACGGCTGGAATATACCACTTACGACAGCAGCGGCAGCGCGGTCAAAAAAATCTACCGCATCAACGCTTCAGGAAGCAACACCTACCTGGAACTCTCCACCGATGGCGGCTCAAGCTGGGGTTCGCCATACCGGGCGTCATCCTCCACCAAGTACGTGCTGCAAGGTACGCCCCTGTTTCTGTATTCCCAAATGGCCAACAACTGCACCGATTTTACGGACACCAACAGCAACGGGGTCTGGCTCAGCGGGGAAGGGGCCAGTTACCTGGCCTGCGGCAACGCCAGCGCCATTTCCCCGGTGCTGGACAAACCGTCGCAAGCTATTAAAGTGGTGCTGCATAACTTCCAGTTTTCCACCGGCACCGGCAGCCCGGAAGCCATTCGGGGCTTACCCGGCGATATTTTCATCAGCGCCCCGCAAGGCCCGGTGCGCAGCGGCAGTTCGGTCAGCTCGCCAGCGGTCAAGGATTCCCCCGCCGTGCAAAGTTTTTCCACCGTCTACGCCACCAATCCCATGTTCGCATCCGGGTTCAGCATACGGGGGCTGGCCTGGGATCCTTATCATGAGCGCCTGCTGCTGGGCGCGGATAGCGGCGGCTCCTCATCGGGCAGGATGTACCAGACGGAGCGCAACGGGGTGCAGATTAACGAGCCGCTTCTATTTGCCAATGGCGTGGCGGGCGCCCGCTCCATCGCGGTGGAAAACGGCGGACAATCGGCATGGGTATTATATTGGGACACCAACGCCAGTAGCTATTACGTAAACCAATACAGCCTGAACGCCATGCCGCCCTTAACCCCCATGACCACCATCGCCCTAGCCAGCCCACCAGACTATCAGTTCACGCTGGCCCTGGATCCCAATTCTCCCAGCACCTTATACGTTGCCTGCAACGACAGCGGTACGCTTAAAATTATTGAGTATTATAAAACCAGTCCCTCAACCCGAACCGGCAATGAATGGGCCTTACCCGCCGCCTTTACCACTGGCGGGCAAATTGGCGGCATGTTTGTGGAACCCACCTCCGGGGATTTTTTCATCGTCAAGAATTCAGTCTACACCTCCGGTGGAAGCCGCTACATTGACGTATACCGCATCGCCCGAACAGGCTCGATTGCGACAACCGCCAATTTTTCCATCAACCTGAGCGACCTGGACAGCAGCAACACCACCGCCAGCAACGACGGCTACTGGCAAATGGCTTATGATCCGGTCAGCAACCATCTCTTCATGGCGGACAATTACATGGGCAAGGTCTATGAAGTGGCGCCACCCAAACTCATCACGCCCAGAAGCTAAGACCCAGCCTGGCGAAACTTACCGAATACAAAGCAAGCGCATTAACCACGCGCATTTTGAGGATTTCTCCCCGCCTTCCAATCGCCTCGATTTCTTGTACAGGGAAATATCGTCCTCACTGTGGCTCGACAGGACCGCATTGCCAGCTTGCCCTTCCGGAAAATGAGAGGCCGCGATTTTGGCATCGCGTCGTTCCCGCGCAATCTCAAAACTGTCTTTCCCCACCAGCCGGTGCGAACCTTCTCCGCCCGACTTGGATTTTTTCTGCCCAAACCGGGCCTGCCGCCCATTCACAATAAACGCTGGTTGTCCGGAAACCGATGGTATCATTACGCAAACCCACCTTTTTGCTCACTATTTATCCTGAAAAACCCTTTCAGCGATTTCAAATAAAAACCCAAACGCCATCGGTCAAACACAGCAAATGCCATTCAACCGATTTGCAATGCCCACACAAATAACACAGACTCCTTGCCCGGTCAATTTAACCCGATAAACCGTGAAAACGCCATGGCCGGTTACAAGGCCAGGCGCGTCCAGATTGAAGTCCCTATCGCCCCGCCAGCGCGATTAGGCCATAATGCCGGGCAACCAAAAAGAGTGGGTCGGGATGCAACAGTTTTTGGCGGGTTTATTGTTCTTTCAGCGTACAACAGGCGTTCAGGCTGGCAAAAAACCAGAATGTCCTGAAGGTTTTTGGGACGCTACCGTTTCGAAACAACCGGAAACTACTTCAGGATACATTTGAGTCCTCCGCTCGAAAAGTTACTGGCGGCATACAGGATCCCGCACTGACCCAAGACAAAGGATTGCCGGGCTATGCAATGGTGCGAGAGGATACCAGCGCCATTATTGCGAAGTGTTTTTTATTCGCATAATGCCTACCCGATCCACGGTAGCTTCGGCCATCTGGTTCACCAATTTCGCCAGATCCGCCCCGGACTTTCCCTGCGTGAATTCGGCCATCGCGTCGCGATTCAGCTTTTGGACAGTCGGGTATTCGGCCAGATATTTATCCAGAATGTCCCGCCGCTGCTCTTTATCGTACGGCAAATCCACCTGAATAATCTTGTCGAAACGACCGGAACGCTTCAGGGCATCATCCAGGTAATCGGCCCGGTTAGTGGCCGCCAGCATCATAATACTAGGATCATCCTTAAAGCCGCTCATTTGCTGAAGCAGTTCATTCAGGGCGTACACCCGCTCCTCGTTCCCCCCGCCATAGGAATGCTTGTCCCGCTTGCCGCCAATGGAATCGAGTTCATCGATAAAAAATAATGGCTCCGCCTTGCTTATCCGCATCGCGCCGGGCCTACTCAAACAGGTTTCGCACCCGCGCAGCGCCCACATACATTTCCACAAATTCAGAACCGCTCACGTAGTGAAAAGGCGCATTTCTTTCGGTCGCCAGCGCAATCGCCTCGCGCGGAACTTCCAGCATTGCCCCTTGCGGAAACCCATAGGCATTTACGGTCGAAACCGATTCCCAGTCGGCATACGCCGTAATCGGGGCATGGTTAAACGCAACTTTGCCAGCGTCGACCTCGGAAGCAGGAACCACGTGCGCCGCGCTTTTCGGTTGGGCCGGTTCATCTAACGCTTTTCCGCCCTGCGGTCGTATCAACTGCTGTTTGGCGGCCTGCGCAAAGGGTAGGCTGGAACCCAGAAGCGTCAGGGTCAACAGGGTTTTCAGCCAGTTTTTTGGGGGAGTCGTTTGCGCCGAATCCGCCCCGCCAAACCGGACGCTATCGCTGGAACCCACCACCAGGGGCTGCCTCCCCACCGTGGGAACCGGGCCGTTTTTTTCCGTTTTCAGCTTTGAAAAGCTTATATAATCCATCACTCCCGGTCTGGAAACCGATGCGAAATCAATGCGCCTCACCATTGAAGCCCCCTTCCAAAGAAATACCCTACAGTGCAACCCACAGGCATCCGAAACCGAAACGGCAGGACACCCCAAAAACGGCTGGTAGCCGAATTTACATCCCTTTAATTATGTTTCTAGACCCCGGTTATAAACCCACATGATGCAACCAGGATTATGAAACCCATGAAATAGAGGGTGGCGACTTTAACAGAAAAAATGCACCAGGGATAGAACATTTTTTAAAAAGGCCAGGCCAACAATCGCAGGGGCCACCGCCGCCGGGGGCGGAACCGGCATACCAAACACCGCTTTATTCCGGCTTGTTGTAATTGCTTTCGCGCACCCACTTGGTAGCAATCCACTTTTCTCCGGCAACCACCGGGCAGCCGCCATGCAAAGTCATCGGGTCCACCTGGCCCTGGTGGAAATAGGAAAAATACAGGGCCGCTCCCTTGAGGGGGGCAATTTTCAGGCTGACTTCCGGCAGGACGGTTTCCCCGCCCTCTTCCACGTCATTCAGGTAAAGGATGAGCGTGGCGACCCGTTGGCCGCCCTTTTCAATATGCAGGCTGCTGCCAGGATGCTCCGGCGGAAAGTAGTCAAAGTGGGGCCGATATTCCCCGCCCACCTGGTAATTCAGGATTTGCAGCCCTTCGGCGTTTTCAATCGGCAAGTTCATAATGCCCGCCAAACGCTCATCAATCTCGCGGATGAAATCATTTTCCCGCAACTTGAAAAATGTGCCCTGGCTGCTGCGATGCTCATGCGCTTTCGCCTCGCCGGTCTTGTTGTCAATGGTGGTGGAAATCTTCAGTTTGGGCCGGGACAACGCAATCAGCCGGTCACATTCTTCATGGGATAAGACATTCAGGTACATTACCACGCAAGGTTTATCCAGCCGCATGGCCACCGACCAGGGCTTGCCCACCCCGTCGCAGGGCAGTCGGCTTTCAAAGCCCGACCGCACGGGCAGAATCATGGTGTTCTCGCCAGCATCTTCCGGCCGGTGCTGCTGGATGGTTTCGAACACCGTGCGAAAAGCCAGTTCCTGCTCGAAGCGGTTGGCGATCAGAATATTGATCAACTCCTGCTCCGGTACGCCCCGCACAATGTTTTCATTCACCCAGTTACGCCACTCAAGAGTCATTTCCGGCATGGATCGCTTCCCCGGTTGCTTCACTCAAAATTCCCGGCCATCGAAGCCTATCTGGGAACCCATCCAGATCCATCGGACAATGTCGCCAGAACTTTAATACGGCTTAACACGCATGACCTAAATAAAGTCGGCACTCATTTTAAGCCGCATGCCGGAACCTTCCGTGGCAATGGAGCGCCAGAACGCGTCTTTTTCCGCGTTGGTGGGAGTATGGGGCGCAAGATGATCCCCCTTGGGCAACGCTTCTTTCTTCACGAACATGCGCTCAAACAGGTTTTGGCTGTTGGTTAAAAACTCCTCGGCCTCTTTGCGGCCGCAATGCACGTACATATGGGTGATTTTTTCCACCATGGCCAGATGCAGCTTGACGGCATGCTGCTTGCACACCACCATAAAATCCCGCACCACATGGATCAGATCCAGCAATTTCACGGAAATAAAGAACTGCTCATCCGGGTTGAGGATCATTAAATAATTCATGGCCTTGGTCAGGTACGGATCGCTATCGTACTCCCGACGCTTTTGGGCCGATTTATAGAGCGCCAGCACTTTTTCCTTGCCCAGCCGCTTAAAGTCCTTGATCACGATATGCGCATCGAAATCGGACTCGGCAATCGCGCAGAAGCCGCGCGCCAGAATCGAGCGAACATCGGGCGGGAACTTGAAAAGCAAGGTAACTGCCTGTTTGACAGTCGGATTTTTCTCATAAAAACGAAGTTGTCTCATCAACAAATTTCTCTGTGGAGTAGGCGAAAATAGGAAGCCGACAGTTTGCTTCAATAGTGTTATGTACCACGCCGGGGTTTCTCAAACGTTCAATTCCGAAAAGCGGAATATTATTGAAAAAGAGCAACCGCCGAAGCTCAAGCATGAAGCCCCTGAGGCGTTTCACGCGCCTGCCGCATATCAGGCACGGAGGCCGACTATCCTGACAAACCAACCCACTCCCCATGCAAACCTTTGCATGTTAACGCGAAGCTATAAATCCCCTGTAATCTTCATGCCGGATTGCTGTACCTGAATGGCCTCGTTCGGCACTAACGGCTTCGGGATTTTAACCAGCTTCTCGGCATCCTCATCCGACACTCGCACAGTCTCAGAAGGGCCACCGCCAGCCTCCAGCAGGCGCTTCTTGAATTCCCGACTCAACACGGTAATAAACACCCGCGCCTCAGCCGCCCCTTTATAGTGGTACGTGTCCGAAATTTCCTGCACTATCTCGGCATCCGGCCATACATCGTGGTTTTTGCACAGCTTTAAATACTCCTGCATAAAGCCCATCAGCTCAATTATCTTGGTCGCCAGGAAAACCCGGCTTTCCGGGGTCATCATCATCAAGTCGTTCAGCGCTTGGTGGGTAATGGGGCAGTTGTCGTAAGGGCGTTTTTTCTGCTTGGATTTATGCAGGGACATCACCTTATCGACCCCCAGGTTTTTCCCCCCGTTTTCCACTTCCTGCATTTTAAAATCCCGCTCTGCAATCAGGGTAAACCCGCTGGCCAATACCCGCTGAATATCGGGAGGAAAGAGAAAAAGCGCTTCCACCGCCCGTTTGACGGTGGGGTCTTTTTCGTAAAATCGTAGTTCCCGCATCGGTTTCCTATCTTGAGTGGGCAAAGTCCGTTCCTGGGTTGCCTGTTCAGGCCAACCATGCGCGCTGTCGCCCAACGATGTCTCTTTGTGCCAAAAGGGAGTGAGTGGCCAGGTGACGCGATCGGTTTTAGAATAACCCGATTACCAATCCGCCTGTCTGACAATGCCAGTATCGGCCCAAGCCCCTGAAAACTTTAATTTTGCAGCTTTTGGCCATTATTTTGCATTTTGCGAACCCCGCCCAAACCGCAACAGAATGTCGCCTGCCTCGCCCCCAACACCGCAACCGCGAAACAAGCTAAAATATTAGCGTGTAAGCGGTGCGAGAAGCCCTCCTATGGACACAGCGCAACCATCCTTGCCACAGATCAGCAGAAGAGCCTGCCTGAAAACCGTTTTCTCCAGGCTAATGAACGCCGCCGTCATGCTGCTGGCGCTGATTGGGTTGTTGCACCTGGGCGCCGCGCTCACCGGCGAGTACACTGTCCCTGCGTTCAAACCTTTACACCCAGCGCAACCAGCCTTACTCAAAAACCGATACCTGATCCTGAGTCTGAACGTCCAGGATTCGGACTCCCCGCAAGCGCACTGGCGGGCGCTGCAACCTTCACTGGCCTTACTTCACGCAATTAACCCGGATATTTCCCGCTGGATTACCCAACTCAACGCGGAAAACCGAATCGTCTGGAAAAAACAGGCCACCCTGTTCAACTGGCCGGTGCTGGCCAGTTATGTCTGGCAAAGTAATGATCTGTATTTAGGCCCAGGTTTCTGGCGATTGCAGGAGGGGGAAAAAGCCGCCGCGCTGGCCCACGAGTATTTCCATTACCGGCAGAACCGGCTTTGGATGATTGCGGATACCTTTGTGGAAGCGGTGTCGGGCAAGCTGTCGGAATACGGTTCCCGCACGGAGGACGAGGCGCATTTGTACCAGTGGTACGCCTATCAGGCCATGCGCATGCCCCCATCCGATATTGTGCAGGGCTATTTCAGCCGCAGAAAATTATACCGCTTCGTCCTCACACCGCCTTCTCCCGTTGAATAAGCGAATGGTTCCAGGCCCGATTTACCGCAATCCTACGTTCTAGCGACCACACAGGCGAATGGGAATAATGCTCAACCCATACAGGGCCACCATGGCAAAACCCACAATGCACATGGAAAAAGGATCCTGGGTAGGCGTCACAATCGCGGCGGTGATAAAAATCAGGACAGTCGCCCAGCGCCATTCCCGAATCAGCTTTTGAGAGGTAATTAAGCCGGTAAACGACAGCAGAAACAACACCATGGGCAATTCAAACATGCCGCCGGTCACAAATAGCAGGCTGGCGCAAAAGGAAATGTATTCACGTATGCTGAGTTCCGCGCGGGCCACGCTTTGCCCGTAATCCACCAGAAATCCCAGCGCCGAAGGCACCACAAAAAAGTAGGCGAATACCACGCCAGCCGCAAACAGCAAAGCCCCGCCCAATACCGCCCAGGTCACCATGGCCTTTTCCCGCGGCAGCAAGCCGGGCAGCACAAAACGCAGCACGTTGTACAGAATAACCGGCAAGGCCAGCGCCACGCCAATGTAAAACGACAGGCTCATGCTGGCCAGCAGCACTTCACCGGGCGTTCTTTGCACAAACACCACCGCCTTGGGTGCCATGGACTGAAACAACCGGATGAGCGGCAGCGAAAACGTAAAACCTGCGGCCACCGTGGCCGCCAGCGCACCAGCGCACAACAGCACCCGGTTCCGCAGCTCGGTAATATGCGCAATCATGGGCATAGCCGCCGCCGCATCCGGGTTCAAAGAGTGAATATCCGGCAAAGAGGCCGAAACGTTTATACCCGGATCAATGCCGGACGCTTCAAAAAACTGGGGCTGCAATCCATCGCTCATAACCGGCTAGCCTCCCTGCCCGGCAGGTTGCATCGCCTTTCTGCGGGCCGCAGCCTCCGCCAGAACAATCGATCCACTAATCGCCACGTTCAGGGATTCCACGGCCTCGGTCATGGGAATGGTCAGGGGTTGCACCTTGCAACCCTGCAACAGAGCTTCGGAAATGCCCCTGCCTTCGTTGCCCAGCACAATCACGCATGGCCCGGCGTACTCCACTTCTCTGTAAGAGCGCGCCTGCGGCTGCCCGGTGGTAGCATAAATCGTCCAGCCATTCGCAAATTCCGCTGAAAACGCCGCGCGTTTTTTGCTGATAATCGGCACCGCGAACACCAGACCGGCGGAAGCGCGAATCACCTTGGGGTTGTAGGGTTCCACGCTGCCTTCAGTCAGCATCACCGCATCTACCCCAAAAGCAATCGCCGAACGGATGAGGGTACCCAGGTTGCCGGGATCCTGAATTTCATCCAGCGCCAGCACAAAGGAACCAGGCACATCCTTGCGGAGCGCGGGACGCTCAAACACCGCCAGGCAAGGCGGCGCGGAATCGGTGGAAGCCATGCGGGCCATACTTTTTTCATCCCCGGCAAAGGGTTCAACCGGCAACGGTATGGCTGGCAGCCCACCCGGCTCATCCGGCTGGACAAATATATGCCGCAGCACCAAGCCCGCTTTCAGCGCCTCTTCAATGGGATGACGGCCTTCCACTAGAATCAGGCCCGCCGCATCCCGCGCCTTTTTCTGGCGCAAGGCGGCGATATCTTTAATGAGCTGACTGGAGGGCGTCTTCATCGGATGCCGATTTCAACCTCGAACGTTCGCTGGCACGGGTAGCGGCAATGCACCAATTGATTTTCCAGGCCCAGCCTGCTTTTTAAGAGGAACAGGCCGTCGGCCATCAGCACGTTCAACAATTTTTCATCCGGGCTGCCGTTCTGGGCGGAACCATTCATGGAACGCCGCACCGTGTTTCTCACATCCGCCTGGTACAGCCAGTCATCGGCCAGGCGAATCAGCATCAGCTTGCAGAACGCTTCAGGATCGAAACTTTTGTTCCGTTCCGCCATCAGGCGAATCAGCCCCATGGCCACCGAGGTGCCAATGGCGTTGCCGGGCGTGTTCCAGCCCGCATAGCCGTACAAGCCGGTCAGGTCATCGAAACGGGCCACCAGTCTTTCCACCAGCCGGGGATCGCCACCGTTAGCGTAGGCCACATCCGCAATGGAAAGCGGTTTGCCCATTGCCAGCGCCTTATCCAGCAGCTTTAACACTTCATCCAATTGATCCGGGCTGACCCGCGCCTGTTCCCGGCTGCAATGGTCGCCCTGCCGTTCCTCCGGCGTATGAACCATCAGCCAGAAATCCGCCTCAGCCGCTTTCTTGACCACAATAGCGCCACAAGCCCTCACCGCTTTTTCCACCACCGCCTCAATGGGCAGACCGTCAAATTTAGCCGTCAGCTTGCGCCCTGCTTCCGAACTATAAAAGGGATAAACCTTAATCGGCGCGTCCTGCTGCAAGGCCATCCAGCGGGCCAGCATACAGGCCGCCACTTCATCCGCGCCGGTCTGGATATGGGCGGATTCCCCCAGCTTGCGCTTTTTAATCTGCGATTCCAGCAGTTGCGCCTCTTGCACATTCAGGCCGAACGGCCCGGTATCGTCCTGGCAATAGGTCAGGTAATCCAGTTGCCCGCCCGAAACCAGAGATAAATAGCTTTCATTCAGGGCGAAGTTCTTTTCCCGGCGGGCCATAAAGTCTTCCAGCACCGGGGCGGGAATACCTTCCACCGTGGAATAGCCCTTTTCATGCAATTCCGCCGAATACTGGTAAAGCTTTTTGCCGTACTCGTTCCAGTACTCCGGCTCCTCTTCGGCAAAATCGTAGTTAGGAATCCGCAAAACAGAGGTAAACCCAAAGCATGCATCCGCTTTAACTTGGCTAAAAAATGCCTGGACACGCTCCTGAAGAATCTCCAACGGCTCCTCGTTCACGCGGGAGGAAATTAGCCCCCCATAAGCAACGGTATCCAAGGCGACAATGAGCGGATCGTTTTCAAACAGGTGATTTTTCACCCAGCGGGCCAGGGTTTTAAAGTTTGCAGGCGTTTTAAGCTGACCCAGCAAAGCAGGCGAGGGCATGCCCAGCTCCAAACCGGCCATTGCCGCCAGACGGCGCGGCATATCGTAGCAGACCGGACGACTGTCGAGGGGAATCAGGAAAACGCGTTTGTGGGAAAAGGGCATTGGGAAATTTATCCAGGCTGGCACATCATTCTAGAAATCCATTCTAATACAGACCCAGCCCAATCCCCCAATTTCCCCGGCCGAATCCCTATATAATAGAGGGAATGCAGAGAGGCTGACTCCATGTTTCAGGCATTCGCAAAATTTCGGCAACGCATTTCCAGCGGCCCGCGAGACAAGCAGGCGTTGGCGTTTCTGCGCGTTTGCGCCGGGCTTTTTTACCTGTACGTGGGCAACCAGAAACTGAGCAATCCCCATTTTGAGGCCACGCTGGCCCACACCCTGAAAGACTGGGCCATCCACAGCCCCTATCCCATCTACCGGCAGTTTCTGGAGCATGTGGCCCTGCCGCATATTCACCACATCGGCCTGTTGGTGACGGACGGGGAGCTAGGCATCGGGGTGAGCTACGTATTGGGACTATTCACACAGGTAAGCGCGCCTTGTGCCGTGTTCATGCATGCAAACTACCTGCTGGCCTCCCAGCAGAACGGGCCTGCCGCCGTGGGAATTAATGTGGCATTTATGCTGATTGCAATAACCCTGTTCTGGGCCAGAGCCGGAAAATGCTACGGGCTGGACGGCCTGGCCCTGCCCAAAGCCGCCGCGCCGGAAAAAAACGGCTTCGGCAAGACCTCCAAAAAACTCAAGGCCACCCAAGAAGCCATTGCCCGGCAACACGGTAAACCCAAGGGCAAACCAAAATCCAGACCTTTTTAAGACTTATTGGGCAAGGCTTTTCATTCGGTTTTGCTCCTGCAGGTCGGTCATGGCCTGCCGCAGGGCGTCCATATCCGCGTTCCAGTAGGTCGCAAAAAGCAAATCCTCGTTCCTACTTTCCGAAACCACTTCCACAGCCTGCCCCGGATATCCGTTGGGAGATGTCCACTCGTGGGATTGGCCGCAACGAACAACGTACAGCCGCTCCCTGGCGCGGGTCAGGGCAACGTAAAACACGCGCTGGGCTTCCATTTTACCGCGAGGGGCCACCCAGCACTTCTGGTAGATTTCCCGTTTCAGGTTCGGCAACCCGTTCACCTTGCCCAGAATCAAACCGAAGCCGTTTTTACCGGCATACTGAGGATCAAACAGCAAGGCACCGTCCTGCGAACCCGCGCTACGGCCTTTTTCGGTGTACGCGGCAAACACCACCGGAAATTCCAAGCCCTTGGAGGCAAACACGGTCATAATCCGCACCGCGTCCTCCCCGGAAAGCTCCTCGGCCACCGGCAACTCCTGCGACGGATCGGCAGCGTACCGCTCCAAGGTTTCCAACACCTCATCCAGTGTGGGTTGAATGGCCTTGTTCTGGCCGAACAGATACAACAGTTTCTCAAACATGCGCAAGGTAATACGTTGCTGCTTTTGTTGCCACTCCGGCGTAGCCGGGTCAATCAGCCCCACCGTTTTAGCCAGCTTTAAAAACAGTTGCACCGGCGTCAGCCGCGACTTTTGCTTGCGGATTTCCAACAACAGAAAAGCCAGTTCGCCCAGCGCGGCAGTCAACCCATCGGGAAATCCGGGCAGCAGCGCAGGGTTGGTATGCAGCATCAGGCAAACTTCAAACAGACTGGCAGAACCCGTCATCTCCGAAAGTTTGGGTAGGCTGCGCTTAAGCGTCATCAGATCCCGCAGTTGCCGATGGTTCAGCTTGGCCTGCAAAATTCGCACCAGCGAAAGATCATCGCCCGTATCCCGCATCAGCCGCAGCAGGGCCATCGCGTCCTTAATCACGCCTTCCTGAAAAAAGCCCAGGTTCTTCTGGCGAATGGCCGGTATGCCAACCTCGGCCAAGGTTTTCTGAATCGCTTCCGCCTTGACATGGGACTTCACCAGCACCGCCACGTCCGAAAAGCGGCAGGCTCCGGCCTGCACCAGCCGCGCTATTTCCACGGCAATGTAATGGGCCTCCAAATCCTTCTGCAGGTCCACAGGAGGCGGAGTCACCTTGCCGTTTTCATCTTCCTGCACCCCGTCCAGGTTCACCCAAACCACCTTGGGTTCCTGATGGCTCACATTCCCCTCGCAGGCCGTCAGTCGCTGATTGGCGCGATCGGTAATCTGCTCCGTCAGGTGGTTGGCCACGCTCAGCACCGGCGGGCGGGAACGGTAATTGGTTTGCAAGTTCACCCGTTTGTAAGGGCCATGCCGGAAGATCAAATCCAGGTTCTCCGGCTGAGCAAAGCGGAACGCGTAAATAGACTGCTTTTCGTCGCCCACCACGGTGAGGTTTCTGGAACCGTCCCGCACCAGCAGCTCCAGCAAGCGAAGCTGACTGCCGTTGGAATCCTGAAACTCATCCACAATCACTGCTTCAAACTTCTGCCGGTAACGCTCCCGCAGATCGGGATAACGGCTCAGCAGGCCGATACTGTGGTTAATCAGGTCGTCAAAATCGCATGCGCCCTGGGCCATCAACGCATCCTGATACAACGCGTAAACAGCCGTAATCAGGGCAATCACCCCTTCTTCCAGGGCCAATGCCTCATCCATCGGCGTAAAATCCGGCGTCTTCGGCTCAAAATACCGATCCGTCAGGTACAATTTGGCCAGGCCCGGCAATTCATCCCGGTATTTTCCGGCGGTTAGCTTCTCGCCCTTGCGCTCCGCCTTTTGCTCAGCGCCCAGAAGAGGTTTCCAGCCCTCATACGCCCACGGGGAAAGGCAATCACGCCAGGCGTCAATCTTGGAGGCCATGTTATCCGGGCCTTTCAAGTCCTTATCGTGCGGAACCGGCATGTTCCGGAGCCGCGCGGTCAATTGCCGGGCCTGGGGAATCGCCGCCTCCCAGAATTCGCGGGGAGACAGGCCCGCCGTCTTGATTCGGTTTACCAGCGCATACAAGCGGGCCGGACTGAACGTATCTTCCAGATCCTCAACGCCGCAATTTTCCAGCGCGGGCAAGGACAGCACATTCGCGGGGATTTTATCGCCCAGCCCCAGCTTGCCCAGCAAAGGGCCAAGATCCGCATAATCCCCCGCCAGAACGCCATGAATCACCCGGTTGAACAGCACCTCCTGCTCCAGGGGATTCAGGATCACAAAATCCGGGGGTAGGCCCACTTCCAGCGGATGAGCGCGCAACAAGCGCATACAGAACTGGTGGAAAGTGCTGATCCAGGCGTCCGGCCCAAGTCCTTCCTCCCCGTTATCCAACAACCGTTTGTGTATCCGCTCCCGCATGCCCGCCGCAGCATCACTGGTGAACGTTACCACCAGAATCCGCTCCTGGGGCCGGGGAATGCCCGCATGCCCAAAATCCTTAACCAGCTTCACAAACCGCCGGGAAATCAGTTCCGTTTTGCCGGTACCCGCGCCCGCCAGCACCTGAAGCGCCTGATTGGCGGGCGTCATCACGGCATCGCGCTGTTGTTCGTTCAACCCTTTCAAAAACTGGGCTTCCCCAGTCTCGGCAGGCTTGGCCCGCGATATTTCCCGGGATGCTTGAGGCTCAAAGGCAAACAGATCTAACTGGCCGCTCATTCTACGCCGCCTCCCGCTTCGTCGTCCGCATCCTCGGCGGCCTCACAAATGCCAAAATAACCACAACTACCACAGGCAGACGGGTTTGGCGCGGTGGCAAAACTGGCGCATTCTCGGATGGGAGACACAATATACCGCTGAATATCGGCCAGCATTTGCTCTTTTTTCGCCTCAATCTCATTCGCGGTGATTTCCAGGCGAATAGAACCCTGCTCCGGCTTATCCGCAAAAGCGGGCCGCATAATCTGCATGGAAACCGAGCGCAATTGCTCCGCATAATCGGGGTTTTGCCGACAAGCCAGGTAGTACAGCGGCAACTGGTAATCCTTGGGATATTGCGCGCTCAGCTTCCCCCCGAAACGCTCGGCATGCGTCAGCTCCTCATCATCCGGCAAGGGTTCCAACGTTTGCCGAAAGTGGCGCTCACAGGTATCCCAGTTCGCCTTGTAAGCATTACGGAAGGTTTTATAATCCACAATCTCCCATTTTCCATCCGCCAACTGCACCACGGCATCCATGGAACCTGAAATCCGACAGCCTGCAAGACCTTCCAGTACGATTCCATCCAGGCGCTTTTCCGGTTCAACGCGCTTCAAGGTTCCATAGCGGTCAAAATAGCCCTTCCGCGCCAGATCGTCAATGGTATCCAGAAGTCTTTGCCGCATGGCGGACAAGGTTAACCGGCTCAGCGAAAGCATTTCCCGCAGGTCTTTCTCATTAAAACCGGCTTCGTAAAAGCTTTCCAAGTCATCCTGAAAAACAAACAGCTTTTCCGCCAGGGCTTTTAAGCGTTCCGCCATGTACGGAAACTGCCCCGCCTGGCGGTTAAAGAGTTCCATCACCCGGTGAATCAGGATGCCCAGCGATGCGGCCTGGTTGCCCGGCTGAGGCAGCCGCAAAAGATGTCGGTAATAAAACTGCCGGGGACATTGCATATACGTTTTAATGGATGAGGCGCTCAGCTCCAGCATTTCTCCGGCTTCAAACAAAGGTTCCGGGGCCATCTTCCCAAGCCTGGCCCAGGATGATTCCCCGATATAGCGGCCATACTGCTCATCTTCCAGAACCAATGGCTCTGACTGCAGGAAAATCCGAGATGCCAACGGGCAAAAATCCACCTCACAATCCTGGGGATTCGTGACCACGGTATTCTCACAACGGCAAATATGGGAAGAAGCCTCATCTTCCAACAGCAATCTCTTTTGCGCCAGCAGCTTTACGTAAAACGGCGAGGGAATCACCACGGCATCCTCATTCTGCCGGTGGCAAGACAAAATAAGCTTTTCAGAAGCCCTGCTCATACCCACAGAAAGCAGCCGCACCTCCTCAGTCTCCTGAATACCACTGTATATAGCCATACCAACCACTTGTTGCTCAGACGACGACAACAATTCCGGCATTTCACGAACATAAGGGAACTCTTCACTCACCAGGAAGGGAATTACCGCCAATGGGAAAGTCTCTCCCTGCACCTGGTGGATGCTCAACAAGCAGACGGCATCGGTAGGCGCATCCGTCACCGCATCCGAAGCATCCCACAACTCCTGAAACACTGCCAAAATATCGCGAATTGGCAAACGGTTATTGAAAACCATCCGGTAATTGCGCTGCAATCTCTGCAAGTTTTCCTGAAAGCCTTCCAAGGCAGTCAACGTTTGCGCATCCGCAGTTGCGCATCCCAGGAATTGAAGCAATGCCACCACCAAAGCAACCGCGCAACCTTCTTGCAGGTATGCATCATACAGGCTTATCAACCAGCCATAGGCGTCCCGAACGGACAAGGTACACGCATCCCCATTGGCCAAACGAAGTAACAGGCTATCGGACAACTCAGAACCTGTTGGTGCTTGTAAATGCCGGAGATCTCCGGCAGCATCCCTCTCCGCCAGCGCCATTTCCAGCCAGCGCGACAAGTGGCGCGTATTCTGCTGAAGCAAGTATTCCCGTTCCAGCAAAGACATTGGCAAGTCTGAAACAACCAGGTGCGCCTTGAGCGCAGTAGAATCCAGAAGTAGGGCAGAATCCAACCGCAGGGATTCCCAGTGTTCAAGCACGGTAAACAGATCGTACAGCCCCTGTTGAACACGAACCGTTTCTTCCGAAATCCGCTCATGCCGGAACGGGACGCCTTTTTCCAGAAAAGCTTGAATCAAATGCTGCCGGTAGTGGGCCGATCTCAGCAGCACCACACAGTCATTCCAGCGCGCCGGGCGTTCTTCCACCCGCCCGCTCGATACAAAATCCGCAAGCAGGTCGGCAATGCCTTGCGCTTCCTGCTGCGGATCGGCGTAAAAACCGAACTTCACCTGTTGCTCCAATTGCTCCCGCTCCGGCACCTGGGTTTCCCAGATTGGATTTGGCAGAAAGCCGTTGAGCAGCGATAAAATCGCCTCATTCCCGCGCAGGCAGGCTTGAAGGTTCAAATACGCGACCGGCCGTGCGTCGTGCAGCGGCAACGCTTGGAAAAGTTCCGGGGCTGCTCCCCGAAAGCTTCGGATGCTCAATTGATCATGCCCAGCCAGCACCAGTCGGGAAGGCAAAGCCGCCAGAATTCGGTGGTGAGCCTCGGAAAGCTCCTGCGCCTCATCAATCAGGATGACTTTTGGCCATTGAATTGAACTATTTTCAGGCTGCTTGTCGCCAGACGACATAGACAAGAGACGATGCAAAGCCCGATTAGCCAGATCGGCATGGCTAATCAGGCCAATGGCTTGGGTTTCTCGCTGAAAATAGGCATATACTTCCGCCAGCAAAGGCAAACGGCTCTCTTCCGACAATGGGGGCTGGGCCAGCGCCAAAACCTGATCCGGGCTGATTCCCTTAAGCTGCAATTGGCGAATCGCCTCAAAAAACAGGCGGCTGGCCGAAACCTGCCGGGTGGCATGATGCAGGGGGTGGCCCGGTGGCGTATTAGCCCGCAAAATATTGTGCAGTAAAACCCTGGCATCCACATCCTGCAACAGTTGAGGCGATTGGGGCGAGGCTCCATCCAACAGCGAGACCGGATCGCCATCCGACAACAAGCCCAGCAGCCAGTCCTCCAGCGTCAACAATGGCACGGAAATCTGGGCCAATCCAGCGCTTTCTGCTTCTTGCCGGAGGTAGTAAGCAAGCCTTTTCCGGTTGGCGGGGGTCATGCCCAAAATCAGTAGGCTGGATTGGGGGATGCCTTCGGCGACAATGAGGCGGCAGGCCTCCCGCGCCAGCTCGCGGGTTTTCCCGCTACCGGGCGGGCCTTCGATTTTGAGGATGGGCAGGGGCTGAGATTCTGTCGAAGTCATTATTTTTTACAGCTTACACGCAATCAATAGAATATTTATTCTACTATTGTTGCACCGACCCGGCCTTCTTGTAAAACCCCCGCATGAATTTGACGCAAGCCCGACTCTTGCCGATAATGGGACTGCTAGGAAAGTTGCTGCCGAAGGAACTGAATCAACAATGTCATCCGTCCTGTCGCCTTCCATTCAGGAAGTGTTCGCGCTGGTTCTCAACCCCTTGAACGAAGTCAAGGAAAGCCTGATGGCGATTATCCCGCCTGATTCCGAGGTGTTGGCCGAAACGGTGCAGGCTTCGCTCACCGGCGGCGGCAAATACCTGCGCCCGGTCGTCACCCTGCTAAGCGGAACGGCCACCGGCCCACAGGACGCCGCCCGGAAACAGCAGACCGTGGAAGTCGCCGCCGTGGCGGAGATGATTCATGTAGCGACCCTGCTGCATGACGATGTGATTGATGGTTCCGAGCTTCGCCGGGGTAAAAAGACCGTGCGCGCCCAGTGGGGCAACAAGGTTTCGGTGTTGAGCGGCGATTATTTGCTGGCCCAGGCCAGCGTCAAGCTCTCCAAGCTGGACAACACACGCCTTGTCTCCATTTTCGCCCATGTACTGGCCGATCTCTGTGACGGGGAAGTGGAGCAGATGCACACCAGCTTCCGCATCAACACTTCCTGGGACAGCTATTACAAAAAGACCATCTGCAAAACGGCCAGCCTGTTTTCCGCCGGATGCGAATCGGCGGGAGTCATTAACGGCCTGCCGGAAGCGCAGGTTCAGGCATTGAAAACCTACGGGCGCAATTTTGGCATTGCCTTCCAGATTGTGGACGATTTGCTGGACTACACCGCCACGGCGGAAGAGATGGGCAAGCCGGTGCTGGATGATCTGCGCAACGGGCTGTTGACCGCCCCCATTCTGTTGGCGCTGGATTCCAAACGGTTGAACGAAACAGAGCGCCAAGCCCTGCAAACCGATGTGGAATCCCTGTTTACCAACCCGGCAGAGGAAACCATTGTCCGGATTCAAGGCTTATTGGCCCAAAGCCAGGCCATTGAGGAAACCCGCCAACTGGCCCATCGCTATATTGCCGAAGCCCGGCAATCGCTGGATTTTGTGGCGGATTCCCCGGAAAAGCAAGCCTTGCTGAGCCTGGTGGATTACATTACCGAGCGCCGAAATTAATTTTTGAAATTCGATTCAATTTTTTCCCCTGGCCGCCGATAGTCGGATTATCGGAAATATTTAGCCAGAGGAAATACGATGACAGCCGGTCAACCCAATCACGCCGCCCAACCGTCCAAACGCATTTCCGGCAAGGACGCCGCCATGCCCGTTGAAGTGGTGATCCTGACCCCGGATCACGAGGTGCTGGGCATTATCCATGTTTCCCGCGACGCGCGCGAAGACCGCCGAATCAGCGACCTGCTGAACGACCCGGATCGCCGGTTCCTGGCCGTGACCGACGCCCGGCTGATTAACCGGGTAGGCAGCAGCACTCCCAGGGTTTACAGCTTTTTGCAGCTTCATATCGACAACATCATCATGATCCATCCTTCCACCCAAACCGTCGTGCGAAACACGGATTACAGCAAGGAGGAAGCCTTACGATTCGACGGGTTGCGCGCCAAATTCAACCAGGTGGCGTCTGGCGGCGTTTAACCGTAACGTCAAATAACATATTTGGCGCAATTTAACCCGACGATTGACAGATCGTGTTCAAAACACACGACAGCCAGCCCAAAAACCGCTTAAATATCTGCTGTTCAAATGCGAGTACGTTCCTTATAATTATTGCCTTACGAGGGTTTCATAGTTACACGTTTCATACATCAGTAAGGGTTTCATAGTTACAGATCCAATTCAGTAGAGGCGCTTTTGCTACAAAAGCTTGCCAGGCTTGGCGTTTGGTTGCGCGATCCAATGCAATCAATCGGTGCAATCCACTTGCCAGCCGTTGAGGAGAAGGAAAGTTTGCATGAATACTGTCGGCAAAAAGCTGGCCCCTATCAGGCAGGTGGAAGTAATTGCCCATAGAGGCGCGCGCACCGATAAAAATCACAATAAAATTGCACCGGAAAACACCATGCCCGCATTCGTGGCCGCCGCGCAACAAGGTGCTTCCAACGAAACGGATATTTTTGCGCTCAAACATAACAATCACTTATGGATCCATCATGATCTCGATACCGGGCGGATGTTTCAATTGCCAGGCCAACAAAAACCGTTCCATACATTGATGCAGGACGAATTAGACAGCCTCAGGCTCAATAAAAAAGGGCATGAAGCCACCGTCAACCAATTGCTTGGCCCCGGTGGCAATTACAAAACCCCTCCCCAGTTTGAATCCGTGACGGTGCCGGAACTGGAAAACACGCTGACCGCATTGCCCAATACCCATTTTTACGTGGAGTTGAAAGTCCCCAGACCGGACTTACTGCATACCGGACATCACCAATTGGAAGAAAAAACCGCACGGCTAATCCACGAAAAAAACCTGTACGACCAGGTTAAAGTCATCAGCTTTTCACCCCGAAGCCTGCGGAAAATCAAGGCGCTAGACCCGAAAATCAAGACCGGCCTCAACTTTACGCTACCGAAGCTGGTTCGAAATAACCCGATTTTCCTGAAGTGGTTCGTCAATCAATACGCAAAGAACTGGGTGGGGGTCAATTCCATCCATCCCAGTTACGACACGCTTAGCCCCAAAATGGTTGAATTGGCGCACCGGAACGAGATGCCCGTCATCACCTGGGTGTACCACGAAACCCGCTCGGAAGAAAAAAAGATGTTTCCCAAACTGCTGGATATGGGGGTGGACGGCATCATTACCAACGCGATAGATTTGCTGAACGAGGAGGTTCGCACCCATGCCAGTTCAACCCATCCAACCCAAGCTAAAGTTTCATTTCGGGGCTTATAAAATCTCGGTGTTCAACCTGGGCTTCCTTGCCCTGGATGGCGGGGCCATGTTCGGCGTGGTGCCTCGCATCCTGTGGAGCAAACTGACGGAACCCGATGAGCAGAACCGCATTCAACTGGCCACCAACTGCCTGCTAATTGAATACGAACAGGAAAAAATCTTCGTGGAAGCGGGTATGGGCACCAAGTTCTCCGAGAAGCTTCAGAAAATCTACGGCATTCAACAGCAATGCGGCGGCCCTTACGAAACGCCGGTGGATCTGGCTCTGGCCTCTGCGGGGCTTAAAAGCGGGGATATTACCCAGGTGCTGTTTACCCATCTGCATTTTGATCATGCAGGCGGCGCGACCCGCCTGTTGCCAGATGGTTCCGTGGCTCCCACCTTTGAGAATGCCCGCTATGTGATTCACAAAGGCGAATGGGACTATGGCATTTGCCCGCACGAGCGTTGCAAGGCCAGCTATTTAAAGGAAAACCTGGAGCCTATTCTTTCAGCCGGGCAGCTTCAGCTTTTAGAGCAATCCGAAACCGAAATTCTGCCGGGACTTAAATTGCAAGTCACCGGCGGACACACCCCCTATCACCAGATTTTAACCTTGGACACACCCGAAGGTGGCTTTGTGTACTGGGGTGATTTGATCCCAACCCGCCACCATGTGCGGATTCCCTATGTAATGGGCTACGACGAGTACCCGATTGAAACCATGGACGCCAAACGTCGCCTGCTGAAACATGCAGTGGGTCGCAACTGGCTGCACCTGTTTGAGCATGACCCGGAAGTACCCGCCTGTTACCTGCAACCCACCGAACAGGAGGATGTGTATAAAGCGATCCCGGTGGAAGAGAGCCAAAAGCTAGCCAGCCAGGTATAGCAGGGCAGCCCGGCCGGTTTACAAAAAGGCAGCCCGCCGGTTGCCCTTGTGCTACACTATTGCCACGCAGCGGTGCGGCCATTCGGGTTTATCCCGCGCAAGCGCCCTGACGTCCCGGCTCCCTCCGGTTGCAGTCCCCTTTTACCGTGCGAGAGAAAGTTTAACGCCATGGCACTCACCTTCCAAGAAGTTATCGCAAACCTGAACCAGTACTGGGCCTCCCAGGGCTGCGTCATCCAGTTCCCCTACGACCTGGAAAAAGGCGCCAGCACCATGAACCCGGCCACTTTCCTGCGAGTGCTAGGCCCGGAACCCTGGAACGTAGGCAATGTAGACCCCTGCCGCCGTCCTACCGACGGCCGTTACGGCGAAAACCCCAACCGCCTGCAGCATTACTTCCAGTATCAGGTGATTATGAAGCCTTCGCCGGATAACATTCAGGACTTGTACCTGAAAAGCCTGGAAGTGCTGGGCATTAAAATTGAAGACCATGACATCCGATTTGTGGAAGACAACTGGGAATCTCCCACGCTGGGCGCCTGGGGCGTGGGCTGGGAAGTCTGGCTGGACGGGATGGAAATCACCCAGTTCACCTACTTCCAGCAGGCCGGTGGCCTGGACATCCACCCCACCGCCGTGGAAATCACATACGGCTGCGAGCGAATCTCCATGTATTTGCAGGACGTGGACAGCGTCTACAAGCTGAAGTGGAACGACACGCTCACCTACGGCGATATCTACCTGCAAAACGAGAAAGAGCAATCCAAATACAACTTTGAGGTTTCCAATCCGCAAACCCTGATGCAATTGTTCGACCTGTACCGGGGCGAAGTGGAAAACGCCTTATCGCATGAACTGGTGCTGCCCGCTTACGACTACGTGCTGAAATGCTCGCATGCCTTTAACCTGCTGGATGCCCGCGGCGTGATCAGCAAGGACGAGCGCACCAACTACATTTTGCGCATTCGCCGACTGGCGGAACAAGTGGCCAAGCAGTACGTGCAGCAGCGCGAGGCGCTGGGCTTCCCCCTGCTGAAGGAAAACAGCAAGCAGCTTCGCTAGATTCGGGCTTTCAGAAACACGCTGGCGATTGACAGAGAGAGGCATCAGCCATGCAGCCGGATTCCAGTTTTGATAACGCCTTGGCGGCCCTTCAGGACTGCCTGGGTCGTCAGGGCAATTTTGTGGTGCTAACTGGTGCAGGCGTTTCCAAGGAAAGCGGGATTCCCACCTTTCGGGACGCCCAAACCGGCCTATGGGCCAACTACCGGGCGGAAGACCTGGCCACGCGGGAAGGTTTCCTGAACAATCCCCAAATGGTGTGGGACTGGTACGATTTTCGGCGCAACAAAGTGTGGGACGCGCAACCCAATCCCGGCCATGTGGCACTGGCGAAGATGGAAGTCCTGTTCAGCCGCTTTACGCTGATTACCCAGAACATTGACAACCTGCACCAACGGGCGGGCAGTAAACAGGTACTGGAGTTGCACGGCAATATTTTTCGTTACAAATGCCTGGAGCAAAACCATCCTGTCAGCCTGGATCTGCTTGAAAACCCGGATGCATCCCCGCCGACTTGCCCGGTCTGCAATTCGTATGTGCGCCCGGATGTGGTGTGGTTCGGGGAAATGCTGCCGGAAATTATCCTGAGCCAGGCGTTTGACGCGGCCAGCTCGGCGGATGTAATGCTGATTGCCGGGACTTCCGGGGTAGTGCAGCCTGCGGCCAGTATTCCGGCGGCGGCCAAGGAGGCCGGGGCCACCGTATTTGAAATTAATCCGGAGATGAGTGCCCTCACCTCGTTTATGGTGGATTACTTCCTGCAAGGGACGTCTGGCACCATTTTGCACCAGTTGCTAACCGCGTTACAGGCAAACCCAAGGGTGAAAACCTTATGAGCAATGGCCAGCCTCTAGACTCAGACGGTCGCTCTCTTTTGGACGCGCTCACCTCCGGCGCGCTGGCGGTGGACGGGGAGGGGCTGATTCAATACGCCAACCCCGCCTTCTGCGAGTTGTCCGGTTACGCGCCTTCCGGCCTGCTGCAACAAAAACTGGCGGATGTACTCAAGCTTCCGCCCAAAACGGACTGCGCCTTGTGCATGAGCGCTTGCGACCCGATGAACCCGCAATGGGCCACTTTTCATGGCGGCTTTTTACGGGTGGAAAACAGTTCCGGCGCCGAAGAGTTGCGGGTCAAAATCAAGCACAGCCCCATGCAAAACCACTGGACGCTCTGCCTGGTTGACCCGTTTTCGGAAGACACCACCCTTACCCAGGCGCATAGCGACTTTGTAAGTACCGTTAGCCACGAGTTCCGCACCCCGCTCACCAGCATCAAGGGTTTTGCGGACACGCTACTGAGCTACGGCGCGCAATTACCGGACGAGGAAAAGCGGCGTTTCATCAACATCATCAAGGATCAGGCGGACCGACTGATCCGGCTGGTGGAAAACCTGCTCACGGCCTCCAAGCTGGGAGCCAGCCGGGTAGAAATGAGCTACCGGCCCATCCCGCTTCAACGCCTTCTGGACAAGGTGGCGCATAGCATTCAGGCCAAAATACAGGCCAAAACCGGCGTGGCGCGCAATCTGGAAGTACAGGTGAGGCCAGCAGATCTGGAAGTCTGGGCGGATGCAGATCGGCTGGAGCAAATCCTGATTAACCTGGTGGACAACGCGGTAAAATACTCCCCGGCCAGCAGCACCGTACACGTGCTGGGTGAATTTGCTCCCAATGACGATTCCCAAATCCGTATTTCGGTAAAGGATGAAGGCGGCGGCATACCGGAAGACCTGCTTCCCAAGATTTTCACCAAGTTCTACCGGGTGGAAAGCCCCCTAAAGCAGGAAGTGGAAGGCACCGGATTGGGGCTGTACATCACCAAGTCGCTTACCACGGCCATGGGCGGACAAATTTTCGCGGAAAGCACGCCGGGGCAAGGCAGCACGTTTTCGGTGATCCTGCCTGCCGCGACACCCGAAAAGCAGGCCGCCCACCGTCGGAAGCTTTATGCCACGGAGGAAGGCGAATGAGCGACTTCCAGGTGATCCTCTTCGTGGGCAGCCCTGGCGAAGAAAGCTTAAAAACCCTGACGGAAGACTTCAGTCCGGAAACGATGCTGACCGCCTTGTTCTCTGAGCGGCTTGGCACGGAAGGGGAAAGCTTGCAACCCATTCTGGATAGCGTGTGGCCGGATTTAATCTGTCTTTTCGCCGATGATCTGGAGGCCAAGGGCGATGACGTGCTGGGCTATTGCGCCCGGCTACGGGAACTGGTGGTGAAATACCGCCCCGTGCTGGTGGTGCAGAGCAGCAGCGAGGAAGAGAAGCGCATACAGTACATGGTGCAGGGCGCCGATGACATTTTAGGCCCAAACCTCTCGATGGATGAATTCAAGGTGCGGCTCCTGGTGCATATGCGGCGGAATTTGGACTTTTCGGCCAACGAAATCACCCGGCTGCCGGGCTTGCAGTTTACTAACAAGGTGGTGCAGCGCCGACTGAACCAGCATAAACCCCTGGCCTTGCTCAGCATAGAGCTGGACCACTTTGAGGTCTATAGCGAAGTTTACGGGGAGCTGGCCTCATATCAGGTGCTAAAAACCTTTGCAGCCCTACTGCTGCAACTGATGATCATGCCCGATTTCATCAGCCACACCGATGAGAACCACTTTGTGGTGGTCACGACCCCGGATAAGGCGGAAAAAATATCGGCCATGCTATGCCGACAATTTGAAAACGCCTCCCCCAACTTTTATTCGGAAAAAGACCGCAAGCAAGGCTATATGGTTTCGGTAATTTCTGATAACATCAGCCGCAGGGTGTCGCTGCTCAGCCTGAGTATCGGCATCGCCTCCACTGAAACCCAGCCGTTTGACTCTTTTATGGCCCTGTTTACCGCCGCCCAGCAAATGAAGTCGCTGGCGCGCATGAAACCCGGCTGTAGCTGGCAAAGCGATCGCTTACGGCTGGCGGGCGGCCCGCTGCAAAAAAACCGGCAAAAACCCGGCATTTTAGTGCTGGAAACCGATGCGGCCCTGGCATATTTACTTAAAACCACGCTGGAAATGGAAGGCTACGAGGCGGAAGTGGTCAGCAGCATTGAGGATGCGCGAGTGGCGCTGGATGAAAAAAGCGGTCGCCAGAGCCTGAACCTGGTGATTCTGGACGCGCTGGTGAATGAGCAGGAGTCGGGGCTGATGCTGGCCGGGGAAATTCACCAGCAATACCCGGACATTCGTATTATATGCACGTCCTCGCTGCATAACCGGCAGCGGGTGCTGCAATCCGGCGCGGATTTATACCTGCCCAAGCCGTTTGAGCTTTCCAGCCTGTTTTCCTGGGTGCATCGCTTTTTGCGGGAAGAAATCTAAACCTGGCATCCCGCGCAAGATTCAGCCAAACCGGCGCAATCCTGTGTTTAATGGATGCCCCTTTCCCCTTGCCGCTTCCATAATAAAAGGCAGCAGGAAGTGAAAGGTATGAGCCGATGGCCAGCAGCACCCCCGTATGCCCGATACTGAGCGTTCGCAACCCCAGCGTGGACGAGCTGTGCCTGGGCGCCGATTGCGCCCTGTACCTGCCGTCGGCCAAAAAGTGTTCGCTGGTGTATATCGGCTTTAAGGCCATGATGGACATTCAAAAAATGCAGCAACCCGCAGCCCAGCCACAGCCCGCGCCGCGCCCGGCCCAACAGTAAGAACACGCATTCCAGGTTCATTTTGTAACAGCTTCTTTATAAAACGTTTATCCCCCCATGCCTGGGGGAATGATACGAATGTGGACTCAGAGAAAGCTTTAATAGCGTCTTTTGTATTCCATTCAGTTTTAAGACTTCCTTTTTTTCTCCAATTTCGTGTGATTCATCAGGGAAAGCCCAGGCATAGGGCTTTCCCTTTTCATATGTGCTCATATGCGGGCTTTTTTTACAGCCTATTTAAGCTCAATCCTTCCGCCACATCTCAAAATTCACCTCATGCCGACCAGAGAATATCTTTTTGCCCAAGCGGGCAAAAACGCAGCGCTTGCAAACGAAGCGCCGCGTTTTCGCAGGAAATGGATGGTTCCCCCGAAGGACTGAAGCTAGTTGTTCAGGTGCTTGTTGAGCACTTCGGTGAGGGTGGATTTTTTATGGTTGCCCACCATTTGCTCCACCGGCTCGCCGCCCTTGAAGATAATCAGGGTGGGAATACCGCTGATATGGTAGTTCTGGGCGATTTGCAGGCAGTCATCGGTGTTTACTTTCACCACTTTCACCTTGCCTTCGTACTCGGAAGCCAACTCGTCAATTACCGGGGCCAGCGCGCGGCAAGGCCCGCACCAGGGCGCCCAGAAATCCACCAATACAGGGGTGTCGGCCTGTTTTACTTCCTGCTCAAAGCTGGCGTCCGTAACGTTCAATACATTTCCCATGGGCGGGCTCCTTCTATATCTAGTCGATTTTGCTGGGTCGATTTTCCGCTCGACCGCCTGACCAAATCCGCATGCCGGACGAAGTGGGCAAAAACGCCTTTTACCGTCAGGCACTTTGTTTTTAATCGATTTGATTTTATCATAAGCATAGTCTTGTTACGCTGGGCAAGTTCTGCGCGCAATATTCACAGTTACGGCCCTCCGCGCCCCGCCAAAGCCCGGCATCCCCAAAAACGATTGGTAACCGCATGTCTGTCCTAAGCCCCAAGCTCGTTGATCGCTACATCCTGAAGCAACTGTTCGACTACTTCCTATTGGGTATCGTCGTTTTCACGCTGATCGCCTTCTTTTCGGACACCCTACTCAAGTTCATTCAGGAAGTGCAGAAGTACGGCATCCCCTTCAGCACCCTGCTGACCATGGTCGGCTTGCAATTGCCGCGCTCGGTAGCGCTAATGCTGCCCGCCAGCACATTTCTGGCGGTACTGATGGTCTTTAACCAGATGAACAACCGCTTTGAGATTATCGCCTTCCGCATGAACGGAATCAGCCTGTGGCGCTTAATGGTTCCCGCCGTAATACTGGGATTGTTTTGCAGCGGCCTAGCCTACTGGCTGAACGATTACGTGGTGCCGTGGTGCAATGTCAAAACCTCCCAGTTGCGGGATCAGGCCATCCAGAACGGGACACTGCCCACCAACGGAAACAGTTTCATGTTCAAAAGCTACGATCGCTTCCACAACCTGACCCAGATGATTTACGTAAGCCGCTACGAAGGCAACGAGCTGGGGGACAGCACCATTATCGACCTGTCCAAGCCGGATGTGATGCAGATTTTCCAATCCCGCTCCGGCGTTTGGGATACGGAAAACGGCTGGGATCTCCAAAACGTGAACGCCTACATCGTGGCCAAGGACAGAAACCAGTCCTCCGCCGGGCATCTGGAAAGCTACCAGTTTAAATTGCAGGACATGATTAAAAGCCAGGCGGAGAAAAGCAACCAGAAAGAAGCCATGCGCAGCAAAAAGCAGGGCATTGAGGCCAACTCGGATCAACAAAGCTTTTCGGAATTATGGTCGGTCATCCAGAAGCGGGAATCGCTTGGCAAAAAGGTAAAAAACAACACCTACCTGCGCCTTTGGGCCAAGCTGACCTGGCCGCTCAGTTGCCTGATCATCATTCTCAGCGCGGTTCCCCTGTCCCTGACGCCGCCCCGGCAGGGCAGCAACCGGGGCTTTCTCTACGCCATCATCGTGCTGTTTGTATTTTATATGCTGAACAACTCGTTCCAGAGCTTTGGGCGCTTTTACTTTATCGATCTGGGCGGGGCGCTTTCCCAGCCGACTTATCTGGCCATTGTCTCCTGGATGCCCCTATTGATTATGGCCATTATCGGCTTTGTACTCATCCAGCGAAAAACCCAACGCTTATAATGCAAGGCTCATCTTTCTTTATAGAAAGAATACCGAAATAATTCAGAGATTAAACTTCCAAAAACACAAAAAAAGCACACTGACGGGGCTTGGCATACTGCTACGGTTTCATAAAGCATTCAAATCTTGGATTTCAGCTTTAAATAGAGGGGCATTCGTCAAAAGTTTGATTCTTTTTGATTGCTTTTACAAAAAGAATTGCATTTCGATTTTCAGAATCCCCTTTGCGCTTTCAAACTTCAAACATTTTTTAAAACTACATTCATAGAAAATCGACTACCCTTAACCAGCGTTCCCCTAGCCAAGTCGGGCATATAACCACTACTACGATTAACTGAAAATACTGACACCAGTATTAGAAAAAAATATTTTTTTTAATTCTTTTCAAAATCAGAAAAAAGTGCTTTCCCTTCCACAAGGACAATGATTCCCAGCAAAAGAACTACAAACATAACACCTTTAAATTGTTTTTTTATTTTTTTGATTTATTCTCTCACAGCAAGGCAGAATATATGAACTATACAAACTCAGCCATGGGATTGACAGTTGGAGTTGATGAACGAATATAGGGTGAGGTTAGTATTTTACCTCTCACTATAAAAGTTAAAGTTGGAAATAGGAAATTACCTTAAATGAACAAGAAACTGTTAACCCTTGCTCTTTCCCTGAGCTTGGTTGCTGGTGTTACCGCTAAATCCTTCGCTGACAACGGCGCTGGCGCTGGCGACGACGCTACCCAAACCCAAGTAAGCGACAGCCTGAACGGCAATGCAGTTGGCAACACCGACAACAGCGGTAGCGACAACAGCACCAACAGCGACAGCAGCACCAATGTTGACAACGCTCTGAACGGCAACGCTGTTGATAGCAACAACGACAACAGCACCACCAGCGACAACAGCAACCAAGGTAGTGTCAACGACACCCTGAACGGCAACGC